>JBDUCM010000065.1:0-27735 GCA_040003455.1 bacterium
AACCATCAGGCGCTCGACGCGGTGTTCGCGAATGTCGCTGGTGCATCGCGCATCGACCTCAACCGACGCTGGGCCACTCCGGTGTCCCAGGGCTACGGCACCGCGACGTCATTTCCGTTCGCGGATGCGATGCAGCGTGACCCCTTGAGTCTCGCCGCAGACGGGGAACTCGAGAACGGCACCGCCAGCCTGCGCGATATGCCGAAGATCTTCTATACGAACACCGGCGTGGAATACTGGGGTGGCGCCCGAGCGGCGGCGCTGATCCATACAACGCCGGATGGTGCGCGCGACGTCCCGGTGCCGCAGAATGTTCGCATCTATTTCAATGCCGGAGCGCAACACGGTCCTGGCGCATTTCCGCCCGTCGCATCCATGGGCCAGGCGCTCGGCAACCCCACCGACTACCGGCTGACGATGCGCGCGCTTCTGATGTCCATGGAGGAATGGATGCACGGCGCCGTTTCTCCGCCGCCGAGTCGGTATCCCCGCATCGACGATGGCACGCTTGTGCGCGTATCGGGCATCAGTTTTCCGGCGCTGCCGGACGCAGTCACGCTTCGCACCCTCACGGGCGGCCGTCGCGTCAAGAGTCCATTCCTTCCGGACGGCGCGGCAGCCGGTGCGTTGCTTCCGCTACTCGTGCCGCAGGTGGATGCCGACGGCAACGAGCTCGCCGGCATTCGGTTGCCGGAAGTGGCGGTGCCGCTCGCCACATACACAGGATGGAATTTTCGTGGCGCACAAGCCGGCGCCTCCGACGAGCTGTTTCCGTTGCTTGGCTCCTATTTGCCCTTTGCAACCACCAAGGCAGCGAGGTTGCTCACGGGTGACCCGCGTCGATCGGTCGCGGAGCGATACGAGAGCAAGGTGCGCTATCTGGCGCGCGTGCGCGATGCGGCCGACGAGCTGGTGAGGTCACGGTACCTTCGCGCCGAAGACGTGGACCGCGTGATGCAGCGCGCCGCCGACCATTGGGAACTGCGCGCCCACTGAGCCGTCGTAGTGACTTTCCGGGCGCGCATCGCCATTCTATTTCCATGCGGATCGGTCATGAGCCTGGCCAACCGGGCCCGCTGCACGACACCATCATCCCCCGAATGCTTGCCATGAGAGTCACTTCACGTTTCTTCGCGTCCTTTGCGATCGCGGCCGTCGCGCTCGCACCTGCGCTCGCCGCACAGGAAAAAGTCGATGTCGCCGCCATCGAACGCATCAAGTCGGAAGAGATGAACCGCGGCCAGGTCATGGACATCATGAGCTGGCTCTCGGACGTCTACGGACCTCGACTCACCTGGTCGCCCAATGCGGCGCGGGCCCGCGACTGGGCCATGAAGGAGATGAAAAGCTGGGGCCTCGCGAACGTACACGAGGAAAAGTGGGATACTCCCGTTGGTCTTGGTTGGGAGAATGAGCACTTCTCCTTCAATGCGAAGGGCGAAGTGCCTTTCATCGTGCAGGCTGTTCCACAGGCGTGGTCTGGCAGCACCAAGGGCACAGTGGTCGGATCACCCGTGCTCGTGCAGGCGGGATGCTCGGACGAGCTCAAGGAGAAGTACACGGGCAAGCTCAAGAACGCCTTCTTGATGCTCACGCCACCGTTGAACCGGGCCGTGAATTCCTTCACTCCAACCGCAACGCGCCTCACAGATTCAGCGCTCACAGCGATGAGCGCGGCGCAACCCGTGACAGCAGGTGGCGGCCGCGGCGGTCGCGGTGGCGGCGCCCCCGCGGCGCCTGCGCTTTCCGCGACGTGCGAGAAGCAGGTCGTTCGCGACTCCACGGCCGCTGTGGCTCTGGCGGCCCGCACCGGAGCGAATGCGCCTGGTGGCTTCCCGGGTCGCGGCAGAGGCGGCATCAACATCGCGGATACGACAACTCTTCGCTGGCTGGAGAAGCAGGGCGTCGGCGCCATCCTCCTTGCAGACGCGACGCACACGGGTGGCGACATTGGCACGAACAACGGCGCGTCGCGGGCGAAGGGAGTACCGCGGGTACCAACGGTTCACGTCGCGCAGGAATCCTATGGTCGCATCGGCCGCATGATGGACAAGAAGATTCCCGTGACCCTCGAACTCAACGTCCAGAACAAGTTCTATCCCGAGAACACCACGTCGTTCAATCTCATCGGCGAGATCCCGGGCACAGATCCCGCCCTCAAGGATGAAGTGGTGATGATCGGCGCGCACTTCGATTCCTGGCACTCGGGGACCGGCGCCACGGACAACGGCGCAGGGTCCGGCGTCATGCTCGAAGCCATGCGGCTCATCAAGACACTCGGCCTCAATCCGCGGCGCACCATTCGCATTGCTCTCTGGACGGGCGAGGAAGAGGGCCTGCTGGGGTCCGTTGCCTACGTGAAGCAGCACTTCGGAACACGCGACACGCTCGGCTTCCACGCTACCGACGAACAGAAGAAACTCGCGGCATACTTCAACGTCGATAACGGCAGCGGCAAGATTCGTGGCGTCTTCCTCCAGGGCATCGAAGCGGAGCGCCCCATCTTCGATGCCTGGATGAATCCGTTCAAGGACATCGGCATGAAGACGCTGACCATCAGCAACACCGGCGGCACTGATCACCTGTCGTACATCGGCGTGGGGCTACCCGGCTTCCAGTTCATCCAGGATCCGCTCGACTACGGCAACTTCACGCACCACACGAATCAGGACGTATACGAGCGCCTCCAGCCGGACGACATGAAGTTCAACTCGGCGGTTGTTGCCAGCTTTGCGTGGCAGGCGGCCCAGCGTGACGAGAAGCTTCCCCGTCCGCCCGAACCAGGCGCGTTGCCGACGCGTCGTTTGGTTCCATAGGTGCAGGGAGCCTGCGAGCATTGTCTGACATGTACGATCAACGCGAGCGCGCCGGCGGCACCTACGCCGGTGACGCCGCATCACCGATGCCATCCCGCTCCATGGTGAACGCCCAAAGTCCAGGCTCCCCTGCGTGCGAACCACCAAGTGCCATATGCTCGCAAATGGAGGCCTCCGTCAACAGACCGTGACGATCGCAACGGACCGCCTCGGCTGATGCGCGCTCAACCTGGAATGCCGAGCTCAGTCAGCCGCTGGCACATCGCGCGCCGGGCTTCTTTTGTAATTGAAAACGGACTGCGATCCTATTGATTGCGCGAGATCAACTGAATCACGCCGCCCCCATACTGAGAGCCGAACTTCGCGGATGCGTCGGTACCGGTGTAGTAGCGGATCTCCGCCACGCCACTCGCGGAGAAGTTGCGTAGCGTTTCGGGAATGCCATACTCCTGATCGTTCAGAAAGACCACAGCTCTCGCATGTTGATTCAGCTTGACGGACACCGCTCCCCGATCGCGAAAGTACTCGGCATGGAGCCGGGCGATCACGTCATAGATGTTCGTGTAGCCTGTCGAAAGGATCTGTTCCTGGGTGATGACGTCCTTTCGTGACGCCACGGTCCCATCCGGGAGCGGGGGTTGGGCATGGCAGGCCATGATGACGACGGAAACGATCGAGGCACCGATGATGAGACGCCGCACGAACTCCCTCCATGGATCGAAGGCCGCAAGACCAACGGCCCCGGCAAACATGCCGGGGCCGTTGATCTCTGGCAACTACATCCGGACTCTTACGAGCAGGTTGGGACGATGACACCGCCGCCCCGTGCATCCTGCTCCGGCTTCGGAATGGCCAAGGCCGCCTGGAACGGATCCGTCGCCAGTTCCTTTCGCAGATACGTCCCGTTGAGGCGATTGTATGCGCGGAGATCGACAAAACGCTGCGCACCCTCATTGAGGAGTGAGTACCGCTTCTCGTAGAGCACGGCGTTGATCGCCGCAGTCTTCGAGGCGAGTAGCGGAAGCGGAGCAAGTCCGCCGTCCTTGGTGCGCACGGTGTTGATGTCTGCCGTTGCCGCCGCGAGATCACCCATCTCGATCTCCGCCTGTGCCCGAAGGAGGATGAGCTCGGAGTTCTTCAGGATGCCGATCGGCGAGGTAATGGCTCCCGTTGGCGAGGAACTCGTTGGCTGGTAGGTTGACGATACGCCAAAGAGCGAGCGCTTTGGTGCCGTCAGAATCTTGGAACTCCGGAGGTCGCCGACCTGGATGCTGTCCGCTACCAATGGGTTAAGGTAGATGAGTGCATCAGAGACCGGATTGACTGCATCGTTGTTCGCCGTGCTATACGAGTTGTACGGCCCCTTGTCCATCGACCCGGCGACGTCGAGGTACGACGCGTTCAAGGCGGCGATCGCCGCAGCAAAGCTCGCCGGGTTCGGCTTGGCATGGTCCAACCCGCGATACAGCTCCACTTTCCCCTTGAGCGCATTGGCAAACAGAATTGTGCCCGCGGGGGTGGTGAAGTTGCCAATGAGAGAAAACCCGGATGGCATCGGGAAGGGGAACGCCGTGCCGCCCGCCGCGAGATTCACCTTGGCACTGTCGAGTAGTGTCGAGATGAACGCCAGTGCATTCGGCTTGCAGACGAATGCCGCTGGTGGCGCATCAATCGGATGGTTCACGTCAACCGCGATGCCGAGTGAGTCGCGCATCTCCAGCGCACGGTAGTATGAAAGTGCCTTGATCGTCTGGGAGAGACCGATCGTCGCCGCTTTCTCCGGTGCAGAAAGCCCTGTCGCCGTCGGCATACCGTTGACGAGCGTGTTCGCCGTCCGGATCGTCGAGTAGAACCCGTTGAACACGCCGCCACCCACGAACCCGCTGGGGTCGGAAATACCACCCAGGGTCTCGGTGATGAAGCGCTGCTCATTGGCGTCCAGGCGATACAGGTCGCGAGCCAGCGTCTCGCTGAAGACGATGTACGTGCCCGAAACGTTGCCTCGTGCCGAGGCCAGCATGCCGGTCGCGAGGGCTGAGGTGAGTGGACGTGTCAATCCGCCGTTGAGCACCTCGGCAGAGACATTGTTGAGTTCAGGCACGCCCGTGGAGTCCTTGCACGCCGTCGCGGCAAAGCCCAGAGCGGTGATGAGCGCCAAGCTGCGCTTGTTCATATTGAGCATCATCCTCATTGGATTGATATCAGAAAGTTGTGCTGAGCGACATGAAGAAGCTCCGGGATGGCGGATACGGGGTCACGTCCTGGATGCGACCGATGTTCTGGTTGCTGAAGTTCGAGACTTCCGGGTCGTATCCCGAGTAGCTCGTCCACGTTTTCAGATTGCGGCCCGACAGCTCAAGGCGCACGTCGTTCGCGCCGGCAAACAGGTTGGAGGTGACGACATGCGGCAGCGCGAAGGACACCGAGAGCTCGCGCAGTTTCATGAAGCCAGCATGCTCGAGGTACACATTGTGACCGCCACCCGCGGTGCTGAACAGGAGGTTGCGCCGGTTGCTGGCGGCCGTGTCAGCCAGGAGTCCCGTTCCGTCAAAGTAGTTGTTCGTCAGGTTCGCGATGTAGCCGCCATTGCGATAGTCGAACAGGGAGTACAGGCGAACTGGGCCGATGTTGAATTCGTTGGAGAAGCCCATGGTGAAGTTCGGGGCGGCCTCGACATTGTCGAGATGACGTACGCGACTCACGAACACGCCGCCAACGAACGTCGAATCGAAGCCGTTGGCTACCTGAACATCTGATGGCGAGAAGCCGGTACAAACATACGGTGCTCCAAAACGAGTCGAGAACGCTGCGCCACCGGCGAAACACGGTACTGAAAGCGCCGTGATTCGGCTGTCCACGTTTGCGTACGTGGTGCGTGAGAGCCAGGTAAAGTTGGTGCGCTGCACCGGCGTGATGTTGAGACCCAGCTCGGTGCCCGTGCTCTGAAGATTTCCACCGTTGATGAACTTCGACGTGAACCCTGACGTCGCGGCAACGCGCGCCTGGAGGATCAGATCGCTCACCTTCTTCTGGAACACGGTGGCATCGAGAGCCAACCGGCCGCCGAGAAACTGTGCATCCAATCCGCCTTCCACTTCACGCGAGGTTTCCGGCTTGATCGTCGGCGAGCCAAAGGTCGCTGACGGCACCACACCGGGCTGTCCGGAATACACCAGGAACGGAAGGGTGGTGTACTTGAAGCCGAACGGCGGCTGGTTACCGGCCTGACCAACGGCGGCCCGAATCTTGAGCTCGTCGGTGAACTTTGGCAGGAAGGGCAGCCGGTACGAGGCCGCGAACTTGGGGTACGAATAATACTTCTTGTCGTCGCCATTCACGCTGGAGCGCTCGGTGTTGACGGCGGCCGTGAGAAGCAGCCGCTCGTTCAAGCCGAGAAACTCTTCCTGCGCGTAGTAGGCAAAGTCCTTGATGAGCGTCTTGAACTCATTGTTGTTCTGCACCACTCCCAGGTTCACATCGGTCACGCCCTGGGGGTTGTTGCGGGACTGATTGATCACGGCATCAGACTGGCGACGCTCCTGACGCAAGCCGAACGAGGTCGTCGCGGTGAAGGCGTTGCCAATCAGCTTGTGAGCGCCGGACAGGTTCAGATTGGCATTGGTGTTGATCGTCCGGTTGGTCACGATCGTGCCGGGCTGCCCATCTGCAGACTCGAAATACGCGTCAGGCGGAGAGGTCAGATTGCTGTTGTAAGAGTACGCATCGATGCCAGCGATGAACGTGAAGTCCAACGTCTGTCGCTGCGACTCGTAGGCCGACAACGTGGTGTTGACACTTCCGATGTAACGGAACAC
This sequence comes from bacterium, assembly GCA_040003455.1. Lineage (GTDB taxonomy): Bacteria > Gemmatimonadota > Gemmatimonadetes > Gemmatimonadales > Gemmatimonadaceae > AG11. The sequence goes on from JBDUCM010000065.1 coordinate 6,632, forward strand.
ATCCTCCGGCGCCTTGACGAGATTGGCATTCTGGAATGGGTTCGCGCCATTGCTCGCATACGGATTGACCGCCCCACTTGCCAGGTCGAAGTAGCTTGGCGTCTCGGAGAATAGCGCGATTGGCGACACTTCCGCGTTGTCGTTCCCTGAGATGCCACGCTCCGTGAGCGAGTGAATGAACTCGTTGTTCGCGCGCAGGTTCAAGCGGGAGCCAATGAGCTGGCCAACGTTTGCCTGGAGAGACTGCTTCTGGTAGTACGTGTTCTTGAGGATCGAGTTGTCACGCTTGGCGAGACCGCCAACATAGTAGGTCGTTCCAGCGTTACCGCCGCGGACGGAAACGCCGGACTCATAGGAAAGCGGGTTTCCACCGTACAGCTCTGACTCGAAGTCGTGGCATGCGCCGCCGGCCGCCGTGAAGGCCGCCCCGTCAAACCCTGCCGCGTCCACTTCAGCCGCCGAGCCGAAGCAGCGCACGCCGAGCTTGCGCGACAATGCAAACTGTCCGACCCGCTGAACCGCACTGACCGATGGCTTGCCAGACGACCCCTTGCGGGTCGTGATCACAATGACGCCGTTGGACGCCTTGGAACCGTAGATCGCGCCCGCAGACGCACCCTTCAGGACTTCGATGTTCTCGATGTCCGCCGGGTTAAGGTCCGAGATGCGGTTCGTTGACTGATCCTGGTTGCTCGTGATGCCGCCGCCCGCAGCCGTTACCGAGTTCAGTCCGTTCTGGATCTGCGAGTTGCTGACAAGCACGCCGTCAACAACGTAGAGGGGGCTCGACGAGCCATTGATCGATGTCACGCCGCGAAGCTGAACCTGAGCACCACCGCCCGGCGCACCGGAGTTGGTCGAGATCACCGCACCCGGGATCTTACCCTGAAGTGCGTTCTCGATGGTGGGCGTGGGTGCCTTGTTCAACTGCTCACCGCTCACCGCCGCGATCGCGTTCGCTGAGTTCGCGGACGAGATGGAGGTGGTGGTTCCCGTGACTACTTGACGCTCCAGCTCAAGGACGTCCTTCTCAAGCTTGACGTCCACCTGATCCAACGCCGCCGTGAGCGGCTGATTCACACGCTTGTACCCGATGCGCCGCACCACCAGTACCTGGGCGCCCGTCGGAACGTTGACGAGCGTGAAGCGACCGTCCTCTGCCGTATAGGCCCCGATCGTCGTCCCCTGTACGTTGATGCTTGCACTACTCACAGCCTCACCGTTGCTGCCTGTGACTCGACCCGTAACTCGGCGTTGCGCCGATGCTTCCGTACTGACCAAACCCGTCAGTAGGAGAGCGCAAACCCACATTCCGAACTTCCGCACATTGCCTCCAAGCGCGACAGTCAACATCCGGACCGGACCGAATTGCCCGAATACCGTTGGCCAGAATGACCCGCATTTCCTGACTTCGGCCACAAATGTGTCGCGGCAAACGAGAAGATTCTCTTACGGACAGCAGCTCGCGACAATATGGATCAAGTTTCTCTTCACAAAGGAGCAAAAACGGACAACAGCACAGCACGCTAGGCTCGGTTCTTAAACAACATCTAAGAGGAAACAGGAGCGAATGTCCGCCCTCAAGCCGGGTCCAACTACGGGGACCGCGGCCCGGCCAGGTTCGTCACGGAAGCCGCCTGATCCTGACGTGCCTGGGCGCACAAGGAGTGAATGACACGACATACCGATCCACAGGCGCACGCCAACGCAAGGACGCTTCACAGCGAGACGCGCCGCGACAATCGGCTGAGGAGCGCCTGGCTCGAGGCCAAACGCTGCATTGGATCGGCGACGATCGTCGAAACGATCGTGAAAGCACTCGTGCCGGTAATTTCTGTGTGACCGGCCTCAACTAAGGGCGCTCGGACACATCGCGAGCGACACGCCGTCCACAAGAACGCCTACCGCAGCAGCGACCGAAGCTTCGGGCTGTGCGCCGCACTGGTCGTGAGCTTCGCGCCATCGCGCATCACGATCGCGAACTCACCATGCAGGTACGGCTCCACGTGCGCAACCCGGTCGATGTTCACGATCGCCGAGCGATGCACGCGCACGAAATGCTCGCCGTCCAGCGTCGCTTCCATCGCGGTCATCGTCTCACGCAGGAGATGCGCGCGGCCCGCGACATGGAGCCGCACGTAGTTTCCGTCGGACTCCAACCAATCGATATCCGCCGCTCGCACGAACTGCATTTGTCGCCCCCGGCGCACGAGGAAGCGCTTTGGTCGTTCACTGGACGCGCGAAGCGTGCGCACAAACTGATCGAGCGCGTCGTCCATGTGCGGACCGTCGCCACCATGCGCGGCGGCGAGCCTCCGTGCTTCAATCCGCTCCACCGCGCTGGCCAGTGCGCGGTCGAAGCGCGCCTGATCGAACGGCTTGAGGAGATAGTCCAGCGCTCCCACCTCGAACGCCTTCAACGCGAACGCGTCGTATGCCGTCACAAACACAATCGCGGGACAGTGGCCACCTGCCCGCATTGCCTCGATCACCTCGAAGCCGTCCAGTTCCGGCATCCTGATGTCCAGGAACACCAGGTCGGGCGAGGCACTCAGCATGGCATCCACCGCAGCCGCGCCATCGCCGACGTCGCCGACGATCTCGCATTCCGCATGAGCGGCAAGCATGGCACGGACGCGCGCGCGCGCCGGCCCTTCGTCGTCCGCGATGAGCACCCGGATGCTCACGTGCGCCGCACCGGCAGCTCAACAGAAACCAGTGCCCCTCCGTCGGGAAGCGAGGACAGCGTCAACGACTGCTGTTCGCCATAGAGGCGCTGCAATCGCTGCCGAGTGTTGCCGAGACCCACGCCCTCGTCCACGCCCGCGTCGCGCCTGAGGCCCGCGCCGTCGTCGGCAACTTCGAGGCGGAGGCGCTCTCCGCCAACCACAGCCGCCCGAACGTGCACGCGACTCGCACCCGCTCGCCGGGCAATGCCATGCTCGAACGCATTCTCCACGAGCGGCTGCAACAGGAACTGCGGAACCAGCAAGCCCCGTGTCTCCTCGGAGATCTCGCGCGAAACATGAATGCGCCCCATGAAACGCGCTTCCATGATCGCAAGGTACTTGTCGAGCAGTGCCAACTCGTCCGCGAGCGGTATCTCCCGCATTCCCTCGTGCCCGAGCGACGCGCGCAGCAAGTCGGCCAGTTGTATCACGATGAAGTCCGCCGTGGCCGGCGCGCTGTGAATGAGCGACGCCACACCATTCAGCGTGTTGAAGAGGAAATGCGGCTGTAACTGCCCCCGCAACATTGCCAGCTCCGCCTCGGACAGTTGTGCCCGAAGCTCCAGCGCGAGCTGCTCGCGTTGCAGCAGACGTTGCTGTAGCGCGAACGCATGCGCCACGGCGATGACCCCAGCGAAGATCACGAACTCCAGCAGAAAATTCTGCAACAACACGCGGCCCAGTGTCATCGGGCTCGGTCCAGTGATCAACCGGATGACGCCATACATGAGCGTGTACTTGAGCACTACACACACGCCGGTGATCGCCGCGTAGGCGGGAACGGCAATCCGCCAGCGGGTTTGCCCCAGGGGAAAGCGCCGCACCAGCCAGACAAGCACCGGCGTGAACAGGGCGCAACTGTACCAGTCCACGGACCGTTGCGCGATCAATGGAGGCCACTCTACCGGCTGTCCACGGTCGATGAGCGCCAGTGCCACCTGCGCAACGGCAGCCACCACGAGCAGCGTCCATACGCCGAATACCACCAGCGCCCACTTCCAGCGCGGCCAACGGTGCGAAACGGACGGCAGGGTTGCAGTGCTGTTCACGTGGATCACGGCACTATGCTACCAGCGCGCTACGGCGCCGGCCAGCGCGGCCGGGACGAGTTCACCGTGTGGCGTGACGGATTCCATTGTCGCGCTCGTGCCCTTCCGCAAGAATGCAGTGTCCCGCCACGGAACGCTCGTTCAGGCACCGCACACCAACGAGGATCGTCATGCGCCAGCTCACGCGACTCACATTGGCAGTCGCCATCGCCACGTCCCTGCCGTCGTTCGCCCACGCGCAGAACGCCGCCGATTCCGCCGGCATTCGCACTGCGGCCCTGGACTACATAGAAGGCTGGTACGCCGGGGACGGCGCGCGCATGGAACGCGCACTCCATCCCGAACTGGCCAAGCGCATTGTGATGACCGATCCGAAGAGCGGCCGCAACCAGATCCAGACAATGAGCGCGCTCACTCTCGTCAATTCCACTCGCGGCGGCGGCGGCTCGCGCACTCCGGAGGCGCGCAAGCAGAAGGACTACACACTGCTCGACATCTACCAGAACGCCGCCTCCGCGAAGATCGTCGCATCGGATTGGGTCGACTACCTCCAGCTCGCCAAGTGGCAGGGCCGGTGGGTCATCGTGAACGTGTTGTGGGAACTGAAGCCGCAACCTGCCCAGTAGACGCCGCGCGGAACGGAGAGCGGTGCGCGCGTCTTTCTCTCACGCCATGATACCACTCTCCGTTCTTGACCTTTCGCCAGTTATCGCGGGCAGCAACGCGGCCACCGCCCTGCGCAACACGCTGGACCTGGCGCAGCATGCCGAACGACTGGGCTTCACGCGTTTCTGGCTCGCCGAGCACCACAACATGCCCGGCATCGCGAGCGCCGCCACATCCGTCGTCATTGGCCACGTGGCCGGCGGCACCTCGCGCATCCGCGTTGGTGCAGGCGGCATCATGCTGCCGAACCACGCGCCCCTGGTCATCGCGGAACAATTCGGCACACTCGAGGCACTGTACCCCGGCCGCATCGATCTCGGGCTGGGCCGCGCGCCTGGTACGGACCAGCGAACGATGCACGCCCTGCGACGAGACTACCGGAGCGCCGACACCTTCCCGCAGGACGTGGCCGAATTGATCGCGCTGTTCGACGACGACCAGCCCGGACAGTTCATCCGCGCGGTGCCGGGTACGGGCTTGCACGTTCCGGTCTGGCTGCTGGGCTCCAGCACGTTCAGCGCGCAGCTCGCCGCAGCGATGGGCCTGCCGTTCGCCTTTGCGTCGCATTTCGCGCCCGATCACCTGCTTGAGGCAATGCGGCTGTATCGCGAGGGCTTCAAACCATCGGAGTCCCTGGTCGCGCCGTATGCGATGGCCGGCATCAGCGTCATTGCGGCGGACACGGATAGCGAAGCCGAGCGGCTGTTCACGTCGCTGCAGCAGCAGTTCATCGCGCTTCATCGTGGCAAACCGATCATGCTCCAGCCCCCGGTAGACGACATGAACTACATCTGGACACCGCAGGAGCGCTTCAACACCGAACACACCTTGCGGCTCGCCATCGTCGGCGGCCCGGAGACCGTCCGCCGCAAGCTCCACGATTTTATCGCCACAACTGGCGCGGACGAAGTGATCGTGACGGCCAATATCCACGATCACGCCGCGCGGAAGCGCTCGTACGAGATCCTGGCCGAAGTGAGCGGACTGGCGTCGCCGGTGTGATGACCGCAGAGTTCTCCGGAACTCACAACCACTCGGCCATGTCGTCGCAACAATCCATGAGCACCATCCGCGTTACGGGCGCGCTGCTCATTGTCGTCGCAAGTCACCTTGGCGCGCAGGAGTCACCGGCGTCCCGCACGCTCGCACAATGGGTGTCGCTCGATGCACCGCCCGGTGACGAACGCCTTGCCACCCGACTCATTCAGGCCACCGATCCGCGCTGGCACGAAGACAATCAGGGGAACATCACGCTCTCGGTCGGCCAGGGGCATCCACGGCGGGTGATCGCATGCGGCCTGGATCACACCGGCTACGTAGTCAGCGCGATCACGCCGGACGGGTATCTGCGCCTGCACCGTGGCGGGATACCCGCGGTGCATCCGCTCTGGGACCAATCGCATCAGGGCCAACAGGTCGTCATTCGTACCGCACGTGGCCTTGTGCCTGGCGTGGTCGCTATTCCAAACGGTCATTTCACCCGTCAGCATCGGGGTGACACGACGGTCGTCAACGTGGATCAGCTCTGGGTGGATGTCGGCGCCCGCACGCGTGTCGAGGCCGAAGCGCTCGGCATCGCCCTCATCGATCCGGTTCGTCGTGACGTGCCGGCTTGGGCGTATGGCACCTTCGTCGCCGGCGCCGACGCGAGCGGTCGCGCGGGCTGCGCGGCGGTCGCCGCAGTGGCCAACGCGAGCTCCGCGCCGCCGGTTGGCGAAACGATCTTTCTTGTGGGTACCATGCGCAGCTTCAGCGCGTTGGGCACCAGTGGCGCCCTCGCGCGACTCGGTGCCATCGACGAATTGACGATGGTCGCATCGGCTGCGGGCTCGGGTCAGGGCGCCGTCCCGGTAACGCACCGCCGAGCGCGATGGCCTTTTCCGCAGATGACCATTAGCGGCGTCGATTCCATCACGACGCTCTCGCCGCGCACGCGATGGGCGGGAACGCTGGTAGAGAGCGTGGATGCCAGTGATGCCGAGGCGCTCCGGCGCGACGTCGCACGGGCGGCGAACGTCGACGCGACCGCGGCCCCATGGGTGACGTTCGATACCACGACGGTCGCACCATCGCCCAGAAACGACGCGCTCGAGCCACTCGCGACCATGGTGCGCCGCTTCGCGGATCTTCCCGGCGTGCCAGGCCATGAATTCCGCGTTCGCGACGCCGTGATGAACGCCATGCCGGAGTGGGCCCGCAAGAAGGCGCAGGTAGACACGGCGGGCAATGTCTTCTTCAGTGTCGGGCCAGCGCGCGACACGATCGTGATCATGGCGCACATGGACGAAGTGTCGTACGAGATCACGGGCATCCGTCCGGACGGGTCGCTCACCATCGCTGCTCGCGGTGGTGTGATCCCTTCCGCATGGGAGGGTCAACCGGCGCTGCTTCACTTCGATCCAGACGGGGCCGGCGCCGTCACTCCATCGTTGCACGGCATCTTCGTACCCCGAGATTCCGCATCGCTCCGTGCACCTCGCGCCGTCGTCGCCTGGTTCGGCATGGACTCGGCGGCACTGGTCGCACAAGGGGTGCGCGTGGGGCAGGGCATTACCGCGTACAAGCGCGCCGAACGGATTGGAGCAACGCGACTGACGGCGCGCGCGCTCGACGACCGCGCCGGTACGGTGGCGCTACTGCGATCGCTGATCGGACTGGACGCCGCGAAGCTCGACCACACAGTGATCTTCGCATGGACCACGCGTGAAGAGGGGGGCCTGTTGGGCGCTGCCGCATTGGCGAACCAGTTCGGAACAACAGCGCATCGCGTGTACGCCGTGGACACCTTCGTGTCGTCGGATACGCCGCTCGAGCAGCCGACGTTTGCGTTCGCTCCATTGGGCGCTGGCCCGGTGCTTCGTGCGCTCGACGACGGTCTCGTCACCTCCCGTGCCGAACGCGAGCGCGTGATGCACGCCGCCAAGGCGGCTGGCGTCACGGTCCAGATAGGCACCACGCACGGTTCCACCGACGCAACCACCTTCGCGCGATTCGGGGCAGTGACTGCGGGGCTGAGCTGGCCAGGCCGCTACAGCCATACGCCGGGCGAAGTGCTCGACCTTCGCGACATCGATGGCCTGTCGCGCCTCATCCGCGCCGTGGTCACCATGCCCACGAAGTAGCGCGTCGGGCGGCGGTGCTTGTGTTCGGCGAGGGCAACTGCCAAAGTATCCGCACTGTCCCCCAAAGTCTGGAGAGTTCCATGCGTCGCCTGTTCATCTCGCGCACGTTCGCGAGCCTTGTCGCCTGTGCGCTGAACGTCGTCCCCGTGTTCGCGCAAACTGCCGCGCCCGGTCGAGCGCTCACCTTCCTGGACGTGCAGAACATGCAGCAGGCGAGCGCGCCGGTGCTCAGCCCGGATGGAAACTGGGCGCTGTATACGCTGAGCGTGGCCGACTGGAAAGACGCGCGGCGCCAGAGCGACTTGTACCTGGTCTCCACGCAGCAGGGAGTGCCAAGCACGCGCCGCCTCACGTTCACAAACGACAAGAACGAGACCTCGCCGGCCTGGTCGCGCGATGGAAAATTCTTCGCATTCCTGTCGGATCGCGATGCGCCGGCAACCGCAGCGCGCGGCGGCAGCACACTGCCGACCAGTGGACCAGGAGCGCCCTACTTCCCGCCAGCGGTCGGCGGCGGCAGCGGCGGCGCAACATACCAGCTCTATCTCATGCGTGCGGACGGCGGCGAGGCTCGGCGCATCACGGATGCCCGCGACGGCGTCACGACGTTCTCCTTTTCGAAGGACGGCACGGCACTCGTGTACCGGTCTGGCCCAACCACGCAGGAACAACTCTTCTCGCTCAGCGTCGCCACGCTCGCAGCCGGCGACTCCGCGCGCCCAGCGCAACTCACCAGGCATCCCAACGGCATCGGGCTCTGGAAATTCGCGCCCGATGCGAAGCGCATCTACTTCGTGACGGCCGATACGACCGATCCGGACGAGAAGCTGCGGCTGGAGAAACGCTTCGACGTGCGCGTCCGGAATGCCGAGGTGCCGGCGTCGAGTCTCTGGGCGTTGGATCTCGCGAGTCGGCAGACCACTCGCCTTACGCGCGACACGTCCTATAGCGTGGGCGACTTCAGCATGTCCGACGATGGGAAGTGGATCGGCTTTCGCGGCATCTCTTCCAATCGGTATGAGCGGAATATCCTGGAACAGAACGAGAACGCCGACCTCTACCTGCTCGAGCTCGCGTCGGGCCAGATCGAGCGCCTGACGAAGAACACAGATATCGCCGAAGGTATGCTCGACTTCTCGCCCGACAGCCGCACCATCGCGTTCTCGGCGCCCGACGATTTCACCTTCATGCACAACGCGAAGCTCTATGTGCGCGAGACGGCGAGCCGTGGCGGTGCTTTCAGGAAGCTCGGCGCCAACTTCGATGGCGACGTGACCACCGGCTTCTGGTCGAAGGACGGGAAGATAATGTACTTCAACGACGGCGTGAAAGCCACCAATCAGGTACTCGCCCTGGACATCGCGACGAATGCCGTGAAGCCCGTCATCGCCGAGCAGGCATCCATCACGGCGATGCAGAATGACGACAACGGTCGCATCCTCATCAACTACTCCGATCCCCACTCCGCTCCCAACGCCTTCACGGTGGCCAGTGTGGCCGACATCGCCAATCGCAGCGCGTGGGTGCAGCTCACCAACGCCAATTCCATGCTGAAGCAGGCGGCCCTCGGCGACGCCAGGGAGATTACGTGGAAGTCACCGGACGGCCGGTCTGTTGGCGGCGTGCTCACGCTGCCCGTGGGATACCAGGCCGGCAAGCGCTATCCGCTGGTCGTCTCCATTCACGGAGGCCCGGCGTCGGCGGACGTGCTGGGCTTCCAGAGCGCTTCGCAAGTGTACGCGGGCGCCGGCTACGTGGTGCTCCAACCCAACTATCGCAACTCCACCAACTACGGACAGAAGTTCAAGGTGGAGAGCCAGGGTGACTATTTCACCAAGGGCTATCAGGACATCATGGCCGGCGTGGATCACCTCATCGCGCAGGGCGTCGTGGACAGCTCGCAGATGGGTGTGATGGGGTGGAGCGCGGGTGGCCACTGGTCGAACTGGATCCTCACCCACACCAATCGCTTCAAGGCCATCTCCACCGGCGCCGGTGTGTTCAACTGGATCTCCATGTACGGCCAGAGCGACACACAGCGGGGCCGCCAGTGGTACCTCGGCGACAAGCTGTACTACGACGACATGGAGCACTGGTGGAAGCAGTCACCGGCCGCCTATATCAAGAACGCGAAGACGCCCACGCTCATTCACGTGGTGGACAACGATCCACGCGTGCCGCGTCCGCAGAGCGAAGAGCTGCACATGGCGCTCAAGCGACTCAATGTGCCCACCGAATTCTTCGTGTACCCGGGCAATACGCACGGCATTCCCGATCCGCGAAACCAGTTCGTGAAGGCCACGGCCGAGATGGCGTGGATGGACTACTACGTGCGGCACTCGGGCCGGAAGTTCGCTTGGCGCGACGTCCTGAAGACGCTGGACGACCCCAAGGATCCGAAGGCCTCGGTGTCGATGGTGCCGTAACCATGCGACATCTGTACCTGCTGGTTGCCGGCGTCATGATCGCGCGCCCGGCCGCTCTCACAGGCCAGCAGCCGTCTGCGCCGCCGCCGGGTTTTGACGCATATGTCGAACGCGTACTCGCGGCCTTCAGCGTTCCCGGTGTGGCGGTCGGGATTGTGAAGGACGGCAATGTCGTGCTCGCGAAAGGCTATGGCGTACGGACCCTGGGCAAGCCTGCCAAGGTCGATTCGAATACGAAATTCGGCATCGCCTCCAACACCAAGGCCTTCACCGCCGCAGCCATCGCCATGTTGGTGGAAGCGGGCAAGGTGGAGTGGGATGCGCCAGTCATTCGCTACCTCCCCGACTTCGCGATGTACGATCCGTTCGTCACGCGTGAGCTCAGCGTGCGCGACCTTCTCGTTCATCGCAGCGGACTTGGCCTCGGCGCAGGTGATCTGCTCTGGTGGCCCGCGTCCACCTACAATCGGGCGGAGATCGCGCAACGACTACGCTACATCAAGCCGGCCACGTCCTTCCGCAGTGCGTACGCGTATGACAATGTGCTCTACCTCGTGGCGGGCCAGTTGATCGAAAAGGTGTCCGGCATGAGTTGGGAGGAGTTCGTACGTACACGAATTCTCCTGCCGGTCGGTATGACCGGCAGCACCGTGAGGCATTCGGACGCGGCGAATGCTGGCAACGTTGCCGCGACGCATGCCGAAGTGGACGGGACGGTGCGCGTGATTTCTCCAATGACGAGCGACAATACCAATCCCGCTGGCGGCATTAATTCATCCGCGGCTGACATGGCGAAGTGGATGATCGTCCAGATGGACTCCGGCCGCATCGCGCGTGCGTCGAATGGCGCGGCTGAACGGCGATTGTTCCGTCCTGCCAGTACGCGAGAGCTATGGTCGATCGTCACGCCCATTCCAGTGCGCGGCGGCGTGTTGCCCGGCCTCGAGCACTTGCGCCCCAATCTATCCGGCTATGCGCTGGGTTTGGGCGTCGCCGACTATCGTGGCAACCTGCGGCTCCAGCATTCCGGAGGGCTCCCGGGTTACGTCTCGCTCGTCACGATGATCCCATCGAAGAGGCTCGGAGTGGTGGTGCTGACCAATCAGGAGTCGGGTGACGCGTTCAATGCAATCACCTTGAAAGCAATCGACTACTATCTCGGCGCGCCCGATATCGACTATGCCGGCCGCCTTGCGGCACTGCGCGACACCGTCCGTGCACGGGCGGCGCGTCAGGCAAGACAAGTGAATGCAGCGCATGATTCATCGTCCGGTCCGTCGCTGCCGCTGGCGAAGTTTGCGGGCAGATATCAGGACGCATGGTACGGTGACGTGACCCTTGTGCTCGAGAGTGGCCACCTCGTCATGCGGTTCGGCCATACCCCGCAGTTGGTCGGCGAGCTTGTACACTGGCAGCACGACAGCTTCCTGGTTCGGTGGCGCGACCGCGAGCTGCGCGCCGACGCATATGCGACCTTCTCGCTCAACCCCGACGGCACCATCGACGTGCTGAAGATGGCGCCCGCATCGCCGGATGTTGACTTCTCATTTGATTTTCAGGACCTGTCGCTCAAGCCCGTATCTGCGGCAACGCCTTAGCCCGTGAAGACTGCAACGCAACGCCGAGACGTCCGTACCGGAACGTCCGTCTGGCAGTCGCGACGCCTCCCGTCGATTCCCTGTCGGGCATTGTCGCGCGATGCAACGGCGGATGTGCTGGTGATCGGGATGGGGGTGAGTGGAGCCATGACCGCCGACGCACTGTCGGAGGCGGGGCTGCGTGTGGCGATGGTGGATCGCCGCGGAGCGGTACAGGGCTCGACACCTGCGTCCACCGCGCTCCTGCTGTATGAGATCGACATGCCACTCGTGAAGTTGTCAGCCCGCATCGGTGTGGATCGCGCCCAACGCGTTTGGGCCAGGTCGCGTCTCGCGCTTGACGCGTTGCGCGCACGAGCAGGCTATCTCGGTATTGACGCGGACATCGAGGACCGCGACTCCCTCTATCTCGAGGGTGACCAACTGGACACGGACGGCTTGCGGGAGGAAGCAGATGCCCGGCGCCGCATGGGGCTCGCCACCATGTTCCTTGACCGGCGCGCAGTGAAGGAGCGCTATGGCATCGAACGGCGTGCGGCCATCCTCTCCTTTCACGGCATGTCAGCCGACCCTCGCCGTCTCACCGCGGGCTTCCTCACGGCTGCGCTGCATCGCGGAGCACGGCTGTACGCGCCCGTGGAGGTGACGAGCGTGGAGCCTGATCGCTCCGGGGTGAGCGCGCTGACGAGCAATGGTCGCGTGATTCGCAGCAAGGCGGTGGTGTTCGCCGCCGGCTACGACCTTCCAAAGGGGGTACCTGAAAAGGGCCACACCATCAGTTCGACGTGGGTGCTCGCGACCAGGCCGCAACCCGGGAGGTTGTGGCGTGACCAGTGTCTCATATGGGAAGCGTCCGATCCCTACCTCTATCTCCGTGTTGGCCCGGCCGGCCGTATCATCTGCGGTGGCGAGGATGAACCCTTTGCCGATGAGGGTACTCGTGACGCGATGATGGACGAAAAGATTGCCGCCATCGAGGCGAAGCTGGGCAGGCTCATGCCGCGCGTGGATCCGCGCGCTCAGTATGCATGGACGGGAAGTTTTGGTGGATCGCGAACGGGGACCCCCTCCATTGGACCCGTGCCCCATATGCCCAACTGCTACGCGGTACTCGGCTACGGAGGTAACGGTATCACCTTCTCGATGATGGCTGCGCAGATGCTGCGTGGAATGATCACCGGGGTGGGTGACACCGATGCCGATCTCTTCTCGTTCAACCGCAGCTTCTAGCGGATCAGCTCCACCCCGTCCCCTACGCGGATGTGACCGTCCTGCTGCACGGCCGCATTGAGTGCCAGTCGGCCCCCAAAGCGACGACCAATGTCGCGTAACACTTCCGGATCGCGCACCAGAGAATCGGGATCTACGGTGGTCATCGGGCAACGTGTGCGCAGTGAGTCGAGCCTGATGAGCGCTTCACCCACGCGCAATTGGGCGCCAGCCCAGGTGGTCTCGTCCATGCCGAGAACGCCACCAACGAGGATATTGGGTCGCAGCCGCCGCACGTCGCGGCCGAACGCAGCGACGGCACCGTCAGTGGCAACCAGCAAGGGCAGCACGTCAAAACGTTCGGCCCCTTCGTAAGATGCGAGCCACGCATCGTCGCCCGCGGCCGCGCGGATCAGCGCGAGCGCGTCCGGCGCATCCCACGGAATGCCGTTCACGAGCGGCACGCCATCATCTCCCAGCGTACCGCGCAGCCCGAGTAGCCGATGATGCCTGCGGGACGTGCGCACCCCCTCCGGTCCTCGCACATGCACGATGCGATCGCCGGGAATGCCGGAGGAGGTGAGCGCCGCGGCGTCGATCGGTTCGCCCGCGAGGGTCTTCACGGGGTACCGCCACAACTCCTTCACGTACAGCGACATGATTCCGGGTCTCAGCGAGACGATGACAGTTGCGAACCGACGCGGAGCCGGATCCGCCGCCAGCGTGAGTGACCACCTCAACGATCTCTGTATCGCCCAAGCCCAGCCGATCGTGGCGCAGCGAGCTGGAAATGTACCGAACAATCGGTACAGCGCAACCCACCCCGACGCGGCCACGCCGCAGCGACTCAGTGCGCGCGCGCGGGTGGGGCGAGCAGATCGGCGCTCAGCAGCTTCAACATCCGGCTGAACACCGCCGTGTCATCCATGGCGCCCGCTACCACAAGCGCGCCCTCGATGCGGACAACCGCGTCCTCCGCGCGGATCCGCGCGACCGCCCGCGATACCCCCCCATCCACCAACGCCACCGCGAGGGCGTCGATCCATTCCTCAAAGATGCGGGTCAGCTGCGTGCGAAAGCGGCTGCGACTCGTTCCCAGCACGAGGTTTGCCAGGACACAGGCCTCGCGTCCGCCTCGGTAAAAGGTGTCGATAGTCTTCACCATGGCCTCCACTCGCTTTCGTGGTGAACCCGAGGCACGCAGCGGCTCGAACACACCCGCGCGCAACTGGGTCTCCAGCCGCTCCAGCACCGCCCGCACCATGTCCTCTTTCCCTTCGGGGAAATAGTGATACAGGCTTGACTTGCCGAGTCCGGTGGCCCGTGAGAGCTCCGCGAGCGACGCGCCGTCGTACCCGCGTTGCCGCACCACGAGCATGAGGCGGTCAACCACTTCTTCAAGCGACAATTGGGCTGGCGGCATGCGTGGAACACCGGGGCGGCGGGAAAGGCGCGTGTGGACCGAATGGTACAATGTGACTCCCGCGCCCCCCCGCGGTCAATTCACCTCGCGAGCGACCCGGGCACCCGGTACACTTGCACCCATGATCCGGCACCAGCGCACTCGTCCTTCCCGACACCGCTCGTTCCACGAGCGAGGCCCCATGCTTGCGTGCCGCGTCGCGCTCCTCGCACTCGTGCACGGCGCCATCCTGTCAGGGCAAGCGGTGCCCGGATCGAATCTGCTCCCGCGGCCGTCCGAGATACACCTCGATACCACCTCGCACGAGTTCATCCTCACCAACCCCGTGCGCATCGTCATCCCGGCGCACTCGCCGCGACTGGCAGAGATCGCCGAGTTGCTGGCCTCCACAATCCGAAGGCGTACCGGTTACGCCGTGCATGTCGGAACCACGGCGTCGTCGCGTCGCGCCATTCAGCTTGACACCTCGTATCGATCAGCGATCGGCGAAGCCTACACACTAGTCGCGAACGAGCACGGCGTGACCATTCACGGTGCAACAAGTGCCGGCGCGCTCTGGGGAGTGCAGACGTTCCGGCAGTTGCTTCCCGCCGCATTCGACGACGCGCGCGGCAAACGACCCGCCCGGTGGCCGGTACCAGCCGTGACGATACACGACGCTCCGCGGTTCGGTTGGCGCGGCAGCATGGTGGACGTGAGTCGCCATTTCTTCACTGTCGCCGTCATCAAGCGCCATATCGACCTGCTGTCGCGCTACAAGATGAACGTATTCCACTGGCATCTCACGGATGACCAGGGTTGGCGCGTCGAAATCAAGCGCTATCCGGAACTCACGCGCATTGGTGCATGGCGCACGGAGAGCGACGGAACACGATACGGCGGCTTCTACACGCAACGAGAGATCCGCGATGTCGTGGAGTACGCGCGCCAACGCGGCATCATGGTGGTGCCGGAGATCGAGATGCCGGGTCATGCCCGCGCTGCCCTCGCTGCCTATCCGAACCTCGGATGCACGAACGACACGGTGGCCGTTGCCACCGACTGGGGGGTCCACGCCGACATCTACTGCGTCGGCGAAGAGCGCACCCTTGCCTTCGTGCAGAATGTGTTGGACGAAGTCATTCCGCTCTTTTCCTCGCCCTACATTCACATTGGCGGCGACGAAGTGCCGAAGGCCAGGTGGCGCGAATGCAAGAGCTGCCAGGACCTGATGCGGCGCGAGAGCCTGGCCAACGAAGACGAGCTGCAGCGCTGGTTCGTCGGGCGTATTGGACAATATCTCGCCACGCGCGGCAAACGCCTCATCGGCTGGAACGAAATCCTCCAGGGCGACCACTTGATGAGCGGCGCCATCGTCCAGTCGTGGCAGGACAGCAGCTGGACGCGCCGCGCCGCACTCGAAGGCCATGATGTCATCGCCTCGCCCGAACAATGGACCTACCTCAATCGTTCGGCCAGCGAGCTCACGACGGATCGTGTCTACTCCTTCGACCCCATCCCCCCGGGCCTCGACTCAACAACAACGCGAAGAGTACTCGGCGCAGAGGTCGCCCTGTGGAGTGAGCATGTCGTATCCGGCGCGAACCTCGACCTGATGACGCTTCCGCGCACGCTGGCATTCGCCGAGGTGATGTGGAGCGACACAGTGCGCGATGCGGGCTCGCTACGACGGCGTCTCGACGCGGACCACCTGCCGCGATTGCGCGCGATGGGCATCGCCGTTGGCCCACCGGACCGCGAGCTGATGGACGTCTCGCTGACGTACGATCCGGACCAGCGAACGGCGCGCGTCCGCACGGCCGGCGCAGCGGCAGGAGTCGTTCTCAGGGGAAGGTCCGACGGACACGCACCGACCGCCACATCACCCGTGATCGCAGACTCTTCCCAACTGTCAGACGGCCTCACGCGGCTTCAGCCGTTCTACGGAACTGAGCCCATCCTCCACGAGCGCACGGTGCTCGTGGAGCGACACCGCGCGCTCGGTGCGAAAACGGTCGCGCTCACGCCGCCCAACCCCCAGTATCGGGGCACGGGTACGTGGAGTCTTACCGACGGTCTTCGCGGCAGTACCGATCATGGCGATGGACTCTGGCAGGGCTGGTGGGGGCCGGACGTGGACGTCGTCGTCACCGTTGACTCGGTGCAGTCGATGACGAGTCTCGCCGTGAGCTTTCTCCAGGATACGCGATCATGGATACTCATGCCAAGACAGGTGGAGTTCTCCTGGTCGAGCGACAGCGTGCAATGGAGCCCGGCGGTCGTCCGCACGCACGACATTCCCGCAACGGCAGACGGCGCACGCATTCAGCAATTCATGGTTGTGCTGCCCGCAGGCACGCGTGCGCGATTCGTTCACGTCATCGCGCGCAACCCGGGATTGCTCCCTACCGGGCATCCCGGCGCCGGTTCGCCCTCATGGCTGTTCGTCGACGAGATAGTCGTTCACTAGCCACGGTGCGTCGACGCCAACGATTGGGCAATGTGATCACACTCCCCCGACGGGTCTTCGTCCAGGCTTCTGCGCGAACGTACCGAGGATGCCGGGCGATACCATCGGCGAAAAGTGTTACAACTCGTCGCTGGCGTGTTTCCTTCTCGCCGCACGGTGTTTCACCTGCGACGGGCGGTGGTGCACTTGAGCAGATGATGGCGGGGGGTGGCCGGAGTTGTGGTGCAGGTCCGACGGTGCTTCGTCTCACGTTTGCAGCGCCGGAGTGCTGAGTTGCCGGCTGCCTTGGTCCATGTCGCCGTTCGGACGCATCGTGCGAGCGTGGGGCATGGCAAGATCATCCAGTCCGGTGATGCACATCGGCGGCGCAACGCATTCGATGGACGTAGCTGCGGTGAAACGGTGCGTTCCATGAGAGCGGTTGGCCGCAGACCTGTTACTGGTATTCGGAAAATCGCGAGTGGTTTGCGTTTGGGCATGTCAGATACTCGTGCGGGTGTGGGGGGGGGGGGCGTTCTGCCGGCGCAGATGCGCGATCGCATAGGTGCCCGTATCTCGTGTGTCTGGTGCAGATCGCCAGTCGGGTGGCACGAGTAAACGAACAGTGTAGTCCGACTTTGACGCGCATTGTTGCCGCATCAGTGTTGCGGAGGCGCATGCCATCACTCCCTCAGTGCAACTCGGCGACGGGCCGGTGCACCTCAGCGTGACGCGTAGGCGAAGGCGTCGGCGCGCTCGCGCACCTCGGCGGCGCCGCCGTACACCTCGTCGAGTCCGTGGATCACGTCGTCGTCGCGACGGCGCAGATCAGCGTGCGCCTTCTCCACCTCGGCGTTGCCTTCCATCACCTCGTTGGCGTACGCCACCACCTCGACCGCGAGATAGTGCACGTCGTCGGCAGTGTGGTGCACATCCGCGCTGCCGGGAGGCACCTGGACGATGGTTGGTGCACACGTCGGCAGTGCCGCCGTACACCTCGTCCTTGCGGAGGCACACCTGGGCGTGCGGAGTGCGAACGTCAGCGACTCGCGCTGTGATGGAGGCGCGTTCTTCCGATACCTGATTGTGGCCCTGCGCCGGCTGCGCGTGAAGCGTCGACACATGCGTGGCGCGCTCCTTCAGCCAGTCGGACAACGCGGCACGGAGCCGGCGCTACGCCACCACCACGCCGACGGAGACGGCCGGGCGCGTGATGCGAACCGTTGAGGCGACGGAGCCGTATGACTCCTCGTCATTGCGGATGATCAGGTGCACCATGCGGCGCATCAGTTGAACCTGTCGAATGTACGGGTAACGACGTCGAGGGTTCACCTTCGTGGACTGGCGCGGCGGGAGACATCCATGGCGGCGTCACCTCATTGAGCTGCGCGACAAACTGTGCGTCGCGCCGCTCACGGCGAACGCTACATTTCCAACGCCGAGCCGATGGCAGTGCCGCCGCTTTTCGACGCGACCTGACGGCGCCAGGACACCCCCACGATGGATCTACGAGTGTACGGATCACCAACCGAATGAGTTGCTCCTTTCGCGGCCGTCCGTCAGACCTGCTGGATCTGTGGGCTCGTGAATCATCGTCATCCTCCGGCAAGCAGATCGTGCTCCTGTTTGCCCTTCTGCTGTTCACCCCACCGCTTGCACCCGCCCAGGACGTAACGGCGCGGGCCATCCGTGCGGCGGTTGCTCCCATCATCGACGGCAAGGGTGCCGACGCCGTCTGGGCTAGTGCGCCGCCCATCACCGGTTTTCGCCAATTTGATCCCGGCGAAGATGTTCCCACGAGTTTTCGCACCGAGGCGCGCGTCGCCTACGACGACAAATTTCTCTATGTGCTGGTCCGCGCCTTCGATCCATCCCCCGACAGCATTGCGCCGCTGCTCAGTCGGCGGGATGTGAAGACCGCCAGTGACCAGATCAAGATCATCATCGACGCGTACAAGGATCGGCGCACCGGCGTCGAGATGGCCGTGAACCCCGCCGGCGTGAAGCGCGACTATTCCATCTATTCGGACGTCGTGGAAGACGCCACATGGGATGGGGTCTGGGACGCCGCAGTTTCCATTGACAGCCTGGGTTGGATCGCCGAGTTCGCTGTGCCATTCAGTCAGCTCCGTTTCAACGATGCGCCCAACCATGAGTTCGGGTTCGCCGTGTGGCGGGATATTGCCCGTCGCAACCAGCGCGACGCGTGGCCAGCCTACCGCACGTCAGCGCGTACCCTCATGGCGCAGCTCGGCACCATCACGGGCATCGATGGAATCGCTCCCGCCCGCCGCATCGAGCTGCTGCCGTATGCCGTGGCGAAGAGCGAGCCGGCCGCATCGGCCTTCCCTCCGGCCAACAATTCTCGCGTCACCGGCGGGTTGGACCTCAAGTTGGGTCTCGGTGCGGACGTCACGCTCGACGCCACGGTCAATCCGGACTTCGGTCAGGTGGAAGCCGACCCCGCCGTGCTCAATCTCTCCGCCTTCGAGATTCGTTTTGACGAACGGCGCCCGTTCTTCCAGGAGGGCGCCGGTTTGTACAAATGCGGCGGGCCATGCGAAGGGGTGTTCTACACGCGGCGCATCGGCCGTACACCGCAACTTCGCGCATCGGCGTCCGACGCGGCATTCACGAACATCACCGGCGCGGCGAAGCTCACCAGCCGGTTCGGCAACGGCAACGCCTTCGGCATCGTGGATGCCGTCACGGAGGATGTCCACGCCACCACGTCACTCACCATCGAACCGCGCACGAACTACCTGGTGCTCCGCGGCGTACGCGAGATGCGCGCTGGCCAATCGCAGCTCGGTATGCTGGTCACCGATGTGCGACGGAGCCTTGATGCCGCGACATCGCCCTTCCTGCGCCGGTCGGGAACGACGGCGCTGGTGCAGGGCTACACGCGATTTGCCGACAACCAGTGGGAACTGATGGCCTACGGCGCGGGCAATCGCGTGGAAGGAAGTGCCAGCTCCATCGCTCTCACCCAGCTCAACAGCGTTCACTACTACCAACGCCCCGATGGCGATGCGCAGTACGACTCCACGCGCACCTCACTCGGCGGCTATGTCCTTGCCGCCGGCCTGAAGCAGGTGGGCGGCGCAGTGCGCTACGAAAACACGGCACGGTACGCCACGCCGGGGCTTGAGGCGAATGACCTGGGGTTCGTCACCCTCGTGAATGACGCCTCGTTCCGACAGACACTCGAGCTGCGGCAGCTCACACCCAACGCGGCCTTCCGCTCTTCCTTTGCGTCGGCTCTCGTGGAGACGCACTGGACGACGGGCGGACTCCTCAGCGCACAGGTGCTCCAGCTGTATGGCACCGCGAGCCTGGACAATAGCTGGAGCGGCGCCGTCACGGGCACGGTGAGCGATGTGGGCGGAACGCACTGCGTCAGTTGCGCGCGGGGTGGACCCGCATTGAGACAGTCGCGCAAGAACGGCGTTCGCTTCGACCTGATCGGCGATCCCCGCCCGCCTGTCGTGCCGAAGTCCGCGTTCCGTGCGGGGGTCAGCGATGGCGGGCGCTCCTGGTACCGCGGCGCGGATCTCGGTGCGGATGGACGCCTGGCAAGCCGCTTCTCTGCCTCGCTGGTTGCCGGATACGATCACGTGGTCAACGACCAGCAGTGGGTGGCCAACTTCGGCGCGCTCCGCAGCGACACCGTGCACTATACCTTCGCACGCCTGGACCAGGATATCCTCACCGTCACGGCTCGCGTGAATTGGACCGCCACACCCGTGCTCTCGCTCCAGTTCTACGGGCAGCCCTTTGTGTCCACCGGCGCCTACTCCTCATGGCGCCAACTCGCCTCGCCCCGCGCGGAGTCGTACGAGGACCGGTTCCGTCCGTGGGGAAGCGGCACGGCGCCCGCAGGCTTCAACCTGAAGCAGTTCAACTCCAACGCCGTGGTGCGCTGGGAGTACCGTCCGGCCAGCACGCTGTTCCTGGTGTGGCAGCAGGGCCGCGCCCAGAGTGATCTGAACCCCGGAACCTTCGACGCGCGCCGCGACGTGGGCGATCTCTTCCTCGCTCGGCCACTGAACACCCTGCTGATCAAAATGTCGTACTGGGTGAATCCCTGACGCCCGTGTGTTAATATCGCAGGGCAGTCTACAGCAACCTCAAATCGGACGTTTCATGGCCAAGATCAAGGTAGTGAACCCGCTGGTCGAGATGGATGGCGACGAGATGACGCGCATCATCTGGGCGTTCATCAAGCAGAAGCTCATCCTGCCGTATCTCGACCTCCAACTCGACTACTACGATTTGGGCATCGAACATCGCGATGCCACCAACGATCAGGTGACGATCGACTCCGCCAATGCGGCGAAGAAGTACGGAGCCGCCGTCAAGTGCGCGACCATCACCCCCGATGAGCAGCGTGTTCAGGAGTTCGGGCTCAAGAAGATGTGGAAGAGCCCCAACGGCACCATCCGCAACATCCT
>JBDUCM010000332.1:0-2554 GCA_040003455.1 bacterium
TCTCGTCGTAGCCGTTGGTGCCGATGATGCGAGAGTCATAGCCCTCGATGGGGGCACTCTGCCACTGATCCAGCCCCTTGCCCTGCGGAATGCCTTCGGCGACGTCAACCATGACGACGGTGCGCGCCAATTCCTTTTCCGCTACGCGTTGCGCAGTCGTCGCTCCGACATTGCCGGCGCCAACGACGGTGATCTTATTGACCATGAGTGCGAATGTCTGAAGGTTGGATGAGACTCCACTGAAAAGTATCGAGGTAGCGATCTATTGCTAGCGGGAATACACCCCCCGCGTGAGGCGTACTGCGGGGGTGAGGCGTACTGCGGCGTGAGGCGTACTGCGGCGTGAGGCGTACTGCGGGGGTGAAGCGTGCGGCGTACGGCGCACCGTGTGGGGTGAGGCGTACAGCGGCCGCCAGACGTACTGCGGCGTCAGGCGCGCGGCGTAGCGCGGTGCAAATCAGACCTCTCCAACGCACGCCTCCCAAGCAGTCCTCAGCGACTCGCTAGCCGCCCACCTGCGACAACGCCAACAGGCCGCCATTTCGGCGAGAAAGGAGCGCATGCGCCTCGGGCTTCTCGGCCAGGGCCTGCCGCACGAATGCTTCGAGCGGGATGCCGGCGCGCAGCGGAGTTCGCAAGTCGACCTCGTGGTCGCCGAACAGACACGTCCGGAGACGACCATCGGCGGTGAGGCGCACGCGGTTGCAGCTACCGCAGTAGGTGTGCGTCATCGGCGTGATCACGCCGATGGTGCCGAGCGCGCCTGGTACGCGATAGTACGCGGCGGGACCATTGCCTCGTGGAGGGCCGGCATCGGGCTCCAACGCGCCGAGCGCCCGGCGTATCTGGGACAGGATCTCGTCGCTCGGCACCACGTGCTCGTCCGTGAGCGGCTCGAGCGAACCCACAGGCATGAGTTCGATGAAGCGAACATGCCAGGGATTGTCCAGCGTGAGACGCGCGAAGTCGACGACTTCATCGTCATTCACGCCGCGCATCACCACCACGTTCAGCTTGATGGGGGACAGGCCGGCCGCCTGTGCAGCCCGTGCGGCCGCAACGGGCTCGAAGCCCAGGTCTCGACGAGCGATCTGAACGATGCGGTCGGCGTGCAGGCTGTCGGCGGAGATATTGACGCGATCCAGACCTGCTGCCGCCAAGGCGGGAGCAAGCTGGGGGAGCTTCACGCCATTCGTCGAGAGCGCGATGTCCTCCACGCCGGGCACGCTGCGGATCATCCGAATGAGCGTGTCGAGCTGCGGCCGAATGGTAGGCTCGCCGCCAGTGATACGAATCCGACGCAGACCCAGTGGCGCGAGTTGCGCCACGACGTCGTGAATTTCCTCGTAGCTCAGGATATCAGACTTGGGCAGCCAGGGAAGCCCTTCCAATGGCATGCAGTAGCGGCATCGGAAGTTGCACCGGTCCGTCACCGAGATACGGAGATATTCGATGCTCCGTCCGAACTGATCCAGTAGTGCGGTCACGTGGCCACTCCCGACGCCGGGCGTCCGGCGGGATCCACCCACTCGCGTGTACCATCCACGTAGTGCTCGCGCTTCCAGATTGGCACTCGCCGCTTGAGTTCCTCGATGGTCCAGCGCGACAGGGCGTACGCCTGGTCGCGATGTGCGTGAGCAACCGCGATGCCCACACTGGCCTCCTCGAGCGCCAGTTCGCCGAGCCGGTGGACAATGAGCACGCCGGTGGACCCGAACCGTTCCGAGGCTTCCCGCGCGATTGCCTGGAGTTCGCTGAGTGCCATGGACTCGTACGCCGTGTACTCGATGCCCGTGACGCCGCGGCCGTCGTTCACGTCGCGCACCACGCCGAGGAAGAGGAGAATGGCCCCGTGGGCTGGCTGCGACACCTCCTTCACGAGGGCCACAATGTCGATTGGCTCACGGGTGAGCCGTCCCAGCGCCATCATCCGCCAGCCACAGGTGGAATGAGGGCGATTTCGTCACCGGCATTGATGCGAAGGCCGGATTGGGCGTACCGCTGGTTCACGGCCACCAAGGGCCGGGCCCCGAGCAGCTCCGCGCCGGGGCGTTTGCCGAGCTCGGCAAGTACGTCCGCGACTGTCGCCTGCGCCGGAACGTCAAGGGCGATGCTGGACGCGCCGAAGGCGTCAGCATAGGAGGCGAAAAGAAGGACGGTGACGCTCATGGCTTCATCGTACAGAAGTACGCAGTCCAGCGGAAGTTCCGGAACGCGAAACCCCGGCGCGCGGCCGGGGCTCAAACGTTGTGGTTCAAAGCGGTTACGCGTCTGTCTCTTCGTATTCGCTTTCGTGCTCCAGCTCTTCGATGGAGATGTTCGCGACCATGGCGCGCAGTTCCTTGCTCGGCTTGAATACCGGCACGGGACGCGCAGACACTTCGACGGGCGAGCCCGTACGAGGGTTGCGGGCCATGCGAGTCTTCCGGTGACGAATCTTGAATGTCCCGAAGCCACGCACCTCGATGTTTTTCTGCTCCTGCAACGCCTCCTTGATGGCGTCCAGGAACGAATCGACAACGCGGGCGCAGTCCTTCTTCGAGATCATCGGACC
>JBDUCM010000066.1:0-27555 GCA_040003455.1 bacterium
TGAGAACCTGCTTCTTCCGCTTGAGGCGCGGGACGTTCGATACGGCGCGTGGCATAGTCGGCTCCTATTAAGCGGCCTGAATGAGGCGCTTGATGCGCTTCTGTTCGCCGTTGGTCGCAATCAGACCAGCGCGGCGCAGGTTGCGCTTCCGCTTGGATGTCTTCTTGGTGAGGATGTGGCTCTTGAACGCCTTGTAGCGCTTGACCTTCCCACTTCCGGTAACCCTGAAGCGCTTTGCAGCGCCCTTGTGCGTCTTCATTTTCGGCATAGCCCGCTCTCTCTATTTATTTGGGCGTGAGAATCATTGTCATGGACTTCCCTTCCAACCGACCGGCGCTTTCGATCTTGCCGATGTCGGCGAGTGCACTGCTGACCCGATCCAGCACGGCCTGACCAAGCTCCGGATGGGCCACCTGCCGGCCACGGAACATCATCGTGACCTTCACCTTGTTCTTCTCTTCGAGGAATCGGCGCGCATGCCGCGTCTTCGTGTCGAAATCATGATCATCGATGCCAGGACGGTACTTCACTTCCTTGAGCTCGATGACGTGCTGCTTCTTCTTCGCGACCCGCGCCTGCTTCGCCATCTCGAACTTGTACTTCCCGTAGTCCATGATGCGGACCACCGGGGGACGAGCCGTTGCCGCGACTTCGACGAGATCCAACCCGGCTTCTTCCGCCATCCGGAGCGCCGCGTCCACCTCGAGAATCCCGAGTTGTGAGCCATCGGCGCCGATCACGCGGACCGGGCTGATGCGGATCATGCGATTGACCCGCACGCGCTTGGTGGTGTCCTGAATACTCGTAACCTCAGAGAGAGAAGAACGAAAAAGCGGACCTTCTGGAGTAGAAGAGTCCGCGACGACACGCGACTCCCATCACCTGGATGGCGGGCCGCGAGTAGAATCAGACTCCTGTAGCACACCCCGCAACGTTGCGAGGGCCAGAGGGTGGGCACCCCTGACGGGACGCCACTTAGCTAGTTGTCAGAACGGAAGTTAGGGCAGTTGGGGCGGAAGTCAAGCCAAACGCCCGGGACGACGCTCCCTCGCCGGGCACCGGTGTGCCATACAACACCAAATCCGCCTCGAGATTGCTGGTCCGGATGGAATCTTGCCTTGGAAATAGACGACCCAGCAAGAGAGACCACCATGTACTCATCAGCCACCGGCGTCGCTGCGCGAGCCCTTCGCCTCGCGGCCATCAGGGAGGACATCAGTAGCCGACTGTGGTTCATCAATCAGGGAATGGAAAGCGCCAAGTTCAACGCGCTCATCGACAGCATGGCTGATTTGCAGGAACGGCATGAAGACCGCATGCTCGATCAATTGCGCCTGGCGCGCGGCCGCGGCCCGTCCTAGTTCCACATCGCCGCGGATCTCAGCAGCCGCCTTCCGAGGACAACGCCTCTTTGAGGCCCTCTCCAAAACCGTTGCCGAATCCGGGCCCCCTCCGATAGCGAACGTCGTCGATGACCCAACGACCACCTTCCCTGACCAGGATGACTTGATCGCGCCATGCGAACGGCTTTCCGGCATCCACGTAGTCGAAATCGACGTTCACTGTCGCGCGCATCGGCGTGAGGACAGTGCTGTCACTCGGCCTGAAATGCGTGAAGCCCTCGAAGTTGCTGGTGAACATGTCACCTTCGATCCACGGAGGCTTCTCATCGGCGTGCGCCTTCTTGCACCGTGCCTGCTCCTTCTGCGCCGCGCGTATTAACGCTGCCAGGGACGCGCTGAGGATTGGGGCAACACGGCGAAATGATGCGCCGGTTGGCAATCCGCTGAACCGCTGTTTCGCGTACCCCGCGTAGAAACTCCTCACCGCGTCCGTGGGCGTGGCTTGTGCCGCCGCGGCCAACGATGGGATTGCCAGGCACAGGGCGCCGATGGCAACGACGCGTACTCCAGATGATGCACTCATGGCTCCCTCAGACTTTCGCATAACGCAACGCTGCTTTGAAACAGTAGCGGAGAACGGCACATGATATCAACAAAAGGCGCCGTCTCCGGTGCCACGGATCCGCTCACGGGATGCCGTTCACGTCGATCGGCACGATGGTGCGCTTGTGGAACAGGCTTGTGCCATCATCGATGATGATGGTCCCTGGAAAACGCGAACGCCGCTCCTTCACGAAGCCAACACGGCCCGCCTCTCGATGGACGTCGAACACCAGGTTGCCGGCAAATGCGCCGTCAGGTTCGACGAAGGCGCCCAGTGGATTGCCGGCGCGTCCCGTGCGTTCGAGACTGCGTTGGCCGCGCTCCGACTGCTGGATCACCGTGCCCGCGGCGTCGATGAGGTAACCGTACGCGTCCGGTTCGCTCTGGCGGCGTGCACGCATGTGACTGCTCACGCGCGCATGAACGATCAACCAGCGGCCCGCGGCGCGCTCGCCTCCAATGGTGTCGGCGTACGTCACTGAATCAACGGTGATGCACCAATCGTCGGCGCAGTTCTCCGCGCCGACCATGACCACGCGTTGCGGCTGCGTGAATGACACGATGACGAGTATGGCGAAATAGGCGGCGGCGCCGACGGCCCATCGGCGCGCGACGCGAACGGCCTGTGCGCCGCGCCGCCGGGCGAGCAAGTAGATGCCGCGCACCAACGTGCCGGCGGTGGCAAGCGCGGAGAGAAGGAAGACCAGGTCCGGGAGCGTCATAGACAGAGGCCGCGGGTGGGTGGTCGGGAGATCAGACGATGAGGCCGCCGCGCGAAATGTCGGCCAGCGAGTGGCTTCAGCGTTTGCTGCATTGGCTAAACGCGGTTCAGAAAATTCGCCGCACTCGGTACTGCGGTTCGTACTGCGGACGTCGCCTCCCGTTGCACACGAGAGGTCGATCACACCACCGCCACCTCAAATCAATTGGAGCGCGCGTCAAATGACCATCACAAAAGAGCAGGCAGCCGCCATGGTCGCGGGCGGGTTTTCACACAATCTGCTACCTGGCGGATTCGCGCACCATGTACATCTGGGACCTCCATGCACGACGGCGCAGAGCTCCACGCATCCGTGCTCGAATGATGCCTGCAAGGACCATCCTGGCGACGAAATTTCCTGCTTTGTGCTGCCGTTCTCCAATGGGCTGGTATGCAGCTGCTGGCACAAGAGCGGAGCGCCAACGTAGGCTGCGTTCACGCGCGCAGTGGACCTAAGGCGCCGGCTTACTTCAGCGCCGGCGCCACGCGCTTCTTCGTCGCCTGTTCGAACGCGTACGCCAACTCGATCAACCGCGGCTCCGTACACGCCACGCTCGTGAAGCTCACGCCAAACGGCGCCGGCTTTGCATCGAAGCCCTGAGGAAACGCTGGAGTCGGCGCATTCGGCACGGTACCGAATGGCACGATGACTGTGGGATATCCCGGCCGCGCGGCGATGCTCGCGCCGTTCGCCGCCGGAAACAACAATGCATCCAGCTTCTGTGCCTGCACCACCTCGGCAATGCCGTGCGTTCCGCCGAGGTCGATATCCTTCCGGCGATCCGACTCGTAGCGTGCCTTGTCAGCTACCAGGTCAATCTCGTCGGAGATGTCGAGCAGCGACTGTCCGTACTTGATCGCACCGCGCGGCGCGTTCGCGAGGTTGAAGTAGCGCAGGTCGGCAAGCGACGAGAATGGCGCCGCCTTGCCCAACGACGCGAGCCAGCTGTTGAAGTCGCGCTTCATGCCGTACGCGAGATCGATGGAGCAGTTGTCGTTGTGCCCCTTGCGGTTCTCGACGCCACCGCAGACGCCCCACAACACATAGTTGCGCGACGAGTCCTTTGTGACAACACTCGGAATGTCGGCGGGATCGACGATCACGGCGCCCTCCTTCTGCAACGCGGCGATGGCGTCCTTCATCACGGCAGCCTGTGCAGCGTTCAACCCTCCGCGCGCCTGGGTGGATCCTGGCAAGGGGGTTGGATCGAAGAAGAATGCGCGCGGAATGCCGATGCGCGCTCCCTTGAGCCCGTCGCGCTTGAGGTGCGGACGATAGTCCCTGCCTGCAGGCGGCGTACACGCGCGCGTCGCCGCGTCGTTGGGGTCTGGTGCCGCTCCTTCCATGGCGCCGAGCATGATGGCGGCGTCTTCGACGGTGCGCGTCATGGGGCCGGGCGTATCCTGATCCGCCGTGATGGGAATGACGCCGTAACGGCTTACGCGCCCCACCGTGGGCTTGATACCCACGAGCATGTTCTGGTTGGACGGGCTGAGGATTGAACCCGACGTCTCTGTGCCAACGTTTGCGGCCCAGAAGCTGGCCGCGGTGCCGATACCTGAGCTGGAGCCGCCGGTGCCGAGTACGGGACGCCCGTCATTGAAGCCGGCGCGGGGGTCGGGCCGAGGGTCGTAGGGGTTGAGTCCGTAGCCGCCGATGGCGCTGTAGTTGCCGGGCATGGGAGTGGGACTGCCGGCGACCCAGTTCGCGAGTTCCGTCATCACCGTTTTGGCGATGACGATGGCGCCGGCGTCCTTGAGGTTCTTCGTCAGGGTCGCTTCATACGGCGGCATCATGCCCTTGAACGCCAGCGCGCCGCCGGACGTGGGCATGTTGGTGGTGTGGATGTTGTCCTTGAGCGCGATGGGGATGCCATGCAGCGGCCCGCGCACATGCCCTTCCGCGCGCTCGCGATCGAGCACATCGGCTTCCGCCAAGGCGGTGGTGCTCACGGTTATCACGGCGTTGAGCTGGTGCTCGTGGGTCGCGATACGCGCGAGGTAGAGGAGTACAAGCTCTCGTGACGTTACACGCCCGTCCCTGAGCGCGGCCTGCATCTGCGGAATGGTCGCTTCGACGACGTCGAAGATGGGCTTGGGCGGCGCGGGCTTGGCGCCCCGTTGTGCCGACGCGGGGAGGATGGCGACCGAGGCCAGCGTAAGAGCGATGACGATGCGGTTCATGGCGCAGTTCTGGGGAATTGTGTTGCGGAAGGATATCAGCATCGCGGAGTCCGCCGGAAGCTCAAAGCCCCCCCGAACTGGTTGCAATGACAAGCAATTCCGGTTGGCGTGCTCCGCGCTCGGCTCCATCTTTGATGATCCGGCATCCGCACTCGCCGACTGACCTCAGACACCACGGCCGCGAAATCTGCATGCACGTAGCACTCGCAACAGGCGCTGACCTCCCCACGCTTCACGCTGTCTACGCTGCCGGACGCGCGATGCAGCGCGAGCGGGGCGAAGCCGTCTGGCCCACCTTCACCGACGCGGCGATACACGCCGAAATCGACGCCGGCAATCTGTTTTGCGTCGTTGACGGAGACGTGCTCGCGGGCGTGTTCTCCGTGGCCTATGAGGACGCGGCCATCTGGGGTGAGCACGAACAAAATGCCCACATCTACCTGCACCGCATCACGCGGGCGCCGGGCTTCGCGGGGCGCGGGCTGCTCAACACCGTGTTCGCGTGGGCGCGCGAGCAATGCCTCTCGCTCGGCCGCCGCGGAATCCGCATGGACACGTGGGGAGACAATCAGGCGCTCATCACGTACTACGAGGGACTGGGCTTTCGCCTCGTTGAGCGGCGCCGCCTTGCGGAAGACCCGCGGCTGTCGCCCCACTATCATGGGAACGAGTTCGCGCTCCTGGCGTTCGATATCGTGCCCTAGTGGTCAGCACTGTTCACTTACAGCCTTGATCAGGGCCGGGACGACAGGCAGAACAAACCGCCATTACCACAGAGGCCACTGCAGAACAAACCGCCATTACCACAGAGGCCACTCAGAACAAACCGCCATTACCACAGAGGCCACTCAGAACAAACCGCCATTACCACAGAGGCCACTGAGGAACACAGAGGAAGAGCAAGCACCAGGCTTGACCAACCCTGCATGCCATCGTGTCCTCCGTGGTTCAAGTAATGCGCCTTAACTCGCATTTACTGAGCGGCATCAAGCGGACACACGTCCACCCCATCGGCAGAGTATGGACTGCGACGGCGCCGCCATGGATACTTCTCGTGGGAATCGACCTTCACCTCGCGAGCCAGCTCGTAGCCTCGGTTGCTGACCTTGTGCGAGTCGAGCTCGGCGTGGTTGATTGAGCAACGCGATCCGACACCCCAGGCCAAGGGCAGATGCTGCACACCGTCTCATCCCGCATCGTTCTTCTTGTACTCCTGGCGGCGGGAGTCGCTCGGGCGCAAAGCTCGACGGGGCAGATTGCCGGGTCGCTCCGCATTCGCGCCGAAGGACGGGAGATCGTGTTGTCACCCGCCGACCTTGCCAAGCTGCCGCGGCATGAGCTGCGTGTGGTTGCCGAAGGCAGTTCGGATTCGGTTACGGTATCGGGTGTCGCCCTGTGGGACGTGCTACAGCAGGTGCCTGCACCCGCGGCAGAGGCATCAGGCCGTCAGCGTGCCGTGATGTACGTTCGCGCGGCCGGCGCGGATGGGCAGAACGCGGTGTTTGCGCTCGTGGAGGTCGATCCCGGATTTTCGCGGCGCGCTGCGCTACTGGCTGACCGGCGGAATGGAAAGGCGCTGGATGCCGTGGAAGGCCCGTGGCGGCTGATCGTGCCGGATGACATGCGGCACGCGCGCTGGATTCGCGGGTTGGTTTCGATTGAGGTGGGCACGCTGAAGCCATGAGTGCCGTTGCTCCGGCGCACCTTGGCCCAGCGATGGGTTCCTCGACACCGACTGCGTGAGCGATGACTGATCCACGAGAGAAGCGATCGGGGGTGATGGGTTTCTTCGCGGACGGGCTGGACGTTCCCGTCACCATCGGCGTCAGCATCGTCTCCATCGCAATCGCGGTGCTGGAGACAACCCATCAGATCCACCTCACGGATGACGTACTGCGCTACGCCACCCTTGGGGCGTTCGGCGCGGTGGCGCTCTGTCTTTCTGTGGTCATGGCACGTCAGCACCGGATCTTCAAGCAACTCGAGTACATCACCGACCAGAAGGCACTCGAGCACGTACGCGGCATGGTGTCGGATGTCGATCCGATGCTGCGCGACATCCTTGGCCCGTCCATCGACGAGCGTGTTCGCAATCTGGAGAGCCTGCTCTCCCGGCAAACGGCCACCGTCGCCAACCCGAGCGCGTTCCTGTATTTCTGGACGCAGACGTTGTTCAAGTATCCGGAAAAGAAGTACTGCGCTACCAGCCTCGCCAGGAATTCATACTTCTGGAAGAACGACGAGGCCATCAAAGCCATGAAGGCGGTGCTGTCGCCCCGCCCGTCAGGACGCCGAGGGAAGGTGCGGCGCATCTTTCTCCTGGATGACGAGGCTGAACTCCGCTCGCCCGAGGCGCGTGCCATCATGGACCGCCAGGCGGAGTTGGGTGTCACGGTGCGCACGATGATCGCCGCGACCTACGACAAGAAGCTCTTCCTTTGCGCGGAAGATGGTTCCATCGCGTGGGAAGTCTTCATCGAAGGGTCAGGCACCTTCCGCGAAGCTCGCGTGACTACCGAGCGCGCGCGCGTGATGCACCACTTCCAGGAATTCGAGCACATGTGGAAGACGGCCGACGAGTACAGCACGGGCTCGGTGCCGTAGTACCGCCACAGGTGGCAGGGCGCGCCAACGCTATGGCACTACCTCGCACGCGTACCCCTTCCCTTCCGAATGAATGCGCCCCCACGCGTTCACCGAATCGTGCTCGAACACCACCGTCCACGCCTCATCCGCCGCCTCGGCCCAGATGCGACGCTTGGTCTCGAGCGTGACGAGTGGCTCAACATCGTAACCCATGATCCATGGCAGCGGCACGTGACTGGTGGTGGGTGCGAGGTCGGCCAGGTAGAACATCCGCTCACTCCCCGATGTGAGCAGAATGCCCTGATGATGCGGCGTATGACCAGGCGTGTGTCGTAGCGTGATGCCGGGCAGTACTTCGGCATCCGCATCGATCAGCTCCAGCACTCCCGCGGCCTGAAGCGGATCGAAGTTGTGGCCGAAATAGCTCGCGGAGGTGCGCTCGTTGGTGTGATGAGCCCAGTCCCACTCGCCGCGACGGGCGACGTAACGCGCATTGGGGAAGCTCACCACGGGCACGCCATCTTCGCCGAGTTTTGTATTGCCGCCGGCATGATCGAAGTGCAGGTGGCTGCTGATCACCATCGTCACATCTTCCGGTGAGAATCCGGCCTCGGCCAGCGCGCTCTCGAGCTGCGTTGGGCCGACGCCGCCTACCGGGGCGTTCTCTATCCCGTAGATGCCGTAGAACTTCTCACTCTCCTTGTTCCCCGCTCCGGTGTCCACGAGCACCAGTCCCGCGGCGTGCTCGATGAGCAAGCATCGCATGCCCAACGGGATGCGATTGCGCGCGTCGGGGGCGATGCGTCGCTCCCAGAGTGTTTTTGGCACCACGCCGAACATGGCGCCGCCGTCGAGTTGCTGGAGACCGGCCTGCAATGCGTGCACACGCAGCGAGCCAACGGTGCGCGATTGAACGAGCGGAAGGAGAGGCATGACGAGAATTTAGCTCAGGCGGTTGTGTCCTTGTCTACCGGCCGCGGCATCGCTGATGGGCGGCGGCCGCGGCGCTTCTTCTTCACGGGGCGGTTGGCGAGGAAACGTTCCAGCTCCGACCAGCGCTCGCAGCCGTGCCCGCGTGCGTCCTCGAGCAGGCGGACAAGACAGTGCGCCGTAGCAATGGCATCGCCGGCGGCACGATGCCGCATGCCCGGCGGAATCTCCACATCGTAGTGCTGCGCCACCCAATCCAGCGAACGAGAGCGCAACTGTGGCAGTAGCCTGCGCGCGAGACGCACGGTGCACAAGCGACGCCCGGTCAATTCACGACCCGACGCACGCGCGACCTCGGTGCTCACGAAGCGCCAGTCGAAATTGGCATTGTGTGCGACGAATACATGGCCTTCCAACGCACGTACGACGTCATGGCAGACGTCCCGGAACGGTGCCTTGTCGCGTACCATCTCCCACGAAATGTTCGTGAGGTTCATGATGAACGGCGGAATGGAGCGCTCCGGATTCACCAGGGTCTCGAACACCTCCTGCACGCGGCCACCGCGCACGGTAACGATCGCAATCTCCGTGATCCGGTCGCCGTGTTGGGCGCGGCCGCCCGTGGTTTCCACGTCGCATACGGCGAACGACAGGGACGACAGCAGCGGCTCGTCGGCGAGCGGCACCGTCTTCCATTCGGGCGACGCGCGCTCACCCAGGCGCCACCCACCATCTGCGGTGCGAACGAAGCGCGGGTGATCGCGCAACAGCGTGACGGCCATGTGATCGGCGATGGCCGGCGGCAGGGCCGACAATTGGCATACGGTGGCAACGAGATCACGCGAGCTCGCGGGGCCAGCACGCAGATAGTCGGCGGCGCGCTCCACGAGCAGTGTGGACTGTGCGCGCGTGACCACGGCTGCGGGAACATCCAACTCGAGCTGCATGCCCGACAGCGGATCGACCTTTGTGGTACGGGTGCGGCTCAACCCCACGGATCGTCCCGGTATACCGGCAGCGTCATGCAACGGGGTCCGCCACCGCCGCGCACGAGCTCCGCGCCCTCGAAGGTGATTACGGCGCGTTGATCGTCGGAGATTCGCGCGTCGCCCGTGAGATACTTCACCCCTTCAATCACCTGAAAGCCGGCTTTCTCCATTTCGCCGAGTGTCCCGATATTGCGTGCGTAGGAGAGGACGAGGCCCGGACGCATCGCGACGAAATTGCAGCCGGAGGCCCACTGTTCGCGCTCCTGCACCACGCGCCGCTCACCGCCAGCGAAGATTGGCGTCATGGGCATGCCGCAGGTCTTCAACGCGCTGAAGATGTCGCGCTCTTCGCGTAACGTGGACTCCCCCTTGTGCCAATGGAGTACGCTCAGGCGCTCCGGCCCAACGAAATGCGGCGGAAAGCAGACGCACAGTTCCTTGTCCACCTGCGTGAAGATCATGTCCAGGTGAATGGCCGTGTCTTCCTTGGGCATCACGACGATGATGATGTCGGTGACCTTCGTCTTCTCGAACAACACCGAGGCCAGATAGTCGATGGCGCCGGGACTGGAGCGCTCGGAGAAGCCGATCACCACCAGGTCCTCGCGCAACGGGTGCACGTCGCCACCTTCGAGCGTGTAGTTGAGCCGGCGCTCGGTTGACCCGTCGAAGATGATCCCCTCGTTCTGAAGTAACGGGTGATAGCTGAACAGGGCTTTCATGATGAGCTCTTCCGGCCATCGAATGCCGTACCGCATGGACCCCACCAACACATGCTGTCCCACGCTCATGGCCGAGTCGCGCGTGAAGAAGAGATTGGGCAGCGGTGGCAGTTCGTAGCCGAATTCGTTCAGCGTGCGCGCCAGGGGCCCGGGGGTCTCCACGCGACCTTCAATGAGCATGGTCACGAGTTCCGCCGGCGGCAGCTTCTCGATCTCGCGCGCGAGCGGCTCTGACGGAACGATGTCCATGGTCTCACGCACGAGTAGCTCGCGCGTCGCTTCGTTCTCGAGGACGGTGGCGAGCAGGTCGCGCACCTCGAGCACATTGCAGAAGCGCTGGAGGACAGCGGTGAAGCGACGATGCTCCTTTCGCGCCTGTTCGGCGTCCGGGAGGTCGTCGTACAGGTAGTCTTCGCGCGTAGCCGGAGTGACGCCGAGCAGCTCCGCGCCGGGCGTGTGGACGATGACAGACCTGAGGCGGCCTATTTCCGAGGTGACGTTGACGGTCATGCACCCGAAGATAATCCGGCGGGGCGTATACCGCCTCTGTGCATGATTATGCAGCGCAACGGGTTGCCGCGGACGCGCAAAATGGGCCGCTGGTGCGCGCTCTACAGTCCCGTTACCTTGTGAATGAATTCACAAGCATCGCCACGCCCTTGAAACGCATCGCAGATTCCACCGTTCGCCGGCTGTCCATCTACCTTCGATTCCTCGAGGAATTCGAGGGGCGTGGCCTTGCCACTGTGTCGAGCGACGAGTTGGCCCGACGCGGCGGAACGACCTCCGCGCAGGTCCGGAAGGACCTTTCGTTCTTTGGCTCCTTCGGCAAGCGCGGGCTCGGCTATTCCGTACCAGAGCTTGCCACGGCCCTGCGCGAGATTCTCGGCCTGGGACGCGAGTGGAAGGTCATCATCATCGGCGCCGGCAAGATCGGCGCGGCGCTCGCGCAGTATCACGGTTTCCGGCAACGGGGCTTCGTCATCACCGCGGCCTACGACACCAATCCCGAAAAGATTGGCCGGACGCTGGAGGGCATCGAAATCCGCGACATGGGCCAGTTCGAGGCCGACGTGGAACGCGACCGACCCGACATCGCCGTGCTCGCCATCCCGACCACCGACGCGCAGTTGGTGCTGGACCGCGTTGAACGCGCGGGGATCAAGGCTGTGCTGAACTTCGCCCCGGCACAGCTCCACGCCGCCCCGGACATGGCTGTCAAGACGGTCAACATGGCCATGGAGCTGGAAGGACTCACCTTCGCGCTCACGAACGGTCACTGACCGCGCCGGGCGTCAGGGTTCGTCGGTTTCCTTCACACTCGCGACGTCCGCTGCGAGATCCACGCGACGGCTCTTGAACGCGCGGAGGAGCTTCGCGAACTGCTCCGGCGAAAGCGTCTCGGGCCGAACCTCAGGATCAATCTGCGTTGCCGCGAGGATGGCGTCGGCCGCCTCGGCGTCGATGGCGTAGAGCGAGCGAAGGACTCGACGCATCTGCTTCCGGCGCATGCCGAAGGCCCCCTGCACCAGAAGCCTGAACGGCCGTTCTTCTTCCGGCGTCACCAACGGCGACGGCAACGGCGTGATGCGTACCACCGCGCTGTCCACCTTGGGCGGCGGGTTGAATGCCCCCGCCGGAACCTTGAACAGCGACTCGGCGCGTGCAACGGCACCCACATTCACAGTCAGTGCTCCGTACTCCTTCGTGCCTGGCGCAGCACAGAGGCGGTCCGCAACCTCCTTCTGCACGAGGTACACCGACCGGTCCGCGCGGGGTGGAACCAGCGCGTGAAAGAGAATCGGCGTGGTGATGTAGTACGGCACATTGCCGATCAGCACATAGGGGCCCGCCGCCAGTTCACCAAGCGACACCGCCAGCACATCCGCCTCGGCGATGAGCACGTTGCCACGTTTTGCGTAGCGCTGCCGCAGAATATCCGCGAGCGCTCGATCATACTCGATGGCGATGAGACGACCGGCACGGTCGGCGAGGATATCGGTGAGCGCGCCGCGGCCCGGTCCAATTTCCAGGACTGTCTCGCTGCCGGTCAGGTGCAAGGCATCGGCGATGCGGCCGAGGATGCGCCGATCGGTGAGGAAGTGCTGGCCGAGGCTCTTGCGCGTCGGCGGAAAGCCGGCGCGATCACGACGAGGCGGTCGCGCGTCGTCCGTCATCGGGCCATCAGCTCTTGAGAATGACGAGCGTCAGGTCGTCGCGGCGGGGCACATCGCCGGTGTATGCATCGAGTAGTTCGAACACGCGGGCGGTGATTTCTGCCGGCGTTTCGTGCCGGTGCAGGCGCACGCATTCCACCACGGGGCCCTCGTCGAGCCGCTTGCCGTCGCGATTGCGCGCGTCGGCGATACCGTCGGTGAAGAGCAGCAGGACGTCGCCGCCAACATCCCACTCGCGAGATTCCGACCGCGGGGCTTCGTCGCGCATGCCCAAGGGCGGAGCGCCGGCCACGAGCCGCTCGCTGATGCCTTCGCTCGATATCACGAAGGCGTGTGGATGGCCCATGTTGCCGTAACGCAGCACGCCGTTCACGCGGTCTACCACCGCGTACAGCGCGCTCACGAACATCTCCGTGGTGTTCAGCTCTTCCTTCACGCTCACGTACAGGCGCCGCAGCATTTCCGCCGGATCATCGGTGCCCTGGGCATGAATGGCCGACGCGCTCATGGTGAGTGCCATGATCAGCGCCGCCTGATATCCGTGGCCGGACACGTCGCCGATCATCACGCCAATCCGGTCCTGCGGAAGGCGATAGAGATTGTAGAAATCTCCACCAACGTCTTCGGCCGGCACCACGATGGCGGAGACAGTTGCTTCGGGCGATACGTGCGCCGCGTCGGGCAGGAGCTTCATCTGCAGATCGTGCGCGAGCTGCATCTCCTGCTGGAGTCGCTGCTGCGCCAGGGAGCTGCGCACGAGCCGCGCGTTCTGGATGGCCGCGCCGATCTGGCTGGCGATGGCGGTTACGAGCTTCAGGTCACCCGCGGTGAACGCCTGGCCGGAGCGGCGATCCGAGAGATTCACAATGCCCAACGGCTCGCTGCCGTCCTGCGCCGTCCAGAGGATGGGGACCGTCAGCATCGCCCCGCGACGGAAGCCGCGCTCCGCATCGCAGGGCATCTCGCCTTCTTCAACGATAGTTGAGCGCAGCGTGCGGAACACGTGCGCGCTCACGCTGCAACTGTCGTCGAGCGCGATGGGTGGCGTGGGAATCCCTTCGCCGCCAATGCGCGCGATCACGTTCAGCGAGCCCGAGTCGTGTTCATGCACGAGAATGGATCCGCGATGCGCGCCGACGGTCTCGCTCACTTCCTTCAGGATGGTGGCGGCACCGTCTTCGAGCGACACGGTGCGCCCCAGAATCTCGCTGATGGAGTAGAGGAGGTTGATCTCTTCGTACCGCTCCGCAAGCTCGTTGGCCGCATGCTCCACTTCGAGCGTGTTCTGGAGGTACTGCCCCACCACTGGGCGCAGGAACTTCAGGTAGCGATCCAGCTCTCGTCGCTCAATGGGGCACGGGCCGAATACGATCCACGCGGCGCGGGGCCCAACGACGGGCACGATGAGGACGCGACCACGTTCGGTGGCTTCGTCACGCACGGAGCCGAACGAGGGAAGCCATTCGTCCGGAGGGGGCGAGCTGTGAAAGGTGCCCGCCACGTACTTGAGCGGGGTCCCGGGCACGCCATCGCGACGCCACACGGCTGCGTTGCAGCCCGTGGCTTCGTGAAACGCCGTCAGGACCTCGCCCAGCTCACTCACGCGCGCGCCAGCGTCAGTCGCACAACGTTGCCGATGGAGGACGTCCCGGGCGACCGGTCGAAGCGTTCGACACCGTCCATGAGCTTGCGCATCAGGAACAAGCCGCGGCCGTCTTCGCGTTCGAGGTTGTCGTCGAGGTCAGCTTCGCGGGTATCGGCGTCAAGGTCGAATCGGGTGCCTTCGTCGCTGATCTCCACAACGAGCCGGGTGGTGTCCACATCGGCACGGACGCAAACCCGCTTGTGCGGGTCTTCGTGGTTGCCGCGCAAAATGGCGTTGGACAGGGCCTCGCAGAGCGCCACGGGAACGTTCAGCGCGAGCTGATGGGCCCCGTACGCGAGTTCGGCGCAGGGATGTCGGACGAGATCGACGACGCTTTCGATGTACGAAACGTCGCTCGGAATCTCGACTTCGAGAGAGACGCGAAATCCGTGGTCGGATCGATGGAGCGCGGTCATGGGGAGGCGGGACGGCGGGAGGGGCGGATGCGGCGAGCCCCGGGGACGACGCGACGCGGCCCGTCTGGTGGCGGGCCGCGTTGCGAAGTCAGGACGACGTTAGAAGCTCGACAATGCTCGGTCTCGGGTGTCGGAGATCTGGAACAGAGTATCTAGTTTCGTCAGCTCGAACAGCGTCTTGAGGTCGTCGTTCAAATTGGCGAGACGGAGCTCCCCCCCCTGCTCGCGAATCTTCTTGGAGAGCGATACCAGCACCCCAAGCCCGGAACTGTCGATGTACCCGGTCTGGGCAAAATCGATCAGGAATTTGCGCTCGCCACGTTCCAGCTCGTCCAGCACCTTCTGCTTGAGCTCCTGGCGATTGCCCACGATCAGCTGTCCCTCGACGTCAACGACCACGATTTCACCTTGCTTCTTGATTGCGAAGCTCATGTGCCTGTCTCCCGGCGGTACGCGTTCAGTAAAGTGGCTGCGGAGTCGTCCGCCTGTAGTGCGGTGATTGCCGCCACATTGAAGATGTCCTCGGCTGTCGCCCCGCGCGAGAGATCATTGCAAGGATGCCGCATTCCCTGGAGGATGGGGCCGATCGCGCTCGCGGATGCCAACCGTTGTACCAGCTTGTAGGCGATGTTTCCCG
The DNA here is from genome assembly GCA_040003455.1 of bacterium. GTDB lineage: Bacteria > Gemmatimonadota > Gemmatimonadetes > Gemmatimonadales > Gemmatimonadaceae > AG11. The sequence goes on from JBDUCM010000066.1 coordinate 14,993, forward strand.
AGTCGAGGTCCGGAAAGACCAGCACGTTCGCCTGCCCGCCGACAGCGCTCTCTGGCGCTTTTCGTGCCGCGACCGCCGCGACGAGTGCGGTATCGCCTTGCAATTCTCCGTCCACGGCGAGCTCTGGTGCGGTCAATCGCACTTCCGCCACAGCCGCGCGTATCCGTTCCACACTCTCACCCCCACCACTGCCCTTTGTGCTGAACGACAGAAAGGCTACGCGCGGCTCGTCGCCAACGATGCGGCGGCGGTCGGCAGCCGCCGCGATCGCGATATCCGCGAGCTGGCCAGCGGTGGGGCGTTTGACGACAGCACAGTCCGTGAACGTCAGGACTTCGCTGCCGCGACCGCGAAACTCGGGGCAGTCCATATAGAACGCCGACGAAATGGTGCGAACACCGGGCGCTGGACCAATGAGCCATAGTGCCGCGCGAATGACATCCGCGGTGGTGTATACTGCGCCGGCCACACACCCGTCCGCCCGTTCCCACCGAACGAACGCGTCCGCAACGTGGAGGGGCGACCGGCCAAACAGCAGCGACTCCTCCTCCGTCATGCCCTTCCGTTCGCGGGCTTTCCGTACCTCCGCTGCGACCTCGGCCCTGAGCACGGGGTCGTCAACGTCGATCAGTTCGATACCGGGCACGGCATCGGCCGCGGTGCCCACGAGGACGGGTTCGACAATACCGCGCTCCTTGAGCGCGATGACGGCAGCCCGCGTCCGGGGATCGAAGGCTTCCGGAAACAGGATGCGACGCGGCGAGGCGGCCGCGCGTTCATGGAGCGAGAGGAGGAAGCTCACTTCGACTGGATCTTGGCGCGGAGCGCTTCGGCGACGGTTGGGTGGACCAGATCGTGTACGTCGCCGCCATAGCGTGCAACTTCGCGGACAAGACTGGCGCTGATGTAGGTGGTGTCGAGCGAGGGCACCATGAACACCGTCTCCAGCCTGGGAGACAGGTGGCGATTCATGAGCGCCATCTGGTATTCGTATTCGAAGTCGCTCACCGCGCGCAAACCGCGGATGAGCAAGGAGGCGCCCACTTCCTTCGCGAAGTCGACGAGCAGCCCACCGAACGAGCGGACGTCGATGTTCGCGGAATTGCCCACCGCGGAGCGGATGAGTGCCACCCGCTCCTCGATCGTGAACAGCGGCTGCTTCGTGGAGTTGATCGCCACGGCAACCACGAGCGTATCGACGAACTCGAGACTGCGATGCATGAGGTCTTCATGCCCGCGCGTGATCGGATCGAAGCTTCCGGCGTAGATGGCAATACGTGAGTTGGGCACGCGCTAAGGATCAATACCGGGAGGTGAAAACGCAACGCACGGACGTATGCGGACGCATCACGTCGTGCGATAGAAGGTGATGGCCGTTCCGCCGTACCGGCGCTTGTCGCCGCCCTCTGGCATCTTCTCGAACGCGCGGTGCTCAATACCGAGTACGTCGGCAAAAGGGACTGTCAGCCACGCCTCGGCAACCTTTGCCGCCAAGCCCAGGTCGTATGGAGGGTCTGCGAACGCGACATCGTAGCTGTGTGCGTCGAGCGCCGTGATGAATCCGATGGCGTCGGCACGATGGATCTTTGCTTCGTCGCCGGCACGCACCGTATTGAGATTGTCGGCGATGGCCTTGAGGCTCGTTGCCGCCTTCTCGACGAAATCAGCGGATGCCGCCCCGCGCGACAGTGCCTCGATGCCCAACGCACCAGAGCCGGCGAAGAGGTCCAGCACGCGGGCATCGGCGAGCACGGGACTGACGATGCTCATCCAGGCCTCACGCACGCGATCCGCGGTGGGACGCACAAGATCACCCCCTGGTACAACGAGCCGGCGACCGCGCCACTGCCCAGCGACGATTCGCATGGCCTAGACGACGCGGAAGTCCGACAAGCGTGCCTGGAGCTTCGACACGCCGCGAAATTCCTCGCGTTCGAGGCGATAGGCGATGTCGAACGAATGCGACTGGTCCAGCTCCCCGATGCGGCTGCCCAGCGACCACCCGATGGCTTCGAGCGTCCCCGTGGGCGTGGCGATCTGGAGTTTCAGTCCACCCTGACCGACGATGCGTGGCGGCGCGGCCAGGCGCACTCCCCTCGTTACCAGCATGGGCGACGGATTGCCCATGCCGCATGGTTCGAGATGCCGCAGCAATCCCTCGAATTCCGTGGTGATGTCGGCCAGCGCCACTTCCATGTCCACGCGCAGTTCGGGGACGAGGTCATCGAGGGTGAGGTCTGCGCGCGCCGATTCGTTGAAGGCAGAGGCGAACGCGTCAACCTGGTCTCGCGCAATGGTGACGCCGGCCGCACTACGATGGCCGCCGAACCGCTTGAGCAGGTGCTTGCACCGGCCGATCCCACCGTGCAGATCGAAGCGCGAGATGGAACGGCCCGATCCCTTGCCGTCCTCGCCGTCCAGACCGATGAGGATGGTGGGACGCCCGAACTCCTCGACGATCCGCGACGCCACAATGCCGATCACGCCTGGGTGCCAGCCGTCCGCGGCGAGCACGATGCCGTACGTCTCGTCCAGGTCGAGGTCGAGCACGCGCTTGCGCGCCTGCTCCAGGACGCCGCGATCGATCTCCTGCCGTCGCGCGTTCAGCTCCTCGAGTTCCCTCGCGATGCCATTTGCTTCATGCTCATTGGTGGAGAGCAGCAACTCGACGCCGCGCAGGGCATGCCCGAGGCGCCCCACCGCATTGAGCCGGGGCGCCAGGATGAAACCAACACGACCGGCGGTGAGCGCCTTGTTGTCGAGGCCCGCGGCTCGAATGAGCGCGCGGAGCCCAGTGTTCTGCGTTTCCGACAACATCTTCAACCCGTACCGCGCGAACACCCGATTCTCCCCGCGCAGGGGGGCGATGTCCGCGATGGTCGCGAGTGCAACGAGGTCCAGCATTCCGTACACGAAGTTCTCATTGCCGCCGAGCGCGCGGGTGAGCGCGAGGGCAAGCTTGAATGCGACGCCGACGGCAGCGAGATCCTTGTCCATGGACTCACAGCCGGGCCGCTTGGGATTCAGCACCGCGAAGGCGGCGGGCAGATCGCCACCGGGCAAGTGGTGATCGCTGATGATGACGTCGATGCCCGCGGCCTGAAGGGTGGCAACGGGGGCAACGGCACTGGTGCCACAATCGCAGGTGACGACCACCGTTGCGCCCGCGGCAATGGCCGCGTTGACCCCGGCGTCACCGAGGTCATAGCCATCGAGCAGGCGGCGGGGGATGAACGGCACCACCGTGCCGCCCAACATGCGAATGGTGCGCGTCATGAGCGTGGTGGAGCACATGCCGTCCACGTCGTAGTCGCCATGCACGAGGATGGTCTCGCCACCCCGGATGGCATTGGCAAGCCGCTCCACCGCGCGCTGCAAGTCGAAGAGCTGCTCGGGCGGATGCAGCTGGTCAAGGCGCGGGCGCAGGTAGCGCTTGGCCGTATCGGATGGCGAGTGCCCACGCGCGACGAGCAGACGGCAGACCGGCTCCGGCAGCTGCAATTCGTCGCACAGCGCCCGCACCGCGGCCGCATCCGGCGCCTCGGGCAGAATCCAGCGGGTACGCGGGCGAGCGACGATGTTTGCGGCAGTCATCCTTGCAACCTAGACGGCGCGGACAGCGCGTTCAACCGCGCGGCGTCGTCATTCCCCCGCGTACAACAGCACGCCACATCCTTCGCACATTTCCAGCGATCCCTTTGCCGCCATTGCTGCGCGGCGCTGCGTGGGGATGGCGGTGTCGCAGGCACTGCACGACGGCCCGCGCAGGGAAAACACGATCTCGGCGCGCTTGCGCGCCCGCACCTTGTCATAGATGCTGAGCATGGCTCGCGGAACGGCAACGGCCGTGCCCTGACGTTTCGCCTTGGCCGCGTCGATTTCCGCAACGATGGCCTCGCGCTCGGTAGCGAGAGCAACGCGGGTTTCGGATTGTCGCGCCTCCACTTCTTCCAGCGCGTTCTCCAGATCTGCCACCTGATGCCGGAGTTCGTTCACGCGACCCTGCACCTGCGATGCGTCGCGGGTGCTGTCGTCCACCATGCGCTTGGTCTGTTCGAGCTGCGTCATGGCCGCATTGGCTTCCTTCGGCGAGGTGACGCTTTCGTACGCGCGCTGGCTTCGCTCCACGAGCGCGCGGTGCGACTCCACCTTGATCAGCGCTTCGCGGTGCCGGTGTTCTTCGGCTTCAACGGCGGCGCGGCCGCGATCGAGCTGTGCCGCCACGCTTCCTCGCTCCTTCTCGAGGGCCGCGAGGCGCGGCGCCAACGAGGCAAGGCGGTCTTCCAGTTCGTACGTGTGGAGATCGTCGACCTGCACGGCAAGCAGAGACTGAACGTCAGGATGCATGGGAGCCGGTTAGTCGGTTGGTCGTTTTGTCGGTTCGGCGGGGAATCAGCAACGCCGGGTCTGCGAGCCGCTCATGAATCATAGCGCGTCGGAGGGCGAGTCACCGAAATTTCTTCCACCAGCGGCCACCCAGCGACCGCAGCTCCTCGGTGAGGCGCATCTTTTCCCGCATGAGGTCGTCCTTCTGGTCCTCGGATGCCAGCGGCGCAATCCGGTCGATCTCGCCCAGGCGCTCGGTGAGATCCCGCTCGTGCAGCGATGACAGACTGCCTGCCACGCCCTCATCCGCGTGGTCGAGGCCTTCGTGCTCCTCGAGAAGATCCTGCATGGCCACCACGGCATCGCCGGTCAGGTGCTCGGCCAGGACGTCCGGACCCGCGTCCGCACCGTGCTCCATCATGGCCACGAAGATCTGCTTGAGATCGGGGTCGCGAAAACTGTCGGCGCCCACGCGCTCGATCACCTGCTCGAAGTAGGTGGGCCGATGGAGGAGGACGCGCATGAGCTCCCGCTCTGCGCCGATAGCCCGTTCTCCCGCCACGCGTCGCCGCGGCGGACGAGGCCGACGGTCGCCGTCGCCGGACGCGGAATCGTCGCGTCGAATGGGAAGCACTTGCGGGTCACGCTCGGGGCTGGCCGGCGCCGGCGGCCGCACGAGGGAACGACCGGTACGCGCCCGCGCAGGCGAGTTGAGTTCGCGCTCGAGCAGGTCGCGGCTCACCCCCGCCGCGGTGGCAGCGTGGCCGAGGTACATGTCGCGCGTGAGTGGATCGCTTGTGGCGCGCAGTGTGGGCAGCAAGCGATCGAGTGCCTGCCGCTTCTTGCGCAGGTCGGCGAACCAGCCGCCCCGCTCCAGAAGCTGGATCTTCCGCTCGAACACATCGATTGAGCTCGCGATCTGCGCTTCCAGTCCTTTCGTACCGTGTGTCCGCACGAAGGTGTCCGGATCCTCGCCGTCGGGCAACGTCACTACCTGAACCGACGCACCCTGCGCGAGCAGTTCGTCGCCGGAGCGAAAGGTGGCCTTCAGTCCCGCCTTGTCCGAGTCGTACAACAGGTAGACACGGTCCGTGTACCGGCGAATGAGTTTCGCCTGATCCTCGGTGAGCGCGGTGCCCATCGGCGCCACCACGCTCTCCACACCGGCCCCAATGAGGCGCAACGCGTCGAAGTATCCTTCCACCACGAGCATCCGTTCATCGCGGCGGGCCGCCTGTTTCGCCCAGTTCAAGCCATAGAGCAGCTTGCCCTTGCTGAATACGGGAGACTCCGCCGAGTTGAGATACTTCGGCTCGCCCGGACCAAGCAACCTTCCGCCAAAGCCGACAACGCGACCGGAGAGATCGAAGATCGGGAAGATGAGCCGGTTCCGGAAACGCGGGCGCGGCTCGGTGTGCTCCTCGGACATCACGAGCAGGCCCGCTTCGATCATGCGCGCGTCGTCAAAGCCGAGGGTACTCAGCGACGCGCGCATCAGCCCGATCTCTCGTGGGGCGTACCCCACACTCACGCGCTCGGCCAGCTCGCGGGTGATGCCGCGCTGCTCGAGGTACGCGCGCGACTCCGCTCCGGCGTCGTCCTCCCAGAGCATCCGCCGGAAGTACTCCACCGCCGCGCCGTTCACTTCCCACAACGGCTCGCGCGTGTCCTTCTCCTCGGGACGACGCGAGTTGGTTTCCACCACGTCGATGCCGGACTTCTCGGCGACCATTCGCACGGACGTGGGCCAGTCGATGCCGAGCCGCTTCATGAGGAACTTGAAGACGTCACCGCTCTCGTGGCACACGAAGCAGTAGTACATCGCCTTCTTCGCCGATACGGAGAAATTGCGGTGCGTCCCCTGATGGAAGGGGCATGGGCCGCGGAAGTCGGTGCCCTGTCGCTTGAGTTCGACGTACTCGCCAATCACGCCGACGATATCCGCGCTTTCGCGGACACGCTCGACGGTCTCGTCGGGAATCATCCGAACACCGCGACGGTCACACCGGCGCCTCCTTCGTTCCAACCGGCCATGTGGAACTCGCGAACGCGCGTGTCCTTGCGCAGCATCTCGTCCACCACCTGTCGCAGCGCGCCGGTTCCCTTGCCATGAATGATACGGAGACTCTTGAGGTCCGCACGAATGGCGCTGTCCAGCGCCTGCAGCACCGCGCCCTCGGCTTCGTCCGCGCGGAGCCCCAACAGATTGATCTCGGTGCTCGCGAACACCTCGGGAGCGTCACCGATGTAGCTCACTGCGTGCTCGGCAGGCGCCTGCTCCGTCTTGCGAAGAGTCGCCATCTTCACGGTGAGCTTCATCGAGCCGACCACGACGGTCGCATCCTTGTCGCGAATTTCCAGTACGCGTCCGACCTTTCCGCCGAGGGTGCCAACTTCCACCGCGTCGCCGACGCCGATGGGTGTGCGTTGCGCGGGCGGCACTGTTCCGCGCTTACGCTGCACCGATCGCTCCTCCGCATCGAGCCGGTCGATGACGTGCGCCTGCTTCGCGGCGAGTTCTTCGGCCTTGCGACGAGCGGCGCGTCCCATTTCGTCGATGGCGACGTCGGCCGCTTCCGATCCCTGCTTCTTCAGCTCCTTGATCGTGCGATCGATTTCGGCGCGCGCCTCGAGCACGTACTTCCGCGCTTCCTGCCGGCTCGTTTTCTCCACGGTCCGTTCGCGTTCGCGCACGTTGTGCTCGCGTTTCACCACGGTCGCAATGCGGTCGCGCGCGTCATCCACCATCGCCACCGCTTCGCGCTCGCGCGTCTCCAGCTCCTCTTCCTTCTTCTCGAGACGTTCGATGAGTGCGGCCATGTCGCGCTCTCCCTGTGGAATGCGCTCCTCTGCGCGCGCGACCACGTCTGCGGGGAGATTCAGGCGGCGTGCGATGCTGATACCGTACGAGCGGCCCGGCACTCCCTTGATGAGCCGGTACGTTGGTGCGAGTTGCACGGCGTCGAACTGAAGGGATGCGTTCACCACACCCGGCACCTGCGACGCCAGCTCCTTCAACTGGCCGAGATGGGTTGACGCCAGCGTCGTGGTACCGCGCGCCGTGAGCGACTCGAGAATGGCCCAGCCCAGCGCGGCGCCCTCCTGTGGATCAGTACCCGAGCCGAGTTCGTCGATGAGCACCAGAGAATCAGCGGTGGCCAGACGCAGGATCTCCGACAGGTTCTTCAGGTGTGCCGAGAAGGTGGAGAGACTCGCCTCGATGGATTGCTCGTCGCCGATGTCGGCGAGCACGTCGTCGAAAACCGGGATGACGCTTTCGGCACCCACCGGCGCCGGAATGCCGGCTTGCGACATCATGGAGATGAGCCCGAGCGCCTTGAGGAGCACCGTCTTGCCGCCGGTGTTCGGCCCGGAAACGAGCAGTGTGCGCTCGTCGGCAAGGAGCGCGAGATCGAACGGCACAACATCCACGCCCTTGGCGAGCAGGAGTGGATGGCGGCCATCGTGGATGGCAAAGCCGGCACGCGACGCGACCATATCTGCCGGCGTGCACTCGAACTGGATGGCATAGCGCGCTCGCGCATGCAGCGAATCCAGTTCGGCGAGCGCGTCGAATGAATCGGCGAGCCCCTCGCGATGCGGACGAATCCGATCAGTGAGCTCCGCAAGGATGCGCTCCACTTCGTCCTGCTCGTCCGACTCGAGTTCGCGGATGCGATTGCCGTACTCCACCGCCGCTGGCGGTTCGACGAACATGGTGCCGCCGGTTCCGGAGGTGCCATGCACGATGCCACCGACGCCCTTCACTCCCTCGCGCCGAACGGGAATGACATACCGTCCATCGCGGACGGTGACGGACATGTCCGACGCGCGGTGATGGGACTCGAGCCCGTTCATGACTCGTTCGAGGATGCGAATGAGTTCGCCGTGGGACGCGCGGAGTTCACGCCGAATCCGACGCAACGCGGGCGACGCGTCGTCTTTCATCACGCCATCTTCGCCCAGCGCCCGCTCAATGGCTTCCTCCTCAGCCTTGGCCACGACCATGCGATCGGCAAAGTGGCCGAGCACCGCGCGGATCACCGCCGGTCGCCGGTCGTCGCGAAGCGCGTCGCGGGTGCGGCGCGCGGAGCGCAACAACACCGCGCCCGAGACGAGTTCGGGGCCGTTCCACAACGACCCGATCACGCGCAGCCGTTGAATGGGACCCGACAGGTCGGGCACAGGCTCGGGATTCCAGCGCGGCTCTCCGCCGAGCAACGAGCGCACGGCGGCAACGCGCCGATGTTCCGACTCGAGCCACTCCAGGTCCGCGCGCGGTTCCAATGCGCGCACGCGCGCGGCGCCGGGTGCGGATGCGGCGCGGTCAGCGACCAGGTCGAGCAGTCGCGGAAACTCGAGGATTCCGAGGGCGTGCGCGTTCATCGTCGCACGACGGTCACACCGGCTTGCTCAACTCCTCGCGCGCGATCGCGTTGATCGTGCCTCCTTCTGCGCGTCCCTTGAACTGCGGGAGCACCTTTCCCATCACGGCGCCAATCTGCGTGGCGCCGCCGGCGATGGCGGCGCGGACGGCGGCACGCAACTCCTCGTCGCTCACGGCTGCCGGCAGGTACGCCTCGAGGATGGCCACCTCGTCCTTCTCCTTGGCCGCGAGGTCATCACGCTTGCCTTCGTACATCTCGATGGACTCGCGGCGGCGCTTGATGCCCTTCCGCAGCACATCGATGACCTCATCGTCGGTGAGGTCGCGGCGCACTTCGATCTTCCGGTTCTTGGCGTCGGAGAAGATGGTGCTGAGCACGAGCACGCGTGGCTTGTCCTGGGCCTTGCGTGCGGCATTGAGATCGGACTGCAACGTATCGAACAATGACATGGACGAAAATTACGGTGCGGCGGGGGTGGCGGCAACTGAGGTGCGCGCGACGTCCTCAGTTGGTCAGTTGGCAGGAGCTACGAAACTGCCGACTCACACAGCCATCAGTCGGCAGCCCTCTGCTGTCAGTCGGCAGTCCCTTTTGGAAGGGATCCGGTGGCAACGCTGACGCGTACGATAGGACGGTGATCCCGCAGGTGCTGACGGCCGACGGCCGAGGAGCGGGAGAGCGCTGCGAACCAAACCGCCGGTCGGCGAGACACCTCGCTCGCAGTTTGTGGCCGTTGCGCCGCCGCTTCCCTTTCAAAAAAGGACTGCCAACTGAGGGCAGATGGCTGCTCACTGACGGCTGTGTGAGTAAGAGGTTCGAAGCTCCTGCACGCTGTCCTCTGCTGACTGAGAACTGGCTACTGAAGCTCGGTTCCATCACCCCGGCGGCCACGTGAGTTTGCGGCCACCAAGAAGATGCAGGTGGAGGTGCGACACCGATTGGCCGCCGTCCGCTCCCGTGTTGATCACAGTACGATAGCCCGACTCGGCGATTCCTTCGGATCGCGCGATCTGCGCCGCGGCGAGCAGGAGGGAACCGAGCACGTTCCCATCGCCAGCACCGTCGAGCGAGTCAACGTGCTCGCGCGGCACCAGCAGCACATGCGTTGGCGCCTTCGGGTCGATGTCGCGAAACGCAATCAGGTGCTCGTTCTCGAACACGATCCCCGCCGGGATTTCCTTGCGCACGATGCGACAGAAGAGACAGGTGTCCGTCATGACGTTTCGTTATCGGAAGTGTGAGCGAATGATTGCCAGAGCGGCAATGCCGGCGGTCTCGAACCGCAGCACGTTGGCACCCAGCGACGCAGTGCGCCAGCCGGCGCGGAGGAACTGCGCGCGCTCGGCTTCGTCAAGTCCGCCCTCGGGGCCCAGGGCAATGCGAACGGGGCTGTCGATGGTGGCGACGATGCTGCCAAGCGATTCTCCGTCCGCGTCGAGCAGCAGCCGGCTGCCACCACTGGAATTGGCGTCCGCGCCGAGCGCGTCGTTCAGCGTACGCTCTGCGATGGATGTGGGCAGCCACGCGCCGCCGCATTGCTCCAGTGCGTTGACCTGCCGCAACCGGACTTTTTGTTGAAACGGCTCCCCTTCACCGCGCGGCGTGACGGACCGCGAGCGACGATAGATGACCGGCGCCCACGATGACGCGCCGAGTTCCACGGCCTTTTCGGCCAGTAGCAGCATGCGCTCGCGGTCGCCAACGGGCGCCCAGAGTTCCACGCGCGACGGAAGGACCTGCGCTTCGAGCGAATCCGCGTCGACGCTGATCACCAGCCGTCGCTTGCCGAGTTCGAGCATGGTGCCTGTGGCCCGCCGGCCGTCGCCACTGGTAAGTCGTACGACGTCGCCAACCACCATGCGCTTCACTGACGCGTGATGCGCAGCGTCCTCATCGAGCTCGACCCGCTCCGTCCACGCGCCCGGCGCGTAGAACGTGCTTACCGGCGCGCGATCAGCGCGCTCCACCACATCCCCTCCGCATCTTCCGCGGACACGGTCCAGCCGAGGCGGTCGAGTTCCTTGAGCATCATCTCACGCTCCTCGACGAGAATACCGCTGAGGATTGCCTGGCCATCGCGCGTGAGAGACACCGCAATCAGCGGCAGCATCTCGAGCAGGACCGAGGAGATGATGTTCGCCAACACGACACGAACGGGCGCGACGAGTGGCAACAGCACTGCTGCATCACCTTCAAATACCGTTACGCGATCCGCAACGCCGTTTCGTTCGACGTTCTCGTTCGCATTGGCAATCGCGTCGTGGTCAATTTCGATTGCCCACACCTGCTGCGCGCCAAGTTTTGCCGCCGCGATGGCGAGCACCGCGCTTCCACTGCCCAGGTCCGCAACACGGTCACCAGGCCGGATGATACCGGGCAGGAGGCGCACCACACCGCGAGTCGTCTGGTGCTCACCAGTGCCGAACGCCATCTCGGGCTCGATGATGATGGTGCGCGAGAGATCGCGCCCTTCCACCAGCCACGGCGGGACGATCGACAGCGCACCGAGGTCGTGTGCGCCAACCCCCCGCTTCCACTCCTCGGCCCAATCGACTGCGGGGATGATCGCGATGGTGACCTGCGCATCCGGATCTGCGGCGACGACTGCGGCGGCAATGGCGTCGCCGTCCGTGTCTCCCGGAAAGTGCGTGACGAGATCGTCGCCGGCCTCGTGCACTCCCTCCGAACCCATCTCGAACAACGCCGCCAGCGCGCCCTCGCGCGACTGGCCGGGGCGCACACGCACGGCAAGCCAGTTCATGCGCCCAACGCTTCCTTCATCTTGGCCCAGAGTCCCTTTTCGCGATCGGCAGGGACGCTGCGCTGAATCTGGTTGAGTCGCTCGATCAACTCCTCTTCCTCTTCGCTGAGCTTGTCGGGAGTCCACAACTGTGCACGGACGTGCAGATCGCCGGACCCGCTCGCGTTCACGCGCGGCAGGCCGCGACCGCGCAGATGGAACACCTGCCCGCTCTGAGTACCTGGCGGAATGTTCATCGCCATGCTTCCCGTCACGGTGGGCACGTCCACCATCGCGCCGAGCACGAGCTGTCCGTACGTAACCAGGACTTCGGTGAAGAGATTTTCGCCATCGCGCTCGAATCGCGAGTCTTCCTCCACTTCGAACACCACGTGCACGTCACCACGTTCACCGCCGCGCGACGCAGCATTGCCGACAGCGCGCAACGTCATGTACTGGCCGGTGGCCACGCCAGGAGGAACGGTGACCTTGATGGTCTTGTCGGCGCGCGTGCGGCCCTCGCCCTTGCACTTCTTGCACGGCGTCTCGATGACCTTGCCCTCGCCCTTGCAATTGGGGCACGGAGCCACGGTGACGAACTGTCCGAAAAACGACCGCTGCGCGCGACGCACTTCACCATGACCCGCGCACGTGGGACACTGATGGGCCTTGGAACCAGGCTCGGCGCCACTTCCTGAGCAGTGGTCACACGCTTCGAGCACCTTGAACTTGAGCTCCTTCTCAACCCCGGTTGCGACCTCGGGCATCGTGAGCGCGAGGTGGATCTTGATGTCGGCGCCCGCACGCTGCGCCGCGCGCCGACCACGCCCGCCGAGGAGATCCTCCAATCCGCCAAAGCCACCGAAGTCGCGCATGAAGATGCCGAGCGCTTCGGACAGGTCCACATGGTGGAAACCGCCGCCTCCGCCGCCGCGCAATCCGGCCTCGCCGTAGCGGTCGTAGGTGGCGCGCTTCTGAGGGTCACGGAGGACGTCATACGCCTCGGTGATCTCCTTGAACTTCTCCTCCGCGTCCTTCGACCCGCCGTTCCGATCGGGATGATAGGTCATCGCAAGCTTGCGATAGGCCTTCTTGATGTCGTCGTCCGC
>JBDUCM010000333.1:0-2522 GCA_040003455.1 bacterium
TCACCTCGTTCGTGCCGAGCGCTCCGTTGCAGAAAAGGCAGGTGGTGTACACGCGCCCAATCTAGGGTCGATGGTAGCAGTCGCCAAGCGTGGAGGCGATCACGCCATCTCAACCGAGCGTTTGAGTTTGCTCCACTGCATGCTTTTCGCCGAGGACTCACCCCACGCTATGCTTCTTGCGGCGGCACATCGCTGAAGAGTCCCACGACATCAAGTACGAACGGTTCGGTCGCTTCGGCCGGCAGCCAGATCAGGCTATCTGCGATGATCGCGGGCCGATCATCACCTGGCTGCCAGCGCTCGATGATCCGTGATTCGACATCGACGATCCAGTACTCCGAAACGCCGTGCTGGAGATAGTGCGGCCGCTTGACCACCCTGTCGAAGCGGGCCGAGGATGGGGAGAGCACTTCGATCGCCAGGGTCAGCGCTTTCACCGTGTCGCTCTTCACGCGCAGGTGCCCCAGGGGGACGACGCTGATGTCGGGTTGCACCACAAGTCCCTGTTCGAAGCGCACATCGCACGGCGCCGTGAGCAACGTCCCGAGGGAGTGCCGGTGAATGAACGGACCCAGGCGTAACAGGAGTCGCACCACGATGTCCTGGTGGCCCCAGTGGGCACCTGGAGTCACGAGCACCTCGCCATCGACCAGTTCCCAGCGTTCGTTCGCAGGAGCTGCGTCGCGCGCCGAGTAGAACTCGTCTTCGGTCCATCGCCGAGCGGCGATATGGGCAGGCATGGACATAATGTGCTCGGCTCCGGATTGAATGAGCAAGTGGGCTTCGCCCACGCTATCACCTCCCACGGACGAGAGCGTCACCAAAGTCGCGCTCGTGATATCAATTGCAGCTCAGTAGCCTCTACTTCACGACGTGTATGACCTGGCGCCCGAAGATCGCGCCCGCGCCGTCGCGTCCATGGAGTTCGTATTCGCCGGGCCCGGAAAAGGTCGTCTCGAAGTCGTACGTCTCCCCGATGCTCACGGCCTGGCGCGCGAGCATCGACCGCCTTTGCCATGGCGGCAAGTCGAAGCCGTCCTTCGCGATGGCTGTCCAGTGCGGGGTGCGACCATCCTTCGCTGTCAACCACAGCTGGCCGTCCCACTCGTCGAGCGAGACGTTCATCAGTCGCATGCGATACACCTGCCCCGCGTGCAACGTCATCTCGGGCGGGGTGGCGCTGCCGTTGAGGATGGCATCATCGGTCACGTTGGTGGACACCTGGAAGCTCAGGTCCGTGGACGGATTCCATGACCCTCAGCGTCGGCGGTTCTTGTCGATGAATTCGGTCACGCCCGTCGGCAGCAGCAGGTCGTCAGCGATCCCGGCGATCTCCTCAGCCTCGCGCCACGCGGCTTCGAGGTCGGCGAGGTCCCCATCGATAGCGGCCTGCTCGGAGCTTTCGTGGAGCGCCATCTCGAGCGCGAGGCGATGCGGCGCGGATATCTGCGACAAGCCCGTTCGGGTTCGTGGACGATCCTTGACGTTCCATGACCACACGTGCGAACGGTCGTAATCTCTTTGACGGAGCACGTCCTCACTGCGAGCCGCGTCGGATTCCCGGGCCAGCCGCCGAAGCATCTCGTCAGTGGGATGACGTTCTACCTCGCCGATTGCGCTCGTGATCGTGCTCTCACTCGCTCCCTGCTCATTCACGTGCGCCAAGAGGACCGAGAGGAAGCGGCGCGCCTCGGCACCTTCGTACTCCACTTCCCCGAAGTGGTGATGCACCTTCAGTTTCCAGCCGGACGTACCTGCGGGGAGGATCATCGTCTCCCTGCTCGAGACGGTCCACTCGCGCCAGCCTCCTCTCGGGATGGTGATATCCTCCGGCGGGTCGAAGTAGCCGCGCGCCAAGTCGTAGCCGTAACGCCCTGCCGGCAAGAGCAGCGCGGCTGCACCCAACATCACGCTACTGACGAGGACACCGGTCGCGACGACAGCCAGTCCGCCACCGATGAGCATTGCGCGATTTCGACGCCGAGTGAATTCGCGGCCGTATCGCCACGCCGCGAATTCCGGTCGGAGTGGCTTGCCAATGCGGACTAACCCGACGCCGCTGCGAGTCTTCGCGTAGCCGATGTTGGACGTCTGCGCCCGCAGCCGCTCTGCCCGGAAGAGACGTTCGCAGTCCTCGACGGCTTCCCAGCGTTCGTCGAGTGGGGTGAGATTCCAGCGCGTGCAGCTGTTGCAGATCACCCAGAGTCGGCCCTTCTCGGAGTCAAAGGCGAACTTCTCGCCGACCGGGAAGCGTTCGATGGTTTCGTTGGCGCCAAGTGGGCGGCAGCAATGGATGCAGGTGGTGAACACGGGTGGGAATGTAGCCGATATCGCTTCGACTAGACTGGAGGCCCGCATAAACGGCGCATAGCCTTTAGTGCGCCGCTGTCCTCAATCCGCTGTATCCCGAAGGCAAAATTTCCGCTCGCGCGACGAAGTCTTTCGAACCACGCCTTTCCGCCAAGATCTGTTAGCACCGGCGTGAAATTGCGCAGATTCACCGGCGAGAATTGCACACTCGG
>JBDUCM010000007.1:0-71489 GCA_040003455.1 bacterium
TGACATGCTCAGTGCTGGAGGCTCACGCTCACGCTCATGCTCCCGCTGGTGGCTCTCACTCCGTGCTCATGCTCGGCAGTGCTCCGCTCTCGCCATTGCCAGCACCCGCCCAACAAACGCAGTCTTGCCATCGATGTAGGCTTCGCGATTGGCTGGATAGCGCTCAGCGAGCGCGTACTTCAGCGTCGCATATTGCGTGGCGGTCTCGTCGTGTGTTCGCAGGTAGTCACGAAAGTCCTGATGGTCGCGCCAGAACGCGCTGGATACGGTGGTCAGGTGCAGATGAAACTGACGCGGCTCGCCGCGACGAAAAAAATCGCGACCGGCAATGCCCTGTTCGCCGCGGTGAACATAGCCAGCCGATTGCAATGCGGTGATCGCGAGTGCCCTGTCTCCATGTGCGTCGCGGCCGGCGAGGATGTCGAGCACCGGTTTGGCCGCCAGACCCGGTACGGATGTGCTTCCCGTGTGTTCCAGAACCAGCGACACACCGAGCGGGCCCAGCGTTTCCAAAATTCGCGCGGCCTCCCGCTCATATAACGTCGCCCAAGCGGGGTCGTGCGAAACAACGCGGACCGTTCGATGCGCCAACCCAAGCGAGTGATCCACGATTGGAATGGTCAGCGCAGCCTCATGTTGAGGTTTGTTCACTAGTGGAGTATCGCGGATCTCCGCCTGGAACGGTCCGAATGACCGGCCGAGGCTGCTGTTTGCGACTCCTTGGGCCGAAGAAGCCCCGAATATTCTGCCAAATGTTCACAAAGGACTAGTGTCACGCGGGTCTCGTTCCGATATTCTATAATGTCAGTCGACCGCCACGGGTGCGCGGTCATCATCCTGCCCCGGTGCTGCTTGTTCAGAGTACCCCGCCCGCCAGCCCAATGATTTTTCTGCCGCGCCGCTCCTCCGGAACGACCCTTCGTATTGCCTTGAGTCTGGGACTCGGTGCAATCACGCTACACGCTCCCGTGATGTCGGCGCAGGCACCATCCCCATCGCACGATTCGCTTACGCTCAAACAAGCGATCGCGCACCTCGAAGTGTCCAAGTTCGTGGAAACGTGGGTCGGCCGCTCGGGCAAGCTGCTCGCGCATTTCGTGGCCCCAAGCCACGCCATCGCGGTGCCGGTGCTGTCGCGGTTGTTCGGTGATGAATCGGGGAAGTGGACGCCACGCGTAGAACGCATGGCCTCTCGCGATAGCTCGCAGGGCCGGACCTTCGCCGTCATCGGGATGCAGTCGTTCAACGACAAGTCCGACGCCGGCTACGTGGGCGGATACCGCATGGGCTTCTGGCCAGCCGAGCAGGGCCGCGTTCGCAATGCGAACTACGAAAATCCGGAAGGGTTCATCGAGGTCACGCCGGAAAACAAAGACCTCTACGTTTCCGAACACTTTCGCCTGAGCGACTTCCTCACGCACGATCAGAGCGACGTATGGCCAAAGTACGTGGTGCTTCGGGAAGAGTTGCTCGACAAGCTGGAGCTGGTGATCGACGACCTGAAGGAGCACGGGGTCAAGGCTGATCGCGTGCATGTGCTCTCCGGCTTCCGCACCCCGCAATACAATCAGGATCTTGGGGAGGCAAGCGGTCGCGCGGAAGACAGCCGCCACCAGTTCGGCGACGCGGCAGACATCTACATCGATGCCAACAACGACGGCAAGATGGATGACCTGAACCACGATGGCCGTGTGGACATGAAGGACTCCCGCGTGATCCTCGCGGCGGTCGCGCGTGTGGAGGCCGAGTATCCGGAGCTGGTTGGCGGAACGGGTGTCTATCACGCGATGGGCAGCCACGGTCCCTTCGCGCACATCGACGTGCGCGGCAGCCTGGCGCGGTGGGTGCGCGGTGGCGTGGTCAAGCGGCCCAAGCATCGCAAGCACACGGTGCGCAAGACCAAGGCACCAACCACCAGGAAGCACACGCTGGCCGCAAAGGCCAGGAAGCCGACCCCGCGCGTTCCCGGCTGATCCTTCGCCGGCGCGCGGCCTCACAACACAGCCTCCGCGCATGACGTCACGCACCACGATTCGGTTGCTGGTCGGGGCCCCGCTCGCCTTCGCCCTCATCGCGCCCGGCATCGGCGCGCAGCAGCAGGTTGATGTCCTCGTGCGCAACGGCACCGTCGTCGACGGGCGTGGCACCCCCTCGCGACGAACCGACATCGGCATCACGGCGGACCGCATCACCTTCATCGGCGACGCTGCGCGAGACGGGGTGAAGGCACGCCGGACCATTGATGCGACAGGCCTCATCGTCGCCCCTGGATTCATCGACCCGCATTCGCATACGCTCGGCGACCTGTCCAATGCGCAGCGCCGCGGCAATGTGAACTACCTGATGCAGGGTGTCACCACGGTGGTGACGAACAACGATGGCGGCGGCACCATCGAAATCGGCAAGACGCTGGACACGTGGCAACGCAATGGCATCGGTACGAACGCGGCGCTGTACGTCCCGCAAGGCGACGTGCGACGGACGGTGCTCGGGATGTCCGACGCCGCGCCAGCCGCGGCGCAGATGGACTCCATGCGCGCCATCGTTGCACGCGGCATGGCGGAGGGCGCACTGGGCCTCTCCACGGGGTTGTACTATGCGCCGGGAAGCTACTCCACCACCGAAGAAGTGATCGAGCTGGCGAAGGTGGCAGCGCAGCGCGGTGGCATCTACGACTCGCACATGCGCGACGAGAGCTCGTACACCATCGGCTTGCTGGGCTCGATCAACGAGACCATTCGCATTGCGCGCGACGCGCACATTCCGGTGCACATCTCGCACATCAAGGCCCTGGGCGCGGATGTGTGGGGGCAGGCGGACACTGTCATCGCGCTCGTCCGTGCCGCGCGCAAAGCCGGCCTGGACGTCACGGCGGACCAGTACCCCTATCTCGCCTCTGGCACGAGCGTGGGCGCGTCGCTGTTGCCACGGTGGGCAGAAGCCGGAGGGCGCGACTCGCTGCACGCGCGGATCATGAGCCCCGTGATCAAGCCGAAGCTCGTGGCGGAGATGGAAGTGAACCTCGTGCGGCGGGGCGGGGCGGCTTCATTGCTCATCAGCTCCACGCGCGACACAACCATTCTCGGGAAGACACTCGCGGAAATCTCGGCCACTCGGCACCTCGCACCAATCGAGGCTGCGCTACAGATCATCCTGAACGGTGACGCGAGTGTGGCATCGTTCAACATGAAGGACGCCGACGTCGAGAAGTTCATGGTGCAGCCGTGGGTGATGACCGGATCGGACGGATCGAGTGGGCATCCCCGCAAATTCGGCACGTTCACGCGCAAGCTGCGCCAGTATGTCTTCGACAAGCCCGTGCTCACGCTGGAGCAGGATGTCCACGTCTCGAGCGAACTCACGGCGCAAACGCTGCATCTCGCAAATCGCGGCGCACTGATCGTGGGAAATTTCGCGGATGTCATCGCCTTCGACGCCGCGACTGTCGCGGACAAGGCCACCTACGTGAACCCCGAAGTGCTGTCCACGGGCATGCGATATGTGCTCGTGAACGGTGTGGTGGCGGTGGACAACGGCACATACACCGGCGCGCTCGCGGGCAAGGCCATTCGGCGGGCACCCATCCCGCGGTAACAGCAACGTCATTCTCGCTCGCGGGTACCACACACCGCGCACGGAATGGCCGGTCGAAACGACTGACGACGAGTCAGGAAGTCGGAATCAGCGTTGGTAAATGCACGACGTGGACAATACGCCCCGAGTGGTTTCATTGTCCCGGCCGGCATGCCGAAACTGAACAGCGTCCTCTTGTGCGCCGCTCCGTCGCCAGTCGCGATGTGCGGCGCTCGTTGCTTCATACCTGTGTGTGTGCATGATCCTGCTGGACGTCCCCCTCGCGTTGGCGCTGGTATCGCTGACGCTGCAACTCGCGACGGCCATCGCGATGTTTCTCATCGCGCGCGCGCCTGGGTGGGGGAGGGTGCGTGTGTTCGGGTTCGTCGCGCTCAGTGCGGCGATGTACAGTGCGTTCGATATTTCAACGAACGTCGGACCGCACGACATCGGTACGCTCGGCTGGATCATGAGTGCCAACCTCGCTGTCGCCGCCGTGCACGCGTCGGCATGGCTGTGGTATACCTATGGCGACGAAACGGGCTCATGGAAGGGCTTGCCGGTGCGCGTGCGCCGACTGGCGCTGGCGAATGTCGCACTCGCCGTCATCCTCAGCGGCCTTGGATTGACGATCGAGAAGGGCGCATCGAGTCGCCTGCATGTGCCGGCGCTGGGCATCGATCAACTCCAGCCAGACCTGTCCGGCATCGGCAATCTCGCGGCTGCCCTGGTCGTGTTCACACTCGCCGTGAGCCTCGCGGAATACATACGTCGCGCGCGACGTGGTGTGCCGGGTGCGCAATACATCGCCATTGGCTTTGCGCTGTTCGGATTGTTCGTCGTGGAGGAAGCGCTTGTCGCGGCCGGCGTGATCAACTTCATCTACCTCGCGGACATCGGATACATCTGCGTGGTAGCGCCAGTAACGGTGCAGCTGATCGCGCGCTTCGCTGTCCATGCCGGCCGCCTCGCTGACATGTCGACAACACTTGCCGAGCAAGTACAGGTGCGGACGCACGAACGCGACGCGGCTCGCGAGGCACTCGTGGAGCAGCGGCGACTCGCCGCACTCGGCGCGCTGGCGGGCGGCGTTGGTCACGAGATCAACAACCCACTGCAATACCTGCTGTTCAGCCTCGACGAACTGCGGGCGAGATTCGGGCCGGCATCCGCCGCGGTCGGCCAGGACGACCCGCTCGAGAATGCGTTCGAGGGGGCGCATCGCATCCGGCGCGCCGTGGAAGGACTCCGTACCTATACACGACCGGCAAGCGAGTCTTTCGCGCCCGTTGATGTGGACCTGCTGGTCCACTCCGCCATTCGCCTGGCGTCACCGCAACTCCGGGACGTGTCAGCAGTGCATCTCGAACTCGCTCCCGTGGCCGCAGCACTTGGCGACGAAGGAAAGCTGGTGCAGGTGTTGGTGAACCTGCTCGTCAATGCCGCACAATCCATTCGGTCGGCGCCCCCCAACAGCGCGTCAGCCATTCGCGTCGCCACGCGCATGCTCGGGCACGATGTCGTCGAGATCGCCATTGCCGACAACGGCCCTGGCTTCTCCAGCGACGTCCTGCCGCGACTCGGCGAACCGTACGTGACCACCAGGGCGCGCGAAGGGGGAGCCGGTCTCGGGTTGTTCGTCTCGCGCGGCCTGGTCGATTCGCACCGCGGGGAACTGACCTTCGAGAATCCAGAGGAAGGGGGGGCCGTCGTGAGCGTTCGCCTGCCCGTCACCGGGCCGCCGCCGGTGAGCCCGGCGCGGCCGTCGCAGGAGTTGCGGTTCTTGTCTGCCGACTCGTACCGCGTACTGCTCGTGGACGACGATGAACTCGTCGGCCGTACTCTCGCGCGCGGACTCGCACGGCTCGGCTATCGCGTGACTACCGCGTCGGACGGAGTTGACGCATTGGAATTGATGGACGCGCAGTCGTTCGACGTGGTGATAAGCGATCTCATGATGCCGCGCATGAGCGGCATCGAACTCGCTTCGGCACTCGCGGAAAAGCATCCCGCACTGCGTCGGGGAATGATCGTCATCACTGGCGGTGCCGTTACGCCGGCGGCGGAAGCGTTCGTCCGGAGTTCAGGCGTCCCCGTGGTCACCAAGCCCGTAGAGCTTGTGTTGCTCCGCGCGGAGATCGAGAAGTCGGCACGCGGCCGCGTGGCGGTGGAACCTGATCATCCGCAATTGCTCTGAATGCCCACGGGCGGCATAGCCTCCCGTATCCGTCTGTCTCAGGCCTCGCCGGCATCGCGCCCTTCGGCCGCGACATCGGCCGCAGTCACGCGCTCCTGGGCAATTTGCCAGTCGATCACGGGTGCCACGGCGGCATCATCGAGTAGCAGGCTTTCGCGAGCACGTTGAACCACCGGCGCGCCCAACTGCGCGGGCAAGGCCAGACCGAATTCCAGTTCGGCGCGCCGGCAGATGCGCTCCTCGCGAGCGGAGTCTCCGGACTCCGCCCGCAGGCCCATGCGATCCATGCGCGCGTGCATGCCTTCGTGGAGAATGGACGACGCCACAGGCGCGGCCGTGATGTCCGTGCGCGCAAGGAAGGTCAACTCCGTCATGCACGTCTGGCTGTCGGGCAAATACGCGCCGCGACATGGGTAGCGAACGATCCAGATCTGGCGGAGATCGCGTTGGAGATGGGCAAATCGCCACGGCTGATACCGCTCGATGAGACCGAGCGCTTCGTCCAATCGCGCAAGCACCACGACGGTATCGATGTCCGTCCTGGTGTTCTCCACTTTCACGCGAAACCCCCGGACCGTTCGCATCTCGGCGGCCGCCGCATCAAGGCTGCCGAGCAACGCCGAACTGATTCGCCTGAGGAATCCCGACATGAATAACTAGCCCCGCTTGGTGGCCGCCGATCGCCTCAAGATGAGGCCCTGCGCGACGCCCACGCTATTGGACGCCACCCAATACAATCCAACGCTCGCCGAAAGGCGCCATGCAAGGGCGAGCGTCATCAACGCCGAGACGATGATGCCAGTTCGTGTTACATTGGCCGCGCCCGCTCCTCCCATTGTTGCCGTGGCCGTCGCGACGCCCGCCAGCACTGCGGCCGCCGCGGCGACGATTGCATCGGGTCGCGCGAGATCCCCGATCCAGAGGAATCTCGCCGCTCGGCCAAGCCCGCTCCCGACGGCTTGGTACAGTGCGGCTCCAATGGGCATCTGTACAAGCAAGGTACCGATGGCACCCGGCGGCATGATGCCGACGTTGTTTCGTTGATACAGCGCCGCCGTGGCCTGCGCGGCACCAGCGCGGTCGGCGTCGTACCTCGTTCGAATCTTTGCGAGTTCCGGCGCCATCGCGGCCACGCGCACTTGATGGGCGAGCATGCGGCGCGCGGCCCGCAACGTGAGCGGCAGCAAGGCGATACGAATCAACAGGCTGACCGCGAGGATGTCCGAGCCGAGGCTGTTGCCGCAGAGGTGCGCCGCCGAGAACACGGCGGCGCGTACCAGGTCTACCACCAGTGACCAACTTGACATGGATGTCCGTGGTTGAGCGTATGACTCCACATACGGCGAGACACGGTGCAAAGTGTCAGGCAACCCGAGGTCAGGCGTACGGAGCACGGCACCGAGGTGGCACGTACTCGGCACGCCGGATCCGCGGGTGACAAACCGTGCTACTTGCGATCGCGGCCGTACGGGTCACCGGCCAGCGATTCCGTGTGCAACGCACATCGCCAGTCGCCGTCGCGACGGATCCAGACGGACGCATCGTTCGCCTCCACTGACAGCTCCTTGCCATCGACCACTACGCGTTCCGCGACCTTGTAGGCCACGATGGCGATGTCATCGGTGAGATATCGGACCTGACGCGTCTTTTCGTCGAAGGAGAATTCCCGAAGCTCCCAGGTCCCCTCCTTCGTCATCTTGGCCATCATCTTTGCGTCGATGGCCGATACCCCTTGTGCACCCACCACGATGCATCCGTCATCCGTTAAATGGAGCGCGGCGTCCGCATCCTTGTCCTTCATTGCATCCCAGAATCGCTGCTCCACGTCCACCAGTTCGGACGCAGACTGCTGTGTTGAGGTCGCCATCGGTTCCATACTCCGCGCTTGAGGAATAGCGTCGGCATCCGGAAGAAGCGGGCCAGCGGGTGTCTCTAGAGGTCGGTCCAGCTTCGCGTGTCAGGAAACCCGAAGCAGCGGGGCGGCGCTCATGCTCGTGAATTCCATGCGCACGCGGGTGGCCAGTGTTTCGGCATCGTCCACCGTGGTCAACGTATCGGTGGCGCCCAGTTCGCGCGTCCACGCCAGCAGCGCGGCGTCCCGCTGATCGGTGTAGACAAAGACATGGTCCACCACCGCTTCCGTGATCAGCGCCTGAAGCAAGCCTACGCCATCGAGCTTCTTCAATGTCAGCTCGGTCACGACGGCATCAGGTCGCAGGCGGCATGCGTAGGTGAGCGCAGCCTCGCCATCGCCCACCTCGATGACGACGCAGCCAACGCGCTCCATTGCCCGGCGCATGGTCCGTCGGCACTCGGCATCTTCGTGCACGATGAGCACGCGCGGGCGACCGTCGTCCGCGATGCGCGGGCCAATGACCATGCGCGTCGGTGCGCGATCGTCGCGATGTTGCGGAGCCGGCGGGCGATCCGGCCGGACCGCATCCAACTCTGGCGCAATGACGGGGGCCGACGCCGCGCCGTCACCGGTATCCGTTGGCGCCGCGGATGGCGCGCCGCCAAACAGGTCGGCGAGCAGGCTATCCACGTCCTCCTGATGCAGGTCGGCATCAGGAATGGGCGGCGTGATGTTGGCCAGCAACTCGTCAAATGACGTGAGTCCCTGCATTACGCGCTCGAGGCCCGTCTCCCAGAGCGTGTGCATGCCGTTCTTGCGCGCGAGCGTGAGAAACTCCAGGCGATGCGTCGACCGTGCCATCAACTGCTGGGTTTCACTGTCGATGATGAGCATCTCGGCAATCGCCATGCGACCCCGATAGCCCGTGCCCCGGCACGCCGCACAGCCAATGGGCGCGCGCAGCAAGCTCGTGTCGCGCCCTTCCACGCACCACGCGATCTGCGTTGGAACTTTCGTGGCCGGAATGGGCACACTGCACTGCGTGCACAGCCGCCGCACCAATCGCTGCGCGATCACGGCCTTGAGCGCACCCGCGAGCGCGCTCATGTCCACGCCCATGTCTGCCAATCGTCCAATCGCGCTCGCCGCGTCGTTCGTGTGCAGCGTGGACAGCACCATATGTCCGGTCATGCTCGCTCGGATGGCAATGCTCGCCGTCTCGATGTCGCGAATCTCGCCGACCAGCACCACGTCCGGATCCTGACGAAGAATCGACCGGAGCGCGGCGGCGAATGTGAGCTTCGCCTTTTCATTCACCTGGACCTGATTCACCCCTTCCAGGCGATACTCGATCGGATCTTCCACTGTAACGATGTTCGTCTCGCGCGACTTCATGTGCGACAGCGCCGCGTACAGCGTGGTCGTCTTGCCGGACCCTGTTGGCCCGGTCACCAGCACCATGCCTTCGTTTGCCTGAAGGATCTGCTTCAGCTGCGCCTGTTCATCGAGCGTAAAGCCGAGTGCCACGAAATCGAGCGTGGTGGCCGTCGCATCGAGAATACGGATGACCGCCTTCTCCACGCGCTCACCAAGCGGCAGCGTCGAGATGCGAAGATCCACCGGGCGGCCATCAACGAGCATTGACGCACGTCCGTCCTGCGGGCGCAGCCGGTCGGCGATATCGAGGCCTGCGCCCACCTTGAGGCGACTCAACAACAGCGGCGTCACCTCCTGCGGCACGCGCATGACATCGTGCAGGACGCCGTCCACGCGAAAACGGACGAGCAGTTCGCTGTCCTGGGGCTCGAGGTGAATGTCACTGGCGCGCTGGTCGATGGCATCGATCACGATACGATCGAGCGTCTCCACGGCAATGCCGCGGGTGGGCGCCGAGACCGGCGCAATTCCCGACTGCTTGACGATCCACTCCACCCGCGAGGCGCCAGGTGCCGGCGCCTGCTTGTACACCAATGCACGGGCCTTGCGGATGGCAACGGGTGAGGCGACCGTCACGCGAATGTTGCGCGCGCACGCGAACGCCAGGTCACGCTCGAGATTGTTGCCCAGTGGATTTGACGTGGCCACTTCGAGCGTGCGTCCGTCGAGTCGCACGGCCACAACGTCGTAGCGCTGCGAGAGTGCCGCGGGAAGCAATTCCGCGTGCTCGGCGCTGAGGTGTGAGAGGTCCGCTCGCTTTACCCCCGCCACGTCGCAGACCACATGCATGATTTCGTCGCACGACAGGCCCGCCGCTTCGAGAGCTTCCCACGCGGATGGGGCAGCCTGAATGTTGCCCGCTAGCGGATGCTGTCGATCCCGCACGGCATCGAGCAGCCATCGATCGGACCATGGCTGGCGTGTGGCTCGCGGGGCTTCCGGGACATTCGACATCGCCTGCGCACCGCTGGGTGGGGTAAAGAGCGCATGGCATCGCGGCGGATGCTGAATCCGCCGGACATCGGCAGACTGTGCGCTAGGTGCGAGTATCGGTCGGTCGTCGGCCGTTGTTAGCGCACTGGTGTGTTGCGGCTAGCGGCGCCGCGTTGTCGTAAAGCGTGGCGTAAGGAAAACTCCTGACACCACGGGCGCAGCTTCCCTACCAAAACCCGGGCGCGTTCCCCACGGTAAACACGCACCAAAGAGGCGATTCTCATTCAGGATGCGACAACGCTCTTTCAGCGAGGCCAGGCCGTGCTGTCTTCCACGCCCGACAAAGAAACCAGTCTCCCGCGGGCGCAGGAAGGTCGCCCAATGAGCGCCGCCGTCTCGACGGAACTCGCCATACAACCTCCCGTCATCATTCAGGGCGGAATGGGTATCGGGGTCAGTAGTTGGACGCTCGCGCGCGCCGTATCGATGCTCGGGCAACTCGGCGTCGTTTCCGGTACGGCGGTGGACACGATTCTCGTCCGCCGGCTTCAGGACGGCGACGTTGGGGGTCACGTGCGCCGCGCGATGATGCACTTTCCCATTGCGGGGGTCCGCGAGCGCGTGCTGCACCGGTACTTTCTCCCCCATGGCCGACCCGCCGGTGCTCCGTATCGCATGCTCTCGCTGTACAAGCAGATCGTTGGTACGGAACGTCAGCAGGTGACCATGCTGGCAAATTTCGTGGAGGTGTGGCTCGCGAAGGAAGGGCATAACGGTGTGGTTGGCATCAATCTCTTGACGAAGGTCCAGATGCCCAATCTCGCTTCCCTGTACGGCGCGATGCTCGCCGGGGTGGACTACGTGCTCATGGGCGCCGGCATTCCTCGCGAAATTCCGGGAGCGTTGGACGCACTCGCCCGCCACGAGCCTGCACGCATCAAGTTCGACATCGACGGCCCGGCCGAGGAGAGTCCGGAGTACCTCACGTTCGATCCTCAGGCGTATTGGATTCCGACAAAACCACTGGTGCGGCCTCGCTTCATCCCGATCATTTCCGCGAACTCGCTTGCAGCCACGCTTGCGCGCAAGGCCAATGGCCGCGTCGATGGATTCATCGTCGAAGGGCCCACTGCCGGTGGGCACAACGCACCGCCGCGCGGCGAGATGCGGTTGACTGACGATGGTGAGCCGATCTACGGGGACCGGGACGTGGTTGATCTCGGAAAGATGCGTGAGCTGGGACTTCCATTCTGGCTCGCGGGCGGCACTGGCTCGGCGGACGCTGTGCGTGCCGCATTGGCCGCGGGCGCCGCCGGCGTACAGGTGGGCACGCTGTTCGCGTTCTGTAGCGAGTCCGGACTCGCGCCGGATCTCAGGAACGAGGTATTGGCAGGAGTGATGTCGGGGGACGTGCGCGTGCGTACAGATCCGCGCGCCTCGCCAACTGGATACCCGTTCAAGGTGGTGGAGGTGGACGGCATGCCGCGGCAGGACGATGAGCGGGAGCGGGTCTGTGACCTTGGGTACCTTCGGGTTGCGTATCGGGAGCCAACCGGACGCCTCGGCTATCGCTGCGCGGCGGAACCAGTGAAGGCCTTTGTTGCGAAGGGCGGAGACATCGCGGACACGGTTGGCCGCCGATGCCTCTGCAACGGCCTGGCGGCCAACGTCGGCTTTCCCCAGTTGCGTGGCAGCACCACCGAACTTCCCCTGATCACGAGCGGCGACGACGTGGCCGCCATCGGCTCGCTTTTGAGAGGGCGAAGCAACTACTCCGCGGCGGACGTCATTGAGTACCTGCTTGGTAGTTCAGGGGCTTGAACAGATTTACCACAGAGGGCACGGAGGAACACAGAGGAGGGCGTTGACCGACCCCCTGTTCCTCTGTGGTTCAAGTTTTCCGCCCCCAGCGTTGACTATTTCTGACGCAGACGCTTGCGGACGCGCCCGGCGTGCAATCAGTTAGCGCAGTCGCTCTCTCCGCCACGCTCACAGGATTGCCCATCATGTCCGTGTCTCACGCCGCCACGCGGCGCGCTCGCGCGTTCTCAACGCTCGCCGTTGCCATCGCTGCCACCGCACTTCTGACAGTGCCGCTCTCGGCACAGGTTGCGCCTCCGGGCCCCGCAACGCTCTCCGCGCACCAGAAGCTTGCGCGCGAAGTATACAAGGAGCTGGTCGAGATCAACTCCAGCGATTCGGTTGGGTCGGTGACCAAGGCCGCTGAAGCAATGGCCGCGCGCTTCAAGGCAGCGGGATTTCCTGCTGAAGACGTGCAGCTGTTGATCCCCGAGGGCAAGCCGACCAAGGGCAATCTTGTCGTACGGTATCACGGCAAAAGCGGTTCAACTGCGCGCAAGCCGATCATGCTGCTCGCGCATCTTGATGTGGTGGCCGCCAAGCGGAGTGACTGGCCGCGCGATCCATTCACCCTCTTCGAGGAAAACGGCTACTTCCTGGGCCGCGGCACATCCGACGACAAGTCGATGGCCGCCATCTTCGTTGCGAATGTCCTGCGCATGAAGGCGGAGAAGTACGTGCCAGACCGCGACATCATCCTCGCGCTTACCGCCGATGAGGAAGGTGGCCCGATGAATGGCGTGGACTGGTTGGTGAAAACGCACAAGCCGCTCATCGATGCCGCCTATGCCCTGAACGAGGGTGGTGGCGGAACGCTCGTGGGCGACAAGCCGCTCTTTCACTCCCTTGGCGCCGCCGAGAAGGTGTACATCGATTTCACCCTTACGGCGGTGAACACCGGCGGGCACTCGAGCGTGCCACGTCCGGACAATGCCATCTACGAACTGGCGGCGGCGTTGGGCAAGGTGGCGAAGTTCACCTTTCCCGTTGCCCTCAACGAGGTCACGCGCCCGTTCTTCATGGAGACAGCCAAGGTTGAGCCGCGCGCTGACATCGCTGCCGCCATGCGCGCCCTCTCCGCGAACCCCGCGGATGCCGCTGCCGCCGCGACAGTATCGCAGGATCAGCGCTACGCGTCGATGATGCGCACTTCATGTGTGGCCACTCGGCTCGCCGGCGGGCATGCGAACAATGCGCTGCCGCAATCCGCTACCGCCAACGTGAACTGTCGCGTGGCGCCAACGTCCAACACGGCCGAGGTACTCGCAACGCTGAATGGCGTTGTGGGCGACACAGGCATCAAGATCACACTCGCGCAGACAACACCGGCGAAATTCGGGCGCGCGCCAAGCCCGGTCGAGCCGCAGTTGCTGGAGGCGGTGACGGATCTGACGCAAAAGATGTGGGGCAACATTCCGGTTATCCCCACCATGTCCACCGGCGCAACAGACGGGGCGTATCTACGCGCCGCCGGCGTTCCTACCTATGGCGTGAGCGGGCTGTTCATGCAGGCCGGTGAGAGCAATGCGCACGGACGCGATGAGAAGATGCGCGTGAAGTCCTTCTACGAAGGGCTCGACTTCCTTGACCAACTGGTTCGTCGACTCACCGCGGCGCCCCGCACGTGATACATCCGCGCCTGCCCTGAACTGTTCAGGGCAGGCGGTTCGACGACTGCATCACCTACTGCATCACCGCCGTTGCCGTGCCGGTGGGCTTGAGGTGCTTGTCGTACCAATCCAGGTACCGCTTGATACGGTCCACGCGATAGCTCGGCACGCTCAAGCCATGGAACTGGCTGGGATAGATCACCAACTGCGTCTCGATGCCAAGCGTGCGGAGTGCCTGATACATCTGCTCGCCGCCAATGATGGGTACGTTGAAGTCGCTCTGGCCTCCCATGAACAGCGTTGGCGTCTTGATACGGTCGGCGTGGAAGAACGGATACGAAATCTGGATCCACTTGTCCTGCGCCTTCCACGGCTCGCCGATCTCCAGCTCGTACTGCGAGATGTACTGGTCGGTACCGTACATCGAGAGCTGCAACGCGCTGCCTGCGCCGGCAACCGCCGCCTTGAAGCGATTATTGGACGCGATGGTGTAGTCCGTGAGGATACCGCCGTAGCTCCACCCGCCAATGCCCAGACGATCCGGATCGGCGATGCCTTTCTTGACCGCTTCATCCACCGCGCCCATGAGGTCCAGCACTTCCTTGTTGCCCCAGTCCGCGAAGATCGCCTTCTGGTATGCCGAGCCACGCCCACTGGATCCGCGATAGTTCACGGCAAGCACTGCGTAGCCGTTGGCTGCGAAGAGTTGGCGATCGAAGTCGAAGCGATAGGCATCCTGCCCGTTCGGACCGCCATGGATGTAGAGCAGCAACGGAAGCTTCGCTGACGGCGACGCATTCGCCGGCCGGAAGAGCAGGGAATGGACCTCCGCGCCGTCCTTGCTCTTCGACGTGAAGTCTTCCACGCTCCCCAATTGCAACTGCGCGAAAAGTGAATCGTTCTGGTGCGAGAGCTGGCGAAGTGCATTGCTGCCGGCTTCCGCGGCGAACACTTCGGGCGCGCGATCCGCGGTGGACACCAGCACTGCCGACCGGCCGTCCGCGAGCATGCTGAAGCCGCTGACCGTACGCTTGCCGTCCAGGATCCTGTCAGCCTTCCCGTCGGCGAGGTTGAAGCGAACGAGCTGCTCGGTGCGATCGTCCGCGACCAGGGCGATGACCGACTTGCCATCCGTGCTGAAGCGGGGGGACGACACCGCCCTGTCAAAGGATGGAGTGACCACGCGCGCCGGCGCGCTGCCGTCGCTCGCGACGACCGCAAGCTTGTTCAGCATGTACGCGGAGAACTTCGGTTCATCGCCGCGCGTGAACGCGATCCATTTGCCGTCGGGACTCCAGGCCGGCCGCGACCCGTCCGGCTCAACGGCGCTCGTGAGTTGCCTGGCGGGTGCGCCGCGCCGTGCATCCATGACATAAATATTCGACGACGTGCGCCGCCCGGGCTCCGCCGGCGTGCTGCGAATGAACGCAATGCGTTGGCCATCCGGCGACCAACTCGGCGATCCGTCGTCGGTCAGTTCGCTGGTGAGGCTGTCCAGCTTCCTGGTGCCAACATCGAACACGGCGAGGTGCGTGCGCTTTGTGCCGAGATATCCCGCGACATCGCGCTTGAAGTTGTACCGGTCGATGACGATGGGCTTTGGCGTGTCGCGCTTCGTGGTGTCCTTGCGCGCGATGGAGTCTGTTTCTTCGTCCAGTACGAGCACCAGCCGCTTCGCGTCGGGTGACCAGGCGAATTCGGAGATTCCGCCCTTGAGCGTGGTGAGACGCTGCGCTTCACCACCGCGGCGATCCAGCAACCACACCTGTCCGCCCTTCCCATCCTGCCGGCCCGATACGAACGCGAGATACTTGCCGTCGGGGCTCCAGCGCGGCGAGCTCTCGCTCTCCGGCGTGGAGGTCACGCGAATGGTTTGGGCGCCATCCCAGCTCGTCATCCAGATGTCCGTGTCGGATTTGTCCTTCGCGGAGTCGATGGTGCCTACGCTGTAGGCGACCCAGGCGCCGTCGGGCGAAAGCTGTGGATCGTTGACGCCGCGGAGGAGCAGCAGGTCAGACGCACGAAGGGGGCGGCGCGCGGCGGACTGCGCGTGGGCCGGCGTGGAGAGAGCGAGAGCGAGCAGCGCGATCGCGAGACGGCGCATGTGGGACCTCCGGAAGCGAAATACGGGAACTTCGGCTTCGCGGAATATACGGAACGATGTTCGTTCCGGAATGAACGATCTGAGCCTGGGCGGCGGCGGTATCCCCCGTCGATTCGTCTACACACCGCACAAGGCGGCAGGTCACGCCGCCCGGTAGTGCGCTCCAATCGCACTTGCGGCCCTGAACGGTGAACCCGACAGGCGGCCTGCGGTCCACACGTCGTCGAGATCCAGCGGTTCGCCGCGGCGCGTGAGGTGATCAGCGCGTTCCGCCGCGAACACCACTTCGGCCAACTGGCTCGATACGCTGTCTGGATCGCTCCGGTGATGATGGCCGATCCCCATTGCAGCGCGCGGGCCCATGCTCCACCTGAAGGCGGCGAGCGCACCAAGCGGTTCGTGGACTGCCTGTAGCAACTCACTCAGCCACGCCGTGGGGATGGAGACGGCGCGACGATGCTTCGCGCGGAGCGCGGAGATCTGGTCGAATACCACGAGCTTGCCCACGTCGTGCAGCAATGCCACCGAGAACGCCTCCTCACCATCTATGCTGAAGGCGGGCGCGATGACCTTGGCCAGCGGGCCGGAACGAATCATGTGCGCCCACACGTCGTTGACCATCGACTCGTATGGAGCGCCGGGACGGCTGAGCAGTCCGTCAACGCAGTTGGCCAGGACCACTGAACGACCGGCCACCATGCCGATCCGTTCGAGCGCGCCATCGAGGCGGAGCACTGGCTGCCGTCCTGCGCTGATCAACGCGTTGTTCGCGGCGCGCAGCATGGCTTGCACGAGGGCAGGGTCCTGTCCGAGTCGTTCGGAGAGTCGCGAGCGCGAGATGGACTGGTCGTCGCACAAGGCGATGGCTTCACGCGCTGCGGCAGGCAACTGGCGAATGACGAAGTCCGACGAACCATCGAGCATGTCGATCAGCGCAAGCGCATCGGGACTGCCCTTCAGAGACTTCGCCGACTCACGCCACGTAGCAATCGTGGACGCAAACCGCTCCTGCCACTCGGACTCTTCCAGGTCAGGCGGCCGAACAATCGGCGTCGCGTCGATGGTCTGCACACCCACCGGCGTGGGTGAGTCGCTTAGTTCAATTTCTGTTGGAATAGAGACGCGGGCCGCGCTCGGCGCCGACGATCGCACCGCGGGCGCCGCGATCGACACGCGCTTGTGAGGCGTCTCGGCCGCGGGGGCTGCACCGCCAGCGCGCGAGAACAACCGGCCGAAGAGTTTTTTCAGCATTGAAAGTCAGCCATCCTGGGCGTGGGGCGCACGTGCCATGCTCAGGATAGTGTCGTCCGCGCCCTTGAGGACTTGAGCGCGTCGTCAGGGATTGGCCGACCCGCTACGCGCGGTGAAATTCCTCGGGCACTGCGGGCCGAAGCAGAAGATCCACTGCGAGCCAGACCACTTTGGAAAACGGCAGGATGACGGGCAGCAGGAGCAGCATTCCCAGGGGCGCGCCGTACGTGAGCGCATCCCACGGCACGTTGGGCCACGACGCCACGAGCACGACGAGGAGCGATAGCGCGAACAGGCCTTCGCCGATCATGAGGCCGACGAACATCGCGCCGGAGAAATAGTCGTCGTCGCTGCGCGCGAAGCGCAGGCCGCAGCTGGGGCATTCGTGTTTCACGCTGCCCGTGCGATTGAGCACGTGGCCCTTGCCGCAGTGTGGACAGCGGAAGCGCAGTGCCCGGCCGGCCAGCGTGAGTGCGCGGCCAGTCGACGGAAGTGCCATCGGGCTTTCAGTATTAGGCGCTGTCATTCCAGGCAATTCGGAGGGACGAAGCGCGGAACGCGCTTCGTCCCGAAAGCTAACGGCGGGGCAACGGAGACATCGTCACGCGGCGTTGGTCAGCGCTTCCAGCGCCGCCGACGTCCGCTGCTTCGAACCAGACAACCGTCCGTCGCGCCAGAGTTCGTCGATATCCAGCGGCTCGCCCTTGCGCTGCGCATGGTCGAATCGCTCTGCCGTGTAGATGACCTCCGCGAATTCGCTCGCTCCGGTATCGGCATCTGCCCGGTGGTGATCGCCGATGGCAATTGCTGCGCGCGGGCCCATGCTCCAACGCAGCGCCGCGAGCGCGCCCAGCGATGAATGGACGTCCTGAATGAGCGCACTCAACCACGCCTGGGGCACCACCATGTGCCGCCGGTTGGCTGTGCGAAGTGTGGACAGCTGATCGAACACCACGAGCTTGCCGACATCATGCAGCAGGGCGACAGAGAAGGCCTCTTCGCGGTCGATGCCAAACGCGGGCGCGATCACGCGCGCCACCGGTGCCGTTCGCACCATGTGCGACCAGACATCGTTGACCATCACGTCGAAGTGACCGCCAGGCCGGCTCAGCAAGCCCTCTACGCAATTTGCCATCACTACGGCGCGTGCTCCCTGCAATCCGATCCGCTCGATGGCGCCATCCACGCTGAGAACGGCCTTGCGGCCAGCCGAATACGCGGCGCTGTTCGCGATGCGAAGCAGGCCCTGCACCAGCGCGGGATCCTTGCCAAGGCGTTGGGCAAGCTGTCCGCGCGACAGCGTTAGATCGTCGCACATGGCGATGTTCTCGCGCGCCGACGACGGAAGCTGGCGAATCACGTTGTCCGACGGTTCCTCGAGCGCATCCACCACCAGGCCGGCGTCAGGCGTATTCGGCATTTCGAACGCGCTCACACGCCAGTTGGACAGCCGCGATGATAACATGCGCTGCCAGTGTGCGCCGTCCGGGACGATCGCGACTTCCACTGTCTCGTTGTCGACAGTGAGCGTGGCGCGCGGTCCGGAATTCGCTGGCTGCTCCTCGGTGCCCTCTACTACTTGTGCGGCCACCGTGTTGCGACGGGAGCCGGATTGGCCAAAGAGACTACGAAGCATTGGAGTCGGCGCTGATCAGAGTGAGGAACTCCGGATCGGTGTGCCCGTAGAGGCTCGAACGTGCCGATGGAGTTATCGCACACAAGTATCGTCTGTCGTCGCTGAATCTTGAGCCGCGTCGGGTGCCGAACGAAAATGAAATCCCCGTCATCTTCGCCGATGCCCATGCGCGCGGCCGGCCGTGCGCCGGCCGCGCTCGGCCGCGCTCGGCCGCGCTCCGCCGCGCTCCGGCCGCTACTCGAGCAGCGGTTCCCCTTCCGCCGGCGGCGAATGAGGCTCGCGGTTCACCACGTAGATCCCGGCAAGCACCAGTGCGCCCCCGGCGAGTTGGAGCAGGCTCAACGGCTCGTGCAACAGTGGCACCGCCAACAGCGCCGTAATCGGTGCCTGGCCGAGCAGGACGATCGAGGTAACGGACACCGGCAGCCGCCCGAGCGAGTAGGCTACCGACAGGTGTCCCACCACCTGCGTCACCAGCGCAAGGCCAACGAGCGCCAGCCAGCTTTGCGGGGGATAGCCCGTAAATGGGGTCCCCATCACGAAACAGATGGCCAGCAACCAGACCGCCGCCGTTACACCGGAAATGGCACTGAACGTAAGCGCATCAATGTCGCGCCGCGCGCGGCGAACGTAGAGCAGGTATCCGGCATAGCACGCGGCGCCGACCACCGCATACAGGTCCCCCAGGCCGAGCCTGGGATGCCGCGCGATGTCCATGCCGACAATCGCGATCATGCCGAGGAAGCTCACGACGAACCCCGCCCAGAAGTGGGCGGAAGGCCGTTCGCGATACAGCAGCCAACCGCCCAACGCCACGAAGATGGGCGCGTTGGTGCCGAGCAGCGTGGCGTTCGCCGCGGAGCTGACCATCACGGCGGTGTTGAACAGCGCGAGATCGGTAGCGAAGAACGCGCCGGCGATCATCGCGGCGCGTACGGCGGCGGGATGAGGCCGCGGCCTCCCGCGGGCCGCCGCCAATGCCCACGGCACGAACACGAACTGCGCCATCGTCATGCGCCAAAAGGCAGATGTCCAGCCCGGTACCCCCGACCACCTGACAAAGAGCGCGGACCACCCGATGGCAAACACGCCGATGCCGAGAACAACGTATGACTTTCCGTGCCCTGCCGAGCGCGGTGCTTGTGTCTGCTCCATGGCCCGTAAGGTAATCCACCATGGCGTGCGAAACCGATGTGTCGTATGATCGAGGTCTGAAGTTCCGACGCTAGCGATCCAGTCGTTCCACATCCCGACTGAGAGGCAGGCATGTCGATCACGGTTACGCGTACCGACGGCGACGCACTCAACCCGCCGCCCACCGGTACCACGCTTACCGACGAGGAGACGCTGCACACCGTCTTCCTCGCCCAGTACGACGCACTACTCACCGAAGCTCGTTCAAAGCTTGGCGCCGATGCAGCTATGCTCGGCGCCAAATGCGTTGAGGGGGCCTTCGTTCGTGCATGGGACGCACGCACCCGCTTTCAGACGCAGGGCGCGTTGGACCAGTTCCTCATGGACGACGTGCATCATGGCGCGGCCCGGGCCCTGAGTCGTCGCGCGGCAGCGCATCGCTTTGCTGGACATGAGGGGCACGCGGGAGCGCATGTCACGGGCGACGTCAGCACCGCGCAGTCGTGGGACGCGGTCATGCATGCCCTTCACGGCGAGGCGCACAGCCCGCAAGCACTGGCCGACGCGGCTGCGGCATCGCGCCACGAGGCGGCCGAGCACATCAACGTTATGACCAAGGGGGCGCCGAACTGGAAGGCCATCGGCTTCGGGCTCGCGGTGCTCGCAATTGGAGTGGCAGGCGCGTTCTGGGCGGACAAGCTTGCGGAGAACGGCCGCGTGAGCAAGGCGCTCGGCGCGTCCGATGCCAGGATCGTCACATCGGCAACGGCGCAAATGGGGAACGTGGCGCTCGACGACGGCTCCAAGGTGCGCCTGGCGCCGGAATCGAAGATGACCATTCCAACCAGTTTCGGTGGTGGTGAGATCCGCGCCGTCCGGCTGGAGGGACTTGGGTCCTTCGATGTCGCGCCGGGCAAGAAACCCGAATTCCAGGTCCGTGCACGGGATGTGGCCGTGCTGGCCAAGGGCACGTCGTTCACAGTGCGCGCATATCCGGGCGATTCGGGGGTGACCGTCGTGGTGGACAAGGGCTCCGTCGAAGTGCGCCAGGGCGAATCGGTGCAGCTGCTCGCGGCCGGCGGCGCCACGGTGTTACGGCCCGGCGTGTCTCCGCGCGATGCAACGCCGGCCGAGCGCGAGGAGGCGGATGGGTGGAGAACGGGAACGTTGGCGGTGAACGACCGCGCGTTGCGTGAAGTACTACCGCAATTGAAGCGCTGGTACGGCTCCGACATCCTCGTGAAGGACCTGACGCTGCTGGATCGCAAGGTCACGATGCGCGCGTCGCTGGACTCCCTGTTGCAGGCCATTCACGGAGTGGAAAAGAGCGCCGGCGTCGAATTCGGGTATGTGGGTCCGAACATGGTATTCCAGAGCCCGATCGCCAAGAAGCCGCGCCGGTAAGGCCCCCTGGCCGTCGCAATTCGGTACAAAGGCGCCCTCGCGGGGGCGCCTTTGTACTATCTTCCCGTTAGCAAGGTGAACCGCTTTCGAGGCGTGGGCGCAACGATGCGATTGCGATTTGGCTGGAGCAGCGCGTGCGTGAGTGCAATGACGGTGGTGATGATGCTGGCGGCGCCGCCGCCGGCCACACCGCAGCGCCCGCCCGTGCGGACGCTGGACATTGCCGTGGAGGATGCGGCGGATCCCTGGTCGCGCGCAGACGGTTCAGGCTACGCCAACGACATTGTGCGTGCCGCCTTTCGCGCCGCGGGGATCACCGTGCGGTTGCACGTGATGCCGTATGCGCGATGCAAGGGCATGGTGATCGACGCGAAGATCACCGCTTGTTTCAGCATGTCGCCTGATCTGCGACCGGCCACCGGCATCACGCTCTCCGACAAGCCACTCTTTGAATGCATGTCCGCATTCGTCATGAGTCGCAACGGAAGGATCAAGGCGACGCGCGCCAGCGAACTCCCCCGCGGAACCGTCGTGGGGGCGGTACTCGGCTATGAATATCCGGCCGCTGTCCGCGACCTCGAACGCTCGGGCGCCATTACGCTCCAATATGCAGCGTCGGAACAGACGAACCTCCGGAAGCTCGTCGCTGGCCGGATTGATCTCGCGATCGTGAATTATAACGAGCTCAAGACGCTCGAGTATGTGAGCGCGAATGCCGGGGTGGCAACCAAGGTCCAGGCCGCGTTCGTTGCCGGCATGCTGAAGTCGTACATCGGCTTCAACGACGCGCATTCTCAATCGGCATGGGCGCGTGCGCAGTTCAACAAGGGCGCGGCGATCATCGCGTCCAGTGGCGAGCTGGCAGCCATTCGCGGCTCGTGGAGTGACCACATTCGGATCGCAACCAGGACGGGCACCATCGCGGAGAAGGTCGAGGGCGATCAGTGACGGGCGGTCCCTCGCCGGCCGCGCCCTCGGCACGGGTATCGGCACCATCGGTGCCCGTTACATCCACGTCGCTCATCCGCCGGCTCCTCCTCGGCCTCACCATCACGGTGGGGATGAGTTCCGCTCTGGTGTTGGTGCTGCTCGTGACGCTCGCCGTGCGAGGGGAGGATGCGAGACTCCGGCGCGACATCGACGAGTCGGTTGCCGAAGCAGCGCAGCTCCTCGAGTCGCCACTCTGGGACCTGGACATGGATCGCGCGATGAAGATTGGCGAAGCGTTCGCGCAGGATCCGCGGGTGGTGCGGCTCACCATCCGCGATGAGTCCAGCGGCGCCACGCGCATCGTGCAGCGTGCGAACACTGCCGATACGGCATTCCGCCTAAGCAAGGTCGTGCGCGATGGCGCCGTCCTGGGAGAAGTGGGCGTCGCGTTTTCGCGGGGCGCCTATCGGGCGCAGGTATGGCAGCAGTTGAAGACGGCAGTGCTCGTGAGCCTGATTGCACTCGCGGCTACCCTCTTTGGCGTGCGGCTGCTGCTGCGCCGGCTGCTCCGGGGTCCGCTCCAGGAACTCACCGACGTGGTGAACGGCTACTCGGCGGGTGAGTACACGCGCCCCAGCATGGACGTGCCGTACAAGGAGTTCCGTCCCATCTTCGCCGTGCTCAACGCCATGGGCGATCGCATCACGTCGCAGATCGGTGACCTGCACGATGCGAATACCCGGCTCGCGGCCGAGATACAGGTGCGCCAGGATGCGGAGGAAGGCGCGCTGAGAAGCCGCAATGTCCTTGCGCAGATCATGGACACCGTGCCGATGACGATCTTCTGGAAGGATCGCCAGAGTGTCTATCTCGGATGCAACATGGTGTTCGCCAACATCGCCGGCTTCACCAAACCGGAAGAGCTCATCGGCAAGACGGACCTCGACTTGTTGCCGGAAGCGTTGGCGTCGGAATACCTGGCCGACGACCGTGATGTCATGGAGCGCAACCGTACGAGACAGCACATCATCCACCGGCTGAGCCTCCAGGGCGGCGGCGTCGGATGGATGGACACGTCGAAGATTCCACTCGTGGGCGCCGATGGCCGGGTGGTTGGGGTCCTCGGTGTCGGACGCGACATCACGAAGGACCGCGAACGCGAAGAGCAGCTCCTGCACGCCCAGAAACTCGACGCGATTGGCCATCTCGCCGGCGGCATCGCCCACGACTTCAACAACATCATGGGCGCAATGGTGATGGAGTTGGAAATGCTCGAGTTCGAGAACACGTTCGAGCCTGACGTGATCGTGAGCCTGCGCAACGTCCGCTCCTCGGTGGACCGTGCCGCGAACCTCACGCGCCAGTTGCTGCTGTTCAGCCGGCGCCAGGCCATGCGCGTGCAACCGCACGACCTGAACGTCATTGTCGCCGACCTGCTCCGCATGCTCACCCGCGTCATCGGCGAAACCATCACTGTGGAGTTCGTGCGCACGGGCACGCCCATGATGGTCAACGCGGACGCGGGCATGCTCGAACAGGTATTGATGAACCTGTGCCTCAATGCACGGGACGCCATGCCGGAGGGCGGGCACCTGACCATCACCACCGAGCGGGTGGTGTTGGGTGACGATGCCATTGTTGCGCGCAGTGGCGAGCGTCAGGAAACCTATGCACGCCTCACGGTGGCCGACACCGGATGCGGCATGGATGACGACACCCAGCGCCGCATGTTCGAACCGTTTTTCACAACCAAGGATGTGGGCAAGGGATCCGGGTTGGGTCTCGCGACGACGCACGGCATCATCACGCAGCATCATGGCTGGATTGATGTGGAGAGTCGGGTGAGTGCCGGCACGAGCATCCACATTCATCTACCCGCCGTAGGGCTGGCGGCGGCAGGCGAGCTGCCGGTGGCTCACGCCCTCGAAATTCATGGTGGCACCGAGACGATCCTGCTCGTCGAGGACGAGATGCTGCTTCGCAAGCTTGTCTCCCGCGCCCTGCGGCGTCTGGGATATCGAGTGATCGAGGCGTCGGATGGCGCCGACGCGCTGGCCGCATGGGACAACGAGAAGGGACGCGTGGATCTCGTACTCACGGACATGGTCATGCCGCGCGCGGTTTCGGGACTGGACCTCGGCATGCAACTCCAGACCAGGAGTCCCGCGCTCCGGGTGATCATCATGAGCGGCTACAGCGTGAGGCTGTTCGAGGATGAACCCGCGCTACAGGGCGATATTCGATTCCTGCGCAAGCCGTTCACCATCCCCGCGCTCAGCGATGCGGTTCGTGGCGCGCTGGACGACACGGCGAGCCAGCGCCGCCCCGCAGGTGAGCTGACGGCCAGCGTCAGGACGCCAGCAGCGCCGGAACCGGCCCTGGACGAGCGATGAAGTAGCCTTGACCCAACGACACACCAAGATAGGCCGCGCATTCGAGTTCTTCCGACGTCTCGATTCCTTCGGCAACGACCACCGCACCCAGGCCCGTGGCGAAGTGCATCAATGCGCTCACGAGCGCCTGTCGTGCGCGGTCGGTCGAGATGCCGCTGATCAAGCCGCGGTCCAGCTTGATCATGTCGGGGCGGAGGTTCAGAATGTGGCGAAAGCTCGCATAGCCGGCGCCCGCATCATCCACCGCCACGCGAGCGCCCTGACCACGGATGTTTGCGAGGCGGCCACGCAACGAATCGTAGTTCGATACGGAATGATGTTCGGTGAGCTCGATGACGACGCGACGCGCGTCCACCGTGGCGAGGGCATCGAGGAGATCCTCGCTGCACATGGCACTGGGTGACGCGTTCACGGAGATGTAGCTCTCCTCGGGCATCTGGTCCAGCAAGGCAAGCCCGCGTCGAATGGCGGTCAGTTCGAGCGGAAGTCCAACGCCCAACGAGGCGGCATCGGAGAACCAGCGGTCGGGCTTGAATGGCGACGCGTCGAAGCGAGAGAGCGCCTCGAAACCCACACTCGCCATCGTGTCGAGGCGAACAATGGGCTGCGCGACCATGTGCAGCCCGTCGCCTGTAATCACCTGTTCGATCTCGGCCCGTCGTGCATCTCGCGACTCTGCCCGTGCGGCGAAGACGGTGATCTCCTCTCCAAGGGCGCCCGCAAGTGCACGAAGCAGCCGTGCGTCGCTCGGCCCAAGATCCATGCGGCGATCGCGACTGGCGCAGGAAAGCGTGCCAAAGATGCGCCCGTCAGCCAATCGGACGGGTGTGGACGCGTAGGAATTGACGTCGCGCCATACATGATCAACC
Source organism: bacterium (assembly GCA_040003455.1). Taxonomy (GTDB): domain Bacteria; phylum Gemmatimonadota; class Gemmatimonadetes; order Gemmatimonadales; family Gemmatimonadaceae; genus AG11. Next base: position 25,187 of record JBDUCM010000007.1, read on the forward strand.
GGATGCGAGTCGTCGTTGGCGCGCGTAGGCACACTGCCCACAACGGTCGTCCCGTCGGCACCTTGGCGCTCCACACGCAGCGGGCAGTCGCACGGGACCTTCATGCCCTCGCTGAGGTCGATGAGATCCGTGACACCGTCCACTGCGCACACGATTTGGCCGCGGCCGGTGTGCTCGGCCACCCAGGCCTGTTCCATGCCGAGCGACGTGCGCGCGAGGCCCAGGTATCGGCGGGCGATACCCAGGAACGCGTAATCGTCCGTCAGAAACATACGGACACTCGTCGAAATCGACTTCGCCCTGAGGCGTCGTCGTTGCTCGATTCCGGTGGCATGCAGCGAAGTATCGGACGTGGGCATGCGAGACATGAGTCGATGGCCGGGGCCGGTTGAAAATGGCACGCCGTATCCCTTGCAATCGGTTAGACTCCGGGGCGCGGGCACGAAACAGGTCGTGAACGACACGCGGGGGTGCGGCACTCGTGCTACCGCTGGCGGCTCACGCTTCGCACTTCAATCATTACTTCGACCATGAACAAACGCATCAGAAAGAAGCGCATTCGCGACATGCTGCTGCTCGAGCTGTCCATTCGGTTCGACGATCAGGACGAAGCGGTGCTCTGGCTCGAGACACCACTTCCCGAATTCGAAGGGCGCACGCCGCGCGAAACGATTGCGGCCGGTGAAGTGGAACGCGTCACGATGTTGCTGGACGAGCAGAACACGGCGGCACGCGCCGCTCACAGGCACGCGTAGCCCCCGTCATGGCGTTCCGTGAGTTCGTCGACAGCGAGGCCGTTGCCTGGCAGGTGTGGGAAGTCATCCCGCAGTCTGTGGAACGGCGAAAGTTGCGCGACCGGCGCGTCCCGCCGCGTCAGGCGCTGGAGCGCCGCAAGCGACACGAGGCCCGTCTCAAACTGAGTGATGGCGAGGTGGACGGGTGGCTGGTGTTCGAGAGCCGCTTCGTGAAGAAGCGCCTGCGCCCAATTCCACACGGATGGTTTCAGGCGTCGGAGACGGCCCTGGAGTCGATGTGCGTGAGAGCCGACCGTGCCCCTCGTACCACCCCGCGGCTGATCGAATAGCAAGAGACGCTGCTGTCAGCCCCCGCACGACGCCAGGATTCGGCGCGGTGCCGGCGCGGACGGAAAAAGCTGGCGGGCAGCGGTCGCGTGCGTCCGTGCGCGCGTGCAGTCTCCGCGATTCTTGTACGCTTCCGCCAACTTCACGTGAATGCGATAGCTGCCCGGATCGAGCGACGACGCCCGCTCGAGCGCGGCCGCGCGCGAGCTGCCGCTGTAGAGTGACATCGCCGCGAGCTGGGTGCCGCTGCGCGCGACCGCAAGCCCGCCCAGCGCCGCAACGAGAATGAGCGCGAGTCCGCGAAGCGGCCATGGCACCTCCACGAGAGACCGCTCACGCGACCGTGCCGACAGCGCGCCGAGCAGCGCCCATCCCACGAGGGCCGCCATGGGAAGGAGCAGAACGGCATCAAAGCTTCCCACCACCACGACCGCAGCGAGGGTGCCGGCCAGCGCGGCTGACGAGACACGAGCGTCCTCGTCCGGGCCCGCGCGCAACTCGCGCAACGCGTCCATTCCAAGCGCGAGGACAGCGAGCACCAGGATGCCCAGCGCGACAGCGCCGCGCTCCGCAATGAACGTCACCCAGTCACTGCTCGGCCACGGATTGGAGGTCATCCCGTCCTGCCCAAGCGACGGGTCCTCGTCGGACGCAAACTTTGGATAAATCACCGGCCAGTTTCCGGGCCCAACGCCGAGGAGCGGATGTCGTAGCGACATTTTCAAGGAGTTGCCGTATTGCACGAGTCGTCCCTTGCCGCTCCCGCCCTTGTAGTTGACCAGGCTGTGCGCGGTATCCAGGTAGGGGGAATCGCTCTTCCAATCGAGTGTGTTCGGCAACACGAGTGACGCGCCCGCGCCGGCTGCTGCAGCCAGCCCAAGCACGAGGAGGCGGCGCAGCTTGAACGAGCCGTCGCGCGTGCGCATTGCGAAGAAGGTTGCGACGAGAAACACCACCAGTCCGGCGACAATCGCGAGCCACGCCGCCCGGCTTCGCGACAGGATGAGCGCGGCCGCCACGATGGCGATGCCCGCGCACCATCGCAAAAGCGCCGCCCGAGTGGGCGCGCGCAGGCCGGAGAACAGTAGAGCCGGCAGCGTGATCGCGCACAGGTGCGCCATGAAATTGCGATTGCCGAAGGTGCCGCCCGGCGCGCGGTTGAGGCTGAACAATTCGGTACGAATCCCATAGGCTTGCAGCAACGCGGTGGCGGCGCCAACGACGCCCGCCAGGGCAAGCGCCGCGACGAGTGGCTTGGCAAGTCCGGCCCGTGACAGCGATCGCGCACACCAGAAGCACGCCGCGCCCGCGAAAGAAATTGCGACCGCTCGCTCGGCCAGCCACCAATTGGTGGCGAAGACCGCCGATGCCGCGCCAAGGAGGAGCCAGAGGGCCAGCAGTTGGTCAACGCGCGCGAGCGCGACCCGCTTCACTCGAATGAGGCAGAGAAGCGTGACGAACAGCGCACACGCATTGAACACGAGCTCCTTCGGGACGAAGAAGCGATCGAGATCGAATGTCTTGTACGGCGCGGACACGAGGACGACAGCGAGCGCGCCAAATTGAAGCAGCCTGAGTGCAACTCGCTGGCTGGTTGCCACGGCACCCGCAGTACCCGCAGTACCCATCGTGTTACGCACTTGGGAAGGAGAGGATCATCCAGGGGGAAGGTGCCACAGCGGCGCGAGTCGCGCGTATTCACTCGCGGTGAGTTGCACGAGGACAGGACGCCTGGAACGGTCCAGCCAGCGCATCAATCCCTCGAGCTCGCCCGCGTCGAGGGCGGTGCAGCCGGCCGTAGATGAGCTGGCCCCGCCCCAGATGTGCAGAAAGATGCAGGACCCTCGGCCGCGCTGGGGAGGGGTGGCATTGTATCCGACGATCACCCCGAGCCGGTATTGCGAGATCTGGCGCATGTGCTCCGCGCTGTTCCAGTCGATGCGTGGAACGTCGGCGCGGTTCACCACGGTGTTGTAGTAGGCAGATGATTCATCATCCACGCAATCGCTGCCCGGTTGCAAGGATGCGTACGGCATGCGCAACCATGCGACTTCTCCCTGCGGAGCAAATCCGAACGCCGTGTCGAGCGGAAAGACTCCCGCGGGCGAACGGCCATCGCCTTCACGCTTCACCGGCTGTCCAGGCGCGGATGCGAGAGACTCATCGCCCCACGCGATCCCTGTGCGACCAACGACCACGGCGGTTGCCGCACCGGCACTCTGCCATGGGTCTCCCGCATTCCCGCGAGAAAACCGCCGCAACGTTCCGGACGTGGCATCCCAACCAGGGGTAACAACGATCACCATTTGTCGCGCGGATGCCAGCAGGGTCGGTTCAGATGAATGCGTGGGCTGCGCCCGTGGCCGCGGCCGCGGTATGCGGGCAGGCGCCGCGGCAGCGGGAAGGGAAAACAAGAACGCCAGCGCAAACCACCGGAGAGAGCGTGTCATAAGGAGAGGCTAGTGGAAGGACGTCGGTCGTGCTCGCCTTGAACGCCTGGTTCCGTTGCCAAGCGCGGTAGCCATTGTCTCACACAACGCGGTGGGCGTGCGTATACACCGTGACACGCTGGTCACGCGCAAAGCCGGCCAACGTGATCCCGAGATCGTGCGCCATGCGCGCAGCCAGTGCTGTGGGAGCGGAGACTGTAGCAATCAGTCCGACGCCGAGCACTGCAGCCTTCTGCACCAGTTCGAAGCTCCCTCGGCTTGTGAGCAGGACGAAACCGGATGGCCCAGCCGTGCCTGCGCGGGTGACGGCCCCGATCACCTTGTCGAGTGCGTTGTGCCGCCCGACGTCCTCGCGCACGAAGGAGACGACTCCGTTGCCATCGGCCCACGCGGCCGCATGCATGGCGCCGGTGGCCGCGTTCAGCGGTTGCTGCCGCGTCATCGACTCCATCGCACGGACGATGGCGGCCGGCTCAAAGCGCCTGCCTGAACTGACGTGAGGAATCTCGCGCAGCACCTGCTCGATGTCTTCCTTGCCGCAGATACCGCATCCCGTACGGCCGGATAGACGTCGCACGCGCCGGTCGGGCGCCACCGGCCGCGACGTTTCCATCTGGAGCTCGATGCCTCGGCTGTATTTCACGGTACCAACCGCGGTGAGTTCATCGGTGCGCTGAATGATTCCCTCCGTGAGGGAAAAGCCGTAGGCAAAGTCCTCGAGGTCGCTTGGCGTCGCCATCATGACGGCGTGCGCGGCGCCGTTGTACGCCATGCTCACGGGTGTCTCTTCCGCCAACACTTCGTCCACATGCGACGCGTGGCCGCGCTCGATACGAGTGGCCGCGATCGAGAGAAAGGCTGCCGTGTGGCCGAGGTCGTGCATGTTGAAATGGGGTGCCGCGTGACAGCGCTGTTCAGCACGCCACGCATGTGAAGTGCTCGACGAAAGCGAACCGACCAGGGTGATCGTACGGCGGGCTGAGTCGTGACGCAACGACCCGTCGCTGTTTTCGTCGTGGACCCCAATCTGCATACCTGGGATCGCGCGCGTGCGCGTGAGTGTCCCGCAGTGCGATGCTCCAATACGAACAGACAACGGGAGTACGGTCAGCGTGAGGCTTTTCAGAGGCTGGCGACGGATGTCGACCGGCCCCGGCACCAGTCAGGCGACTGACGCCCCGAGCGAAGTCATCCTGGGAGAACTGTTCGGCTCTGACCGGCTGGCACGACACGGCCGCCGGCTGGCCAGGAAGCAGAAGATCGTGGAGGTGCAACGGGGGCCACGCCCACGCGGCCGCGGACCCTTGCTCACACGTCTCGATGCTGCGGAGCGGGTGCTGGCGCACGTGCATGGGGTGCTCGCACGCGGCGCGACGGACGGAAAGCCAGTCAGCCCGGCGGCAGAGTGGCTGCTGGACAATTTCTACGTAGTCCAGGAGCAGGTCCGCGAAGTGCGGGCGACGCTGCCAAGCACGTACTACCACGAACTTCCCAAGCTCGTTGGACCTGGCCCGTTTGCGGGATTTCCGCGCGTGTACGAAATCGCGGTGGAGTTGATCGCGCATACCGATGGCCGGCTGGACCCCGCGCTGCTGGAGTTGATGACGCAGAACTATCAACGCGTCACTCCGCTGAACATGGGTGAGTTGTGGGCCATGCCCGCGATGCTTCGCATTGGGTTTCTCGAGAATGTGCGTCACATGGCGCTCCGGGCGGCCGCAGATCTTGCGGATACCGAGGAAGCCGACCGCTGGGTGGAGCGCTTGCTCGCGGCATCTGACGCCACGGGCGATGCGTTAGGGCGGGCCCTTCAGGACCTGATCAACAGCCCACCGTTGTTCACTCCGGCCTTCCTCACGCGATTCCTGCAGCAGATTCGCAGTCGCCGGGCCGACTTCACTCCGCTCCTGTGGATCGAACAGTGGATCGCGGAAGAAGTGATGAGCGTGGAGGAGGCGGTGCAGCGCTCCACGCAGCAGCTCGCACTCACGCAGTTGGTCATGGCGAACAGCATCGCGAGCCTGCGCGCGGTTGGTAATATCGATTGGCCCACGTTCGTGGAAACAGCCAGCGCGACGGAGGCCGTGTTGCGCCGGGATCCTGCCGGCGTGTATGCCGGCATGACCTTCGAGACGCGCGACAGCTACCGCCACGTGGTGGAGCACCTCTCACGCCGGGCAGCTGTCGCGGAGCATGCGGTGGCGGCAGCGGTGGTGGCCGCTGCCGCTGCGGCAGATCCCTCCTCGCGCGAAGCGCATGTGGGGCACTACCTCGTTGACGAGGGACGGCGCGCGATCGAACAGCAGATCGGCTGCGTCATCGCCACCGGCGAAAAACTGCGCCGTCTCGCCAAGGAACGCGCCGCGCTGGTGTATTTCTCGGCTCTCGGGCTCACGCTTGCCGGCACGCTCGCGCTGCTGCTCGATCCGCTCGAAGGCGCAACAGGCGTTGGCATCGTCGGCGCGCTGTTGCTGGCCATTGGGCCCGCGGCGGACGTCGGTGTCGCAATCGTGAATCAGCTCGTAACTGTGCTGTTGCCGCCAGACCGGCTGCCGCGCATGTCGTTCAAGCTCGGTGTTCCGTCCGAACATCGAACCGCGGTGGTGGTCCCCATCCTGCTCGGCACTGTGGCCGCGGTGGAGGAGGCACTCGAGCATCTGGAAGTGCAGTTCCTTGCCAACCGCGATCCGGAAATTCGTTTCGCGCTGCTGGGCGATTTTCCGGATGCGCCCGTGGAGCACCAACCCGGCGACGAGGACGTGATTCGCGCTGCCGTGGAAGGCGTCCGTGCGCTGAATGCGTCATACCTCGAGCAAGGTGAACAGGGCGGCGCTCCTTTTTACTACTTCCACCGTGCGCGACGGTGGAACGCTGCCGAGGGCGCGTGGATGGCGTGGGAGCGCAAGCGGGGCAAGCTCGTGCAATTCAACGAGTACGTGCTCGGGCGCGATGAAGGGGCGTTTTCGATAGTCGAGGGAGAAACAACATGGCTGCGCGCCGTCACCTTCGTGATTACGCTCGACTCCGACACCGTGTTGCCACGCGACGCCGCCGTGGCGCTCATCGGAACCATGGCACATCCGCTCAACCGGGCAGAGTTCGACGAGCGCATCGGGCGCGTGGTGCGAGGCTACGGCATCCTCCAGCCGCGCGTGAGTGTGTCTCTCGCGAGCGCGAACGCGTCGCGGTTCTCGTCGATCTTTGCGGGACACCCCGGAGTGGACCCGTACACGACAGCGGTGTCCGACGTGTATCAGGATCTCTTTGCCGAAGGAACGTTCACCGGCAAGGGTATCTATGATGTCTCCGTGTTCGAGCAATCCATCGCAGGGAGATTTCCAGAGAACGCGCTGCTGAGCCACGACCTCATTGAAGGGTCGTTCGCTCGCGCCGGCCTGGTGACGGACATCGAGGTTTTTGACGACTACCCTACGCGCTATCTCACGGCCACGCGTCGTCAGCATCGGTGGATTCGCGGTGACTGGCAACTGGCACCATGGCTGGCGGACGACGTGCCGGGCGCGCATGGCCGCACCATCAATCCGCTGTCGTCGCTCTCCCGATGGAGAATTCTCGACAACATGCGCCGGAGCCTTACGCCTGTGGCGCTGCTTGCCTGGATACTCGCCGGATGGACGGTGCTTCCCAACGCGGGGATCACTTGGCTGCTCCTGGCGTTCGTCACGATGGCGGCACCTTGGTTTGCGCCACTCCTTCTGTCCGCGCTGCGGCCTCCGGAGGGAGAGTCGTGGGGGCCATACTACGCGGCATGGTTGCGGGACGTCTCTCTTGCGTTTCAACAGATTGGCGTCGCGATCGTGATGCTGCCCCACCAGGCGCTAGGCGCCTGCGATGCCATCGCACGCACCGCATATCGCGTATTCGTGTCGCACCACAACCTGCTCGAATGGCAGACCGCCTCGCAGGTGGAACGGTCCAGCCGCGGTGGTCGCGAGATGTTGTGGCGCCGGATGTGGCCCGCAACCGGCGTGGCAATCGCGGTGCTCGTGGCCATGTGGCGGCACACAGTCACGTCCCAGGGCGGGAACGCCCTCGTGAATGTGTCCCTGCTCTCCCTGATTTCCGCAGCCTGGATTGCCGCCCCCGAGATCGCGCATCAGCTCAGCAAGCCGATCGTCCGCGTCAACCTCATGTTGACCAAGCCGGAGCGCGACGCGGCGCTGCGCCTTGCACGCGCGCACTGGAAGTACATCGAGGCGTTTGCCGACGCGAGCACGCATTGGCTCGTGCCCGATAACTTCCAGGAGACTCCCATACCTTTCGTTGCGCCGCGCACGTCGCCAACGAACATCGGCTTGCAGCTGCTCTCCACAGTATCGGCGTTTGATCTCGGCTTCGTGCCCATTGAGACGATGCTCGAACGGCTGGAACATGCGCTCGAGGCGATGGACGGAATGGCCAAGGTGCGCGGCCATCTCATGAACTGGTACGAGCTGGACAACCTTCGGGTGCTCGATCCACCATATGTGTCAGCGGTGGACTCGGGCAACCTTGCTGGCCACCTCATTGCACTGTGCGCGGCGTGCGACGAGTTCGCCGATGCGCATTCGGACGCAGAGGCACGCCTTCGCGACGTCGCGCGTCGGGCGCGGGCGCTCGCGATGAACATGGACTTCACGCTGTTCTATGACGAACAGCGGCGGCTGTTCTCCATTGGCTACGACGCCCGGAGCGGCAAGCTCGACTCGGGAACCTACGACCTGCTCGCATCCGAGGCTCGGCTCGCGAGTTTCATCGCCGTCGCCAAGGACGACGTTCCCGCCGAGCACTGGTTCCACCTCGGCCGTTCACTAACCGCAACCGATGGTGGAACGGCGCTGGTTTCGTGGAGCGGCAGCATGTTCGAATATCTGATGCCGGTACTCGTCATGCCGTCACGACCCTTTTCCCTGCTGGACCAGACACACCGCGCGGCCGTGCGCCGGCACATCGCCTACGCACGCACGCGCGGCGTGCCGTGGGGCATATCAGAGTCCGCCTACAACCTCCGCGACCGGCACGAGACATATCAGTATCGGGCGTTCGGCATTCCCGACCTGGCGCTGAAGCGCGGTCTGGCCAGCGATCTCGTCATCGCCCCGTACGCCAGTGCGCTCGCACTAGCCGTGGCGCCCCATGAATCCATGCGGAATCTTGCCGCGATCGAGAAGATGGGCGCGCTCGGCCCGCACGGCTTCTACGATGCACTCGACTACTCGCGGCCCGACGAAAAGGGCATTCCCGCCATCGTGCGAACCGTTATGGCGCATCACGTGGGCATGACGATCGTCGCCTTCGCCAACGCGCTTGATCTCGACCGCGGACAGGGCATCTGGCAGCGTCGCTTCATGCGCGATCCCGCAGTGCGCGCGGCGGCGCTCCTGCTCGACGAACGGGTGCCACGTCGCTACACCACGCGTGCCCCCCAGGTGGACGTCGCCGATCCGTTCATTCGTGCCCCGCGCGCCCGCGCCGTGGTTCGCGAGTTCGATCGCCCCGATACACCGGAGCCGAACGTCGGCCTGCTCGGCGGTATGTCGTATCGGGTGCTGCTCACGAATGCGGGTGGGGGGTACAGTCGCTCCGGTGAAATCGACGTCTATCGCTGGCGCGCGGACGGGACCACCGATGCGACCGGCCAATGGATCTACCTGCGCGACCTCACGTCCGGCGAGGTGTGGTCCGCGGCGCATCAACCCGTACGTTCCGTTCCGTCGAGCTACAACGCGTCGTTTGCGGCAGATCGGGTGGTCTTTGAACGCACCGACGGGCCCATCGACACGCGCACGGAAATAGTGGTGGTGCCTCGCGAGCGCACCGAGATCAGGCGGGTGACAGTCACCAATCGCTCGCGTGTACGGCGCGACATCGAACTCACGAGTTACGGCGAGATCGTCCTCACCACTTCCGCCGCGGATCGGGCACATCCCGCATTCCAGAACCTGTTCGTGCAGACCGAATGGCTACCCGAGCAATGCGCCGTGCTCGCGAGCCGCCGGCCACGCTCGGCAACGGAAGGGCGCCCGTGGTGCGCTCACGTCGTCGCGACCGGTCCCGATCTCGTCGCGGCCGTATCGTGCGAAACGGATCGCGCCAAATTTCTTGGTCGAGGGAGGAAGGCGCACGCACCGCTGGCGCTCGACGCCAGCGGCCCGCTGTCGAACACGGCAGGAGCGGTGCTTGATCCCATTGCCGCCCTCCGCGTGCGCGTTCGGCTGGAGCCGGGTCGCTCGGCGACCGTCGCCTTCACGACGATCGTTACGGATACGCGCGATGACGCCCTCGCCGCCGCCGATCGCAACCGAAACCTCGGCGCCGCGGAGCGAGCGCTCTCGCTCTCGTGGACCGGCGCACAGGTGGAACTCCGTGATCTCGACGTGGCGCCGGAGGCTGCGGCGCTCTACCAGGAACTCGCGGGTTCGCTCATCTACCCGCGCGAAGCGCTCCGCGCGCCTCAGCATGAGCGCGCCGCGAACCGCCGCGGGCAATCCGCCCTCTGGGCCCATGGCATCTCCGGCGACTGGCCCATTGTCCTCGCCACCATCCGCGCGGAAGTAGGGTTGCCGAGTGTGCGGCAACTGCTCGTGGTCCACAACTATTGGCGCACCAAAGGCATCAAGGCGGACCTCGTGATTCTCAACGCGAAGGAACCGTCGTACATCCAGGAACTACAGGACCACCTCACCGCGATGGCCATCTCCTCCACCGAGGGTGGCCTGCTGGAAACCCCGGGTGGCGTGTACATCCGGCGTAGCGACGTACTGCCACCGGAGGACGTGGCGATGCTGCGCGCCACCGCCAGCATTCACATTGTGTGCGATGGCGTGGGCCTCGGAGAGATCGTCGCGGCAACCGTGCGGCCGGCCACGCAGCCGAAACGCGCTGCGCTGTCGCCGGTGCTCGAGGTGCGTGATGCCATCGTGCAGCCTGACCTCCCCGACGGCAACGGCTTTGGCGCCCTGTCGGACAACGACGATTTTCACATCGACGTGGACGGCGCACACGTGCCGCCCGGTCCCTGGGCAAACGTCATCGCCAATCCCAACGCCGGCTTCTGCGTTACCGAACGCGGTGCCGGCTTCGTGTGGGCAGAGAACAGTTACTTCTATCGCCTCACCCCGTGGTTCAACGATCCCGTCAGTGATCCGGCCGGGGACGCGATCTACCTCCAGGACGCCGACACCGGCCATGTCTGGAGCCCGACTCCCAGCCCGCACCCTGCGCGCGACGATGAGGGTGGGCCAGCGCCCTATCGCGTGGTTCACGCGCCGGGAGTAAGCACATTCGATCATGGACGCGCCGGTATCGTGACCTCGCTGTCCCTGAGCGTTCCGGCCAATGATCCTGTCAGGATATCAATACTGCACGTTCACAACGAGAGCTCCGAGGCGCGGCGCATCATCCTGACCAGCTATGTGGAGTGGGCGCTGGGCGCCGACCGCGAGCAGACGCGCATTCAGGTTCACACCAGCCGCGACAAGGAGACGGGCGCCATCTTTGCGCAGAATTCGTTCGGCGAAGAATTCGCGTCGCAAGTGGCGTTTTCCTGGATCAGCGAGCCGGTGACCAGTGCTACTGCTGACCGAACGGGCTTCCTCGGTCGCAATGGCGACGTGTCGGAGCCAGTGGCGCTCAGGCACGAGACACTCCGGGAGGTGACGGGGGCAGGGTTCGATCCTTGTGCGGCCTTGCGCTGCACCATCGAACTCAAGCCCGGTGAATCGCGCGACATCGTCATGCTCCTTGGCGCTGCACGCGGCGAAGGTGAGGTGCGTGCGATCATTGCCCGCTGTGGCGCACCCGATCGGGCGCGGGAACAGACGGCCGTCGCCGTACAGGCGTGGAATGAACGGTTGAACATCATCCGCGTTGATACGCCCTCGCGCGACCTCAACGCGCTGGTCAATCGTTGGTCCCTCTATCAGGCACTGGCGTGTCGCATGTGGGCGCGCTCCGCGCTGTATCAATCGAGCGGCGCCTACGGTTTTCGCGACCAGCTACAGGACGGGATGGCCTTTGTGTACGCCGAACCCGACGTGACGCGAGAACACCTGCTGCGGGCCGCAGGGCATCAATTCCGGGAAGGCGACGTGCAGCACTGGTGGCACGAGCCCAGCCAGCGCGGCGTGCGTACGAAGTTCTCCGATGATCTCGTGTGGCTCCCGTTCACCGCCGATCACTACGTGCGCGTCACTGGCGACACCGGTGTGTGGGACGCGACGGCGCCGTTTCTGAACATGCGGGCGCTCACAGCTGATGAGCACGAGGTGTACGACAAGCCCACTGACTCCGGTGAGACGGGCACGCTGTACGAGCATTGTGTGCGGGCCCTGGATCGCGCGTGCACCCGTGGAGTACATGGCCTTCCGCTCATCGGCGCCGGCGACTGGAACGACGGGATGAATCGCGTGGGCGTGAACGGGAAGGGCGAAAGCATATGGCTGGCGTGGTTTCTCATCGCCACACTGCATCGCTTTGCCGAGCATGCCGCGGAGCGGCAGGACTTCGCCGTCGCTGATCGTTGTCGTCACCGTGCCGACGAATACGCCGCTGCGGTGGAACGTGACGGCTGGGACGGTGCGTGGTATCGCCGCGCCTACTTCGACGATGGGAGCCCGATGGGCTCTGCGGCCGAATCCGAGTGCCAGATCGACTCCATCGCGCAGAGCTGGTCGGTGCTGTCCAGTGCGGGCCAGCCCGAGCGGGCGCGCGCGGCCATGCGAGCCGTGGGCGAGCGACTGGTGCGGGACAACGAGCGGATGATCCTGCTGCTCACGCCTCCGTTCGACCGGACGGCCCACGATCCTGGCTATATCAAGGGGTATCTTCCGGGGGTGCGCGAGAATGGCGCGCAATACACGCACGCCGCACTCTGGACCGTGCTGGCCGAGGCGGGGCTCGGCAATGGTGACCGTGCGTTCCACCTCTACGATCTGCTCAATCCGTTCACCCACGCGCGCACGCGCGAGGATGCGGAGCGGTACAACGTGGAGCCCTACGTCATCGCTGCCGATGTCTACGACGCTCCCGGGCACGTGGGTCGCGGCGGGTGGACATGGTATACGGGTTCGGCGAGTTGGAGTTACCGGGCAGCCATCGAGGGAATTCTCGGCTTTTCCAAGCGCGGAGAGCGGCTGACCATCAAGCCCTGCGTTCCAACGCACTGGGGTGAGTACTCACTCACGTACCGCTACCGTCAGTCGACGTATGTCATTCGGGTAGAGAATCCGCAGGGCGTTTGCACAGGCGTGACCAGCGTATCGCTGGATGGCGAAGTGCGCGCTGACGGCGAAATTCCACTAGTGGATGACGCGAAGGAACATCACGTGGTAATTCTCATGGGACTGCTGCCGGCGTAGCCGCGCCGGTGGTGCGGACGGAACTCTTTCCAGCCACAAGCGCTATTGCCAGCATGAGCACCGATCCCGAGGCGTCACGTGATCTGGAATTCGCGACAGTGGCGCTGCCACTCTTGCCGGCGGTGGCGCGTGTTGCTCAGGCGCTCACCCGCGATGCAGTTGACGCCGAAGATCTCGTCCAGGACACATTCCTGAAGGCGTTTCGTCACTGGCACACGTTTGTGCCAGGCAGTGATTGTCGGCGCTGGTTGTCCGCCATCTGCCGCAACACATTCTTTGCGCAGCGGGCCCGGGAACGGTGGGTTACGGCCGTGGGTGACGACATGGAGCTCGAGACCTTTGCGGCCGTCAAGCTGCATGCGTTGGCGCGCGACAGCGGCGTGGAAGACATGTTCGCGCGCCTCGACTTGGCGCCCGCGCTCAACGAAGCGATCGCCGCACTCGATCCGATCTTCGGCGACGTCGTCCGCCTGGTTGATGTGCAGGACCTGCGGTACGAGGAAGCGGCAGATGCCCTTGGCATCCCCGTGGGAACCGTTCGCTCGCGACTGTATCGCGCGCGGCGGCAGTTGCAGGAGGCCCTCGTCCGGTTCGCCGTGGACGCCGGCTTCAACGACGGAGCCAATCCACCGGACTCTACTCCCCATCCCACACTGGGTGACGCCCATGCCAAAGCCTGAGGTCTGTCGCGAGATCGTTCGGCAGCTGTGGCCCTATCTCGACGGCGCGCTGCCCGAGGAATGGCAGGTTCGCGTGGCCGCCCATCTCGAGGAGTGCGCGAATTGCACCTCTCATTTCGACTTCGAGCGTGCCTTCCTCGATGCAGTCCGCGACTCGGGGGGGTTGTCCGAAGAATTCGCACCGCTTCGGGCGCGGGTGGTCGCCGCACTCCAGGCTGAAGGGATGCGCTTGCCGTGACATGGCTGCTTTTGGCATTTCTTGGGGGTGTGCTCACCATCCTGAGTCCCTGCATCCTTCCGGTCATTCCACTGGTCTTCGCCCGCTCGGGACGCAACTTCTCGCGCGAGACCGTGCCGATGCTGGGCGGCCTGGCGCTCGCCTTCACTGTAGCGGCCCTGCTTGCCGCGGCCACCGCCCACTGGCTCCTCGTGGCCAACGAGATTGGACGGTACGCCGCGCTGGCACTCCTGGGGGTGGTCGGCACGTCGCTCATCTCCGAGTCCGCTGCCACCGCCCTCGCCCGTCCCTTCACGCACCTGGGCGGACAGCTCATTTCACGAACACGCGAGAGATCCGGCGCGCCGGTGGCTAACGTAGTCATCGGCATGGCGATCGGCCTGTTGTGGGCGCCGTGCGCCGGCCCCATTCTTGGCCTGGTCATCGCGGCGGGCGCCCGTGGCACCGCTCCGCGCGCCGCAATGCTCTTCCTTACCTTTGCCCTGGGTGCTGTCATGTCGCTGGCCGTCGTCACGTCGTTGGGCGCACGCATCATTGCGCGGGTCAGGCAGGCAGGCGCCGCGGATGTCGTCGTTCGCCGCGTGCTCGGGTTCGCGACCCTGGTCACCGTCATCGCGATCTTCTTCGGCTGGGACGTCGCGCTCTTTTCGCGGGGTGGACTCGTGCAGACGGCGAGCGCTGAGGAACTGCTTGTTTCGCGCCTGACGCCGGGCGCGGTTGCCAAGCCCATCGCAGGCATCTCGCTCGACGCTTTCGCCGCAGAGGAGAAGGCACGCGCGGCCGCGATTTCCCTTTCCGCAGCAGACGGAGCGCTTCCCGGCTTCGATGGCGGTTCGGAGTGGATCAACTCGCCGCGACTCACGCCGGAATCGCTGCGCGGCAAGGTGGTGCTGGTGGAATTCTGGACCTTCGAGTGCTATAACTGCCTGAACGTGCTACCTCACGTGAAGGAGTTGTACAGCAAATACAAGGATCGAGGGTTTGTCGTGGTCGGTGTCCACACACCGGAGTTTGCCCGCGAGCGGGTTCCGGAGAATGTGCGTCGGGAAGTCAAGAAGCTGGGGATCGACTTTCCCGTCGTGATCGACAACGAAAACAAGATCTGGAATGCCTACCATAACCAGTACTGGCCAGCCATGTACTACGCTGACGCGACGGGCGCGATGCGCTTTTATCATTTCGGTGAGGGCCGCTACGATGAACAGGACAAGGTTGTCGCGAAGCTGCTCGCGGAACGCGATGCGGCACCCGTGCGCGGAGACCGTTAGTTCATGACCCAGTTCGTCAGGCGCAATCACTGGGTCGTGCGGCTCACCCATTGGGTGAACGTCGTCGCCATCGTGGTCATGGCCGGAAGCGGTATGCGCATCTTCAACGCGCACCCCGCATTTGCCCGACCAGGGGAATCGTTTCCGCTCAATCCGTGGGAAGGCCACTCCATACCGGCTTGGTTGACCTTTGGTGCGTGGCTGGGTGGCGCGCGACACTGGCACTTTGCCATGATGTGGCTGCTCGTCGCGAACGGCCTGCTGTACCTCGGATTCCTGTTCCTGCACGGCGAATGGCGCGACCTGGTGCCGCGGACGGGCGACGCGCGCGACGCAGTGGAGATGGTGAAGTTCTACCTGTTCGTGCGCAAGGATCATCCGGTTGGTGGCAAGCACAACGCGCTCCAGAAGAGTGCCTATTTCGCCATGCCCATCCTCGGGATCATCATCGTCCTGAGCGGACTCGCCATCTGGAAGCCCGTGACATTGGGTTTCATCACGGCGCTGTTCGTCAACTACAAGTGGGCGCGTTTCACCCACTTCGCGGCCATGGTTGCGCTATTGCTGCTCGCCATCGGGCACGTGGTCATGGTCTTCGCCGTGGACCCTTACTCACTCCGTTCCATGATCACCGGCTGGTACAACCGAGATCGCTCTCCTGAAGCGCGGAACGCACGGCCGTTTTATCATCTTTTCGGACCAGCGGCTCCGGCCACTCGCGAGACGGAGACTCCGCACTCATGAGCATCGACCGACGCCGATTTCTAACCGTTACTGCCGCGTCCATTTCCGGTGCGATGCTGGCCGCGTGCAATGCCAATCCCAAAAGCGCGTCGAAGTTGCTGGATCGCGTGGAGGGGAAGAATGAGGGCCTGGAGCGCGGACTCTTTCGTCACACCGAGATGGACCACGTCTCGGCGTCAGCCGGCACCGCCGGCAAGGATTTTCCGAAGTACTTCATTTCCGACAACGTCCCGATGTGGGATACGTCAGCGCGCGGCGTCTGGAAGCTCGAGGTATCGGGTGCCGTCAGGACGCCACTGTCCCTCACGCTCGACGACTTGATGAAGCTGCCGCGGATCACACAGAAGGTCGATCATTTCTGCGTGGAAGGCTGGAATGCGCGCGCAGAATGGTCGGGAGTGCGGGTAAGCGATATCGCACGGGCGGCCGGTGCAACCAGCGACGCGCAGTACGTGGACTTTGCCGGATTCGACAAGGACTATCACGAGAGCTGGGACATGGCGAGTGCCATGCACCCGCAGACTCTCGTAGCGTATGGCATGGACGGAACCCTGCTCACGCCGGGCCATGGCGCGCCGGCGCGCGTCCATTCGCCCGTGAAGCTGGGATACAAGAACACCAAGTATCTCACGAGGATCATCTTCATGCCGGCGCGCAACGGTGGCTATTGGAGTGATCTCGGTTACGAATGGTACGGTGGCACGTGAGTAGCTGGGTCGGGGACTGATCTGATGGCCACCCTGCCTGTGCAGGTGTGATCAACTTTCACCCGTCGGACGTCAAGCGGCCAGAAGGCCGATGGCCAGCCGTCATCGGAACCTTTGCGGCCGTCGCCCTCCACTTTGCGCTACCGGAAAGTTTGCGCGTCGGCCCGCCCTGGCTCATCGCGGGAATCGTGTCGGCAATCGCCGTCGCGGCCGCAGTGGCGCGGGCGCGCGGCCGGCATGCTCTCAACAACATTCTCGGCTACACGATACTCGGCATCCTTACCGCCGTGCTGCTGTGGAGCGTCGCCAGGTTGTTACTCGCCCTTGTGCACGGTCACGCCAACGCCATCGATCTACTTCGCTCGGCCACCGTCATCTGGGTGACGAATGTAGTGGTGTTCGCCACGGTATACTGGCGTCTCGATGCCGGTGGCCCCAACGCGCGCGAACGGCGGGAGGCACACACCAGGGGCGCATTTCTCTTCCCCCAGATGACGCTCGACGCCACGAGCGGCGCCGACAAGACCATGGCGGAAGAGGATCTCTGGCGCCCGCACTACGTGGACTACCTGTTCGTCGCCTTCAATACGAGCACAGCGTTCTCGCCGACCGACGCGCCGGTGCTGTCCATGTGGGCCAAGCTTGCGATGATGGTGCAGGCAGGCATCTCGTTTTCGTCGGTAGTGCTCATCGCGGCGCGCGCCGTGAATACGCTGTAAGCGCGCGCCGGCCCAGCCCTATTGATACTGGATGTACAACGGCCGTGGATACAGCCGCAGCACTTCCGGCGGGGTCAGCATTTCGCCCCCCTTCTTGATGTCGTTCTTGAAGAAGAGCTTGAAGCCGGTGAACTGTACCGGGTCCTTCTTCACATAGTCGTGATAGGAGTCGAACTTGAGCCAGGGCGGCCCCCACCCGTCCATGTCCATCACGACCTGCACGTGCGGCGTAAAGTGAATGTTCTTCGCGTTCGTCACCATCTTGCGCGTGAACCGGTGCACGATGAGGATCTTTGGCGGAAGATTCTTCTCCTTCGCGATCTCATCGAGGAAGTTCACCGCCCAGTTGATGTCCTTCGCGTCAAGCGTTCCGATCTTCTTTCCGGGCACTGCTCCTGACGGCGCCATGGAGAACTCGGGATCCAACGCGAGATGCACGTCGGGATTTGACAGAAACTCGCGCAGGCGCGGGATTTCCGCCTGCACGGTACTCTTGCCCACTTGAACGTCCAGGAAGAGCAGGGCGTGCTTCTCCTTCGCCCAGCCATAGATCTCGTTCACCATCGCGTCGCGATGCTGGAGCCGGTAAAGGCCCGTCTTTCCGGGATCGCCCTGTGCTACCGTGACGATCAGGTGAAGGGCAAGCTGTACCGGATGCGACGGATCGGCCTTTGCCCACCGGGCGGCCTCGTGGTCCAGCTTCGCAAGCATCTCCGCCTTCGGATATTCCCCGAGTACGCCCATCTTTTTCGAAAGCGGATTGCCGTAGAAGGCAACGATGCGCTTTGCCGGCAGGATCGCTCCCGGCAGAGGTTCCGGCATCTTCACCGGCCATAACTTGTCGAGTGCCGTGTCGGGCCTCGTCATGCTTGCAAGCGCCACGCTGTCCTGATGCGACCGCTTGGGTAGCTCGCCGATGGGCAACGCCTCCCGTTGACTCGATGCCTGCGGCTTCGCCTCCTGAGGCGGCCTGGCGGGCGCCGCAGCGGCTGGCGCGCTGGGCGGTGACATCACGGCGGAGTCGACAACGACTTCGCCGGCGGATGCAGTACCGCTCCGCGTACTAGCGGGGGACGGCACGTTCCTGTCCGCGCAGCCACACAGCAGCGCGAGAGCGAGAGTGACGAATATGGGCGCAACGCGCCGGCAAACCACGGTAGGATTCATTGTGCGACTGAGGGAGACGGTGGCGGGTACCATGGGCGCGTGTCGGCATTGCGCCTGCGGGATGCTAGCAACCCTGTGTGCAAGCGCCAAGCCCTGATTCGTTTTCCTTGGTAGGACAGGCGCCTGCGAGGGCAATTGGGAGGAGTCATTGCCCTCGAATGAACTGTATCCCAATTTCAGCTCCCGAGTCGTCCTATCACAACTTTGGCCCCAACCCGCTAGCCTTCCCTGATGGCCGACGACTGTCGCGGAACCCCGAAAGGGTGCGCATTGACCCTCCTCCTGCTCGACGCCGCTCGTGCGGTGGAAGCGCGTGCCGAGGGTGCGTTGGCGGAAGTGGGGCTATCGCTGGCCAAGTTGGGAGCGCTTCGCCACCTGATCCTCGCCGCCGAGCCACTGACGCTGTCGCAGCTGGCGGAGCGTCATTGCTGCGGAAAGTCCAACATCACGCAGATCATGGATCGCCTGGAGTCCGACGGCTTCGTGGCGCGCGCTCCTGATCCGGAGGATCGCCGGACCATCCGGGCCACCGTTACGGCGCATGGCCGAGCGGCCTACGATCGGGCATCCTCCCTGCTGGCGGAACACGAGCGCGCGCTCGACGCGCGTCTGGGCGCCACACCGCGTGCCGAGCTGGCGCGCCAACTCCAGACCCTGCGCGAAGGCTGATTCGTCCCCTCGGGCCCCGGGCCTGGGCGGACGTCGACTCAGGGTGACAGGGGTGCGGATGCTTCGCCGCGCTTTGTTGGGCCGGCGAGTTGCAGACGCCAACGCGTGAGATAGAGCATTGGTGCCACGCCAACGAGCTGCGTGAAACGTTCGGCGAGCACGCTAGCGATGCCGCGACGATGCGCGCCAGCTCTGCCCGCACCAACGGAGGCGTGGGGCGATCGCGCAATGCCTGAGCGCGGGCCCACCCCAGACCCATGGCTGGCGGGATCAGAGGGAAGGTGCGAAAACGACTTCCGGACGATCGGGCAAGGGACGCGGACGCGCGGTCATTCTCCCTACAGAGAATCCGGCTTGCTTGGTTCATCGGTCAAAGTCAAACCGGTTGAACCGCCGGCCGAGGATGTCACGAATGCCGGCGCGGAGCCCATCACACATTGCAGAGGATCAGGAGTATGAAGGTCCGTACCCGTTTCATCGTGGTCACCGCATTGCTGCCCCTCGCGTGGGCAGGCGCATGCGGGAGTGACAAGTCGACAGCACCCGTCACTCCGGTCATTCCGATCGTTCCGCCCGAGGTGGAGGCGTTGCGTTCATCGCTTGCACCCTACGTGAGTCTGGCCATGGCAAAGAATGCAGGCTACACCGAAGTGTCCCGGGGTTCGCCGTGGGCGAGTTGAAAGTCCCCGTAGTTGCCACGGAGTTACGGCTGGTGGTGCTCGATATCCTGTGATGTACGTATACCCCCGGCGATGCTGGCCGGCCATTTCGTCGCGCTTACTGACTACATGTCCAACGGCGACCTGGGCGCCATGGGCGTTCACTTCGGCCGACCGGCCCTCATCGACGGCGTCGTGGATCAACTTCATCCCAAAGTACTGATTTACGAGGCCGGCACCAGCGGCGAGATGAGTCTCGTTGGTGTGGAGTTCATCGTACCGTTCGCGGCAATACCGAAGACCGCGCCGGCGCCAACCCTGTTCGGGCAGCATTTCCTGCCAGACGACGCCTTTGGCTTATGGGGGCGGCACGTGTGGACGCAGCGCACGAATCCCAGCGGGCCGTTCGCGCCGTGGAACCCGCGCGTGCACTGCTAAGCGCCTCGGCACGTCCGGAGGCATCGATTCATTCACATCACGACACACCATCCACAAGGAGATCGAGATCATGCAGCGATACGTCATCGAGCGGGACCTGCCCGGCGCGGGCAGTCTCTCGGCCGCGCAGTTGAAGGACATCGGGAAGATCTCCAACGCCGCGCTGCGCGACGTTGGGCAGGGAATTCAATGGGAGCAGAGCTACGTCACGTCGGACCGGATCTATTGTGTCTACTTGGCCGAGACCGAGGAGATGATTCGTGACCACGCGAGGCGTGGCGGGTTTCCGTGCACGAAAGTGAGCCAGGTGGGTGAGGTGCTTGGTCCCCTCACGGAGCACATGCAGGTCGCGTAATCGCGTAGTCACCAGCTGATGGACGGCGAGCCGGCGCCCAAGAGGGCGTCGGCTCCCTTGCGCTTGCTGGAACTCAGGTTGCCATCGTGAGTGGGTCGTCAGCCGAGCGGAGAAAGGATCTGCAAGACCGTTCGGTGCGATAAACCCGGGCGATTAGTGAATTTGTGCGAGGCCGAGAATCGCGGCGAGCACGCCAGCAAGCATCAACGGAGTGCCGTTCTGGAAACTGCCATATTGCGTGGCATTGGCGTATCCGTCCGCATAGCCGCGGCGGAAGCCCTCGCGGAAATAGTAGTTGTAATCCGATTGCTCCACGTAGCTGGCGTTGTATCCGTAGTTGGCGTCCAGATAGCCATAGGATTGCGCGTAATTCGATCGACGCCCGTCCTGCTTGTCGGCGCGACCGCTTTGGTACCCCTGTTGGTACCCGACATTCACCGCCTGCTTTAGCTGGTCGGCGCCGTACTGGTTCGTGGTGCGGCTGAAATTCGAGTAGTGATAGCGATATTGCGGCGGCGCCGTAAAGTACGGATCCCTGCGATAGTCGCGCTCGGCCCGGAGACGCTCCTGCTGAGCGCGCAGGTTTGCGAGATACTGCGCATGTTGCGCCGCCATGGCGGAGCGGTGTTCCTGCGCGAGCTGAGCGGCGTGCTGTTGCGCGACAACTACGCGCTGGTCGAGTGCAGCGCGATACCGCGCATCGCGCGCACGCTGCTCGTCTTCCCGCCGCCGCTGCTCGTCCGCCGAGACGCGGCCACGATCGCCCTGCCTGTCGTGGTCGCCTTGATCGCCGCGACCTCTTCCGCGGCCCTGCGCACCGGCCGTGCTGGATATCGCGCCAACGAGCAGTGCAAGGGCCACTGTATTGAAAACTACACGATGCGTTTTCATGCTGTGCCTCCACGCAATTCACTCGGGACACAGATGGACAACGCAGTTCGCGTGCCCTTGAACGGCGGCCGAGAGGCCGCCGCGTTCGGCGCGACACACGTCAGCCCGCACCCTGGCGCCAATGGCTGTCCTTACGCGTGAGCCGGCTCCTCTTCGAATTGCCTGAAAAACTCCTGCGACCGGCGGTCCATCTCTTCATGCGATAGATCTTCCTTGCGCGTTGCGATGGTCCACTGGTAACCGTAAGGGTCGATGACCGTGCCACTTCGATCGCCCCAGAACTGGTCGGTGAGTTGTCCCATTGGTCCCGACGGCAGGCGTGGCGAGCTCGAACGGCGCGACGAAATTTGACCTTGGCGGCCTCTTCGGACCTCGGCGCGCGTCGCCTCGGTGACTCGGGTGCACGCACGCTCATACCAGCGCACCAGTCAGGTTGCTTGGGGTGGTGTGCGGGAGATACAACAGCCCGAGCGATAGCGCGCGTGCACTGCGCGTCCAGCGCTGATCTCCCGATCTCCTCAACCCGGGAGCAACGTACCCCGCAGGATCAGTGTCGCTACCGTGAAGTAGATCACCAGCCCGGTCACGTCGACCAGCGTCGCAACGAACGGTGCCGACGCGCTTGCTGGATCGAAGCCAAGTCGCTTGAGGAGGAACGGCAGCATGGAGCCCGCGAGAGAGCCGAAGCTCACGACGCCCACGAGCGCGGCGCCGATGGTCAACGCGATCTTGAGGAAGTGCGGCCCGTAGTTGTAAAAACCGATGTGCTGCCACACGACGATCCGCACGATGCCAATGGCGCCGAGGATCAAACCCAGCACGATGCCCGTTGGCAGTTCGCGCGATGCCACGCGCCAGAAATCCTTGAGCTTCACTTCGCGAAGTGCGATTGCACGGATGATCAGCGACGTGGCTTGCGAGCCGGAGTTGCCTCCAGAGCTCATGATCAACGGTATGAACATGCTCAGCACCACCGCTTTCTCGATCTCGTGTTCGTAGTACTGCATCGCGGTGGCGGTAAGCATTTCGGAGAGGAAAAGAGCGCAGAGCCAGCCCGCGCGCTTCTTGATCATCGCGCCGAAGCTGATGTCCATGTACGGCGCATCGAGCGCCTCCATACCGCCGAACTTCTGGACGTCCTCGGTGGATTCGCGGACGATCGCGTCGATCACGTCGTCCACCGTCACGATGCCGATCACGTGTTGGCCAGCGTCCAGCACAGGCACTGCAAGCAGGTTGTACTTGGAGATGATGCGGGCGACTTCCTCACGATCAGTGTTGGCGCGCACACTGAGCGGCGTACGGTGTTCGCCAACGTACCCCACCAGTTGCGAGCGTTCCGCGAGCATCAGCTCTCGGAGCGATACGGCATGCACCAGCACCTGTGACTCGGGGTCCAGCACATAGATCGCGTAAATCGTCTCCTTCGCGCGGCCCACGTCGCGGATATAGGACAGGGCCTGGTCCACCGTCCATGTCGAAGGCATCGACACGAACTCGGTGGTCATGATGCCGCCAGCCGTTTCCGGGTGGTGCTCAAGCAGTCCGCTCAGCGCAGCGCGTGTTTCGGGGTCGAGGGTTTTCAGCAGTCGCGCGCGATTGCCTGGCGCTACTTCCCGAAAGAGGTCAGCCTGCTGATCTGACGACATCGCCTCGATGAGCGCGGCGGCCGCGCGCTCATCCATGTGCGTCACGACCTCGCACCGGTGGTGCGTGAGTTCCGGCTCGTCGAAGACCTGCACCGCGAGCTCGAATGGCATGGCGGCCATGACCTTCGCAGCCTCTTCCGGCCTCAGCGCGCGCATTGCCTCGGCGATATCAGGCGCGCGCACTCCCGCCAGCGCCTCAGCCAGGTCGCTCGGATCGGTGTGCAGGAGGTACAGCAGCTCGGGCGACGGAAGGGTCTGAGTCATCGTCGTGTTCGGACGTCGTTGGCGGACGTGTTCCTGCGCGATGCGCCAGTTCAGGCGTGGACGCCAGGGCTACTTGAGGTAGCTGCGGACCAGATCGACCAGCTGTTCGGTGGCTTCCGCTTGATCGGACGTCGGATCGAGATCGGGATCGACCACGTGATATCGAATGTGATCCTCGAGGATCTCCGCCATCAGCCCGTTGATCGCGCCGCGGCACGCCGCGAGTGTCTGAAGCACCACGCCGCAATCCGCGTCGCGCTCGAGGAGCTTCTCGATGCCGTTGATCTGTCCCCGCAATCGCCGAACGCGATTCAACAGTTTTGTCTGTTCACGAACGGTATGCGGCATGGGGCGCGGTCCTCGTGGAATAAAGCAGGTCGACGTCCGCGGCTCGGCAGAGCCGAGTCGGCAGACGCGACATTTCTCGACCAGCCCTGGGGAGCAGATCGTTGCGTAGTATACTGCCCCATAGTATTCTCCATGCCTTCTCGGGTCAACACCATCCCCGCGCGGATTTGGCATGGGACACCATCACGGACACGATCACTCGCATGGCCACGGACACGGCCATTCGCACAGCCACGATGCGGGAGGCAATACCCGCAGGCTCAGCATCGTCTTGGTCCTCACGGCGCTCTATACGGTGGCCGAAGCGGGCGGTGGGTGGTATTCGCACTCGCTTGCGCTCATCGCCGACGCAGGGCACATGCTCAGCGACGTCGCCGCACTCGGCCTCAGCCTGTTCGCGGCCTGGATTTCGCGCCGCCCCCCCACGCCAAGGAACTCCTACGGCTACTACCGCACCGAGATCCTCGCGGCTTTGGCAAACGCCGCAACGCTCATCGCGATCTCGGTCTGGGTCTGCTTCGAGGCCTACCGCCGTATTACCGCGCCGCCCGACGTCCTTGGCGGTGCGGTGATGGCAATTGCGGCTGGCGGGTTTGTGGTGAACGTGGCCGGCATGTGGGTACTCAACGGAGGGCGACAATCCAACCTCAACATCCGCGGCGCGTGGCTTCATGTCGCCACTGACGCCGTCGGCAACATCGGCACCGTGGCCGCCGGCGCCGCCGTACTCTACCTCGGCTGGCGCTGGGCGGATCCCGCGGCCTCGGTCGTCATCGCGTTGCTCGTGTGCTGGTCCGCGTGGGCACTCCTCAAGGAGAGTGTCGAAGTGCTCATGGAGGGAACGCCCACCGGCATTGATCCCGACCGCGTGCGCGACGCACTCACGGAAGTCGACGGAGTGCAGGCCGTGCACGACCTTCACATCTGGTCCATCACCAGCGGACGAATTTCGCTGTCGGCACACGTCGCCGTGGATGGATCGCGCCCGGACCGCGACGTGCTACCGCAACTCTGCTCCATCCTCCGCGAACGCTTTGGCATCACTCATGTCACGCTGCAACTCGAAGCCGAGTGCGCCGCGCAGGAAGCGCTTCACGCCTAGGGTCGCGTAGCGGTTCTCCTATTTGGTGGCCCTCGTGCTGCTGGAGTCCGTCGAGCCGAACAGGCCCTGCACGAACGGCTTGGCGATGCAATCGTAGAACCCTCTGCCGTCGCAAATCGATTTCGCGGACCGCTCCACGAAGGTCTTCACCTTGCTCGGATATCGTTTGCAGTTGGGCGTGTTGCTGCCAGTGACGCACCCATTGTAGTGGAGCAGCGCCGTGGCCCAATCACGCTCGCGCACAGTTCCCGCCTTCGTGCGCGGATTGAAATACTTGCTGAGGATGAAAACGCCGTACTTCACGTTCGTGGAATCCGTCGCCAAGTCGCGGCCGAACAATGCCGACATCTCCTTGGTGAGCCAGATCTTCGGGTAGACCTGCATCAATCCCACGGCGCCCACATTCGACGTCGCATTCGAAATGAACTTTGCGTTCTCGGTGAGCATGACGCCGAAGACGATTGCTGGAGAGATGCCGCGAACATATGCCTCGCGCACGGCATACTGCGCGATGGAATCCGCGCGGGCGGAATCCACCTGTTTCAGCCGCATCAGATCCTCGAAGAAGTTTCGCTTCTCGTCCTGGAACTTGGGCGTGGCCATCAACTGATCTGTCTGCGAGCTGTCACCCGCCGCAACTGGCGCCGGAATCGCGTCGGAGCGCTTTCTCAATTCTTCGGCGAGTGTGCCGCGTCCGGCATAGATGGGTCGCGTGTTCTCCAGCGCGTAGTAGATCACGCCAAGCAGGGCGATGATGAGTCCGAGTGACCGAAGGACATACACCACCGGCGAAGCGGGTTTGCGGACATGTCGCCGCACGTCGTCGCCCGGTCGCTCGCGGCGGTCGCCCGCGACTCGGCGATCCGCCTCGTCCTGCTCGGACATGGCTTCGCTAACGGAACAGGCCGAAGTGGCCCAGTAGCCACCACAGGAGCAGGAAGATCAACACGGTGCTGAAGCACCCCCCGCCCATCTTCTTCGCCCCGTACCCCGCGGCCAGGCCGCGCAGCAGCTTGCTCATCGTCAGCGCTCCATGTCAGGTGTGCCTGCCAAAATGCAGGAGCCGTACCTGACAACGGTCGCGCTTGCTACACCGCAGCTAACGCGCGGGCGGCGCTGGTGGAAGCTGGGCTGCCGGCGGTACGTCCTCGTGGAGTCCGCCAGCGCTTGGGCCCACAGGGACTCCGGGGTGTTGTGCCGACACCGAACTGTCACCCTCCTTGGGCATGCGAAAGCGAAGCGGATCGACCTGCCGGCCGTTCACGATCATCTCGTAGTGGAGGTGGGGTCCGGTCGTCAATCCGCTCGACCCTACGTTTCCGATGAGTTCTCCTCGCGTCACCACAGCGCCCTCGGTCACGTGCGCCTCGCGAAGGTGCGCGTACCGCGTCACAACTCCGTTGGGATGCTCTATCTCCACCATGAGACCAAAGGCGAACCTCCTGCCGACGAAGCCCACACGACCTGGTGCCGGCGCCGTGATGGGGGTCCCGGATGGTGCGGAAACGTCCACGCCGAGGTGAGGTCGCACAATGTGAAGGAGCGGGTGCTTTCGCGCG
Source organism: bacterium (assembly GCA_040003455.1). Lineage (GTDB taxonomy): Bacteria > Gemmatimonadota > Gemmatimonadetes > Gemmatimonadales > Gemmatimonadaceae > AG11. The sequence goes on from JBDUCM010000007.1 coordinate 51,535, forward strand.
CCGGAGAATCCACTCACGATGGCGCCGATCACAGGCAGTTCGGCAATCCTCGCGAGTGATTTGGACGCGCTGAGGTCGATCGAATTTCCATTTGCTTTGCTCCTGCCTGACAAGCGTTCAGCGAGTAGCGGTCGTCGCGTGCTGATAGCATCCCCGGCGTTGGGTCTCGACGTGCCCCCATCACCTCTGGACGAATCCAGCATATCGGGCTCGCCTTCGGTCAACGCAGTTCTGGCGAGGGTGAGAGAGTCCCGCGCGGCGGTAAGCTGCTCGCGAAGCGCTGTGACTTCGGCGCCGGTCGAGAACAGATCGGGGCTTTCCAACGCAAGGACGACGGCGGAGACCAAACCCCCCGCCGCAAGCAGCGACACGATTGCGAGCGCCACCGCGACGCGCGCCTGCCAGCGGGCGACGTTGAACATTCGGGTCGGCGCGCCCGGGGTAGGCGGAACGAGCAGGACTCGCCAGGGTCGCAATTCCACAGGCGAACGTCGCGGCGGCGTGGCCGTCGCTGCCGACGCTGCGGGGCGCAGTGCCTCGACGGTCATCGCAGAGGCACCGCCGTGAATGGGGATGACATCCCCGCGTCCGGTCCCGGTTGGTGCGACCGGTGACGTTGAAGACAACCGTGCTGGCACGGGCCTTGGAGGCGACACGCTATTCCCGACCGGGTGGTTCGATTGCCGCCGCGAGCTCCATCGCGCGACGTGACGACTGAGCGTCGTGCGCCGGATGCATCTCCACTCGTCCGTTGATTACGCCGCCTTCCTGTACCAGTACCACCTGCGTGGTGATGTTTCCGGTCAGAATTGCCGTGGCCTGTAGCTCAACCCGTTCCGACGCGAAGACGTTGCCCGTCAGCGCGCCGCCTACGATGAGCTCCCGCGCGTGGACGTCTCCGGTCATGGTGGCGCCGACTCCGAGGACCACCGTGTCGGCTGACCGGATGGAACCGATGAGACGGCCGTCGATTCGAAGAGATCCCTTTGTTTCGAGGTCGCCAGTGATGGTGAGTTGGCCATCCAGAAGCGAATAACCGCTTCCCGCCGCTGCGGCTGAAGCGTTCCTGGTGCGTGAGAGAATGCTCATCGGGCGGGCTCCGTTCAGGCGACCGAGGCGAACCAAGCGTCGGTTCGAGAGGCCAACATTGGACGTCCGGCGGCCAATGCGCCAGTCTGAACAATTGGAGCCCTCCCCTGTGGCGAGTCAGTTTTGTGCCCGTCCCGGACCAAACGCGGCACGCCCCCTGCCTTATGTATGGCTGCAGTTGCAGATCGGCATCTGCCGACCATTTCAGGAGGCCCCATGCGTTCCATCATTACGACACTCATCATTGGCCCGGCTCTCGTATTCGCCGCGGCATGCAGCAAGGACAAAACGCCTGATCCCGCACTCGCGAATGACCTCACGCTCGCGGCTCAGGCTCGCCAAACGGCGACACTGGACTCCATCTCGGCACTGGAGCGGGCGAGGACCGAGCGCGCGCGCGTCGCGTCGACTGGCGGATCCACAGCTCGCGGCTCCTCCGGCGGCACCCATCGGGGGTCGTCGAGTGACGGAAGCGTGGCGACGTCGAGCGGACGGACGGTGACGGACAAAAACACCAAGCGTGACGCCGCGATTGGCGCGGCGGCTGGCGCCATCATCGGCGGCGCCTCCAGTCGCAGTGTGAAGGGCGGTATCATCGGGGCCGCGGCCGGCGCGATCCTCGGCGGAGTGGTCGGGAACAACGTGGACATCAAGAAGAAGAAAGTCCCGTAAAGAAAGGCGTTACTCGAGGTTGGAAGGGGCCGACGTCGCAGCGATTGTGGCGCCGGCCCTGTTCGTGAGGTCCTCTGCGGTGGTACCTATGCGGGCGTGGGGCTCGATGCTTGGACCGCCGCTCGGATTGACACCGTCTTGCCGCGGGGCTAATATTCGGGGCTTGGTCGCCTTCGCGCCGATTGGCGTGTGGGTGGCTGGTTCTTTTTGTTTCTGCAGCACCCTTACCGCGCATTGGCGCGGCCACCACCGAGGAAGGGCGTACTGATGATGGTCGAGATTCATCTCGAAGAAAGCGATCGGCTGGATTGGGCGCTCAAGGCGTTCAAGCGGAAGATCGCCAAGGCCGGCATCCTCAAGGATCTCCGGAAGAAGCGCTACTACGTGAAGCCGAGCGAAGCTCGCCAGCTCAAGGCCGCCGCCGCACGTCGTCGCAGTCGCACCGAGCGCTCGCGCTAACCCTCACGGGCCCGCGCAAGTAACGGATGGCGAAAGAAGACGCAATTCAGCTCGAGGGCGCCGTTACGGAAGTGCTCCCGAACGCCACGTTCCGGGTGCAGTTGACCAACGGTCATAACGTGCTGGCAACACTCGGCGGAAACATGCGCCGATTCAGGATTCGCGTGCTGGCAGGTGACCGCGTCACCATCGAAGTGTCGCCGTACGACCTGACCCGCGGACGCATCACGTTCCGGCACAAGAACTAACCGCACGTACAGAAACGAAATGGGCGCCATGACGAGCTGTATGCTCCGTCAGGCGCCCGTTCGCGTTTCCGCCACCGGTAGCGACAGCTACTTAGTGCCCCCGTACCGCCTCCAGCGCCGCCCCGCGACGAGACCCCGGATACGGCCGCCCCGGACGCACCGCACCCCAGATGATTCGGTTGAACAGGTCATCGTCCACTGCATCTTCAATGCGGAGATCAATCTGGGACGACTGGCGCGCCCCCGCCGTTCCCGCGGGGTTCTTTTCCATGAGGCTCTGAGACGGCATGATCGACGTATATGGCCGAAGGTCCGCCGTGGAACTCCAGATGTCACGTAACGGACGCCCGAAGTAGTCGAACTGCGACAACGCATCGAGTCCGAGCAGCTCCTCGATGGTGCGCAGGACATCCGTGGTATTGGCAAAGCGATGCACCACCCCCGCGCGTGAGTACGGAGAAATCACGAACAACGGCGATCGATGCGAATCAACGTGATCCGGCCCATTCTGCGCGTCGTCCTCCACCACGAAGACGGCCGTGTTCTTCCAGAACGGACTGCGCGTCAGCGCATCGATGATGCGGCCGAGGGCAAGATCATTGTCGGCAACGTACGCACGCGGCGTTGGTGAACCCGCTGCCGCTCCCGCCGTGTGATCGTTGGGCAGGCGCACGATCTCCAGCGCCGGCATCACGCCGCGCTTGGAGAACTCCGCGAATTCCGCCAGCCAAATGTCGGCGCGTTTCTGGTCGGGAATGGCCGTGTCGAATCCGGGGAAGGTTGGGTTCGTGTGAGAGGCAAGGAACGGCTTGTCGCCTCGATAGCCCGCCGGCAGCACATCGTCCGGATCCAGGCGGTCTGGTACAACGAATTCGCCATAGTTGCGAAAGGTGATGCCCTTCTGCTGCGCGAGATTCCAGAGGTAGCCGCGCGCCGGCGCATTCACGTCGTCATCTCGCACAGACGGTCGCTGGCGCGCCTCACTGCCCTCGTAGTCATAGCCGCGGCCCCGCGCGGAATAGTTGAGCTGCACCGTCTTCTGCACATAGTCCGTGGTATACGCGGCCGTGGACCAATTGTGACCATCGGCGCTCACCTCCGCATTCACGAAGAAGCGGTCGAAGATCCCGAACCGCTCGGCAAGCGCATGATGATTCGGAGAGACGGGCCGCGGGAAAAACGTGAGCGACGTATCGCCATCGGCCTGGGTGAGGTCTCCGAGTACCTGGTCGTACGTACGATTCTCCTTGATGACGTAGATCACGTGCTCAATGGGTGGGTAGCCGCGCGTCGCAGTACGTGGTTCAGTCCATCCATTCGCGCGTGCCACGCGCGCCGAATAGCCGGTGAGGACCCCCTCATCCGCACGAGCAAGGGAGGCGATCATCAACGAACCCTGTAACTGTGACAGCGTGGTGTTCTTGCCAGGCGGCTGCTGCTTGTCGCGCGATGCGACAGGTCCCGGGCCGTCAGGATTGGCCCTTGTCCCGCGCCCCTTTCCGCTCGCCACGATCAACTGATCATCGTGTGCCAACAGCGCGGTGGGATACCACCCTGTGGGAATGCGCCCAACCATCCGGTCGTCCCCTGTGGAACTCGCGAGCCCACTGGACGACGGAGCAAGGTCGAATACCGCGACAGCATTCGCGTCGCCCTCGGCCACGAACAGCCGGCCTCCGTCAGATGAAAGCGCGAGTGCATTGGGCGTGCTCCCTTCACCAGGCCCCGTGGGCGGCGGATCCAGGAATTCACCGATAACCCGGCGGCGCGCGAGATCAACCGACACCACGCGGTCCATGCTCGCCAATGCAACGAACACGCGATTGCCGCGAGAGTTCAATAGCAGCGCGGATGGATGACGTCCCACGAGAATCTGGCCCGTACTCGTGAGCGACCCCGCCGTGTCTGTGGCGTAGGTACTGAGATGCTCGCCGCCCCAGTTCGACACGAACACGCCCCCGTCAGGCGCGACCACCACGGCGTACGGATAGCGCCCGGTCGCCACGCGCTGGATTACCTGCGCGGACTTGATGCTCACGACTGCGAGCGAATCCGTGAGATTTTCCGACACGTAAAGGAGTCGGCCGTCGCGTGACACCGCGATGCCGGCCGGATAGCGCGAAATGCCTCTCGTTCCCGTCTTGGCCTGGAGGATGATGCTGTCTCGCAGGCGGGCCGCGCCGTTGGTCCAGTCAAATGTGTAGACCTTGTCAGTGTTACCGCCCGACGCAAACAGCGTCCGGCCGTCCGGCGAGAAGGCGAGGCCAAGAAAGGCAGCGGGTAACGTGATCGTCTGGAGCACGCGGCCCGTCGCGCGGTCGGCGACCTGTATACCCTCCTCGCGCCAGCCATTCAACAGCATGACAACGCGATCCCCCTCGGGCGACAACACCATCGCCAACGGCATCTGGCCAACGTCGTGCAGCGGTGCCGCCGGGTCGAGTCGAACACCGGTGGGCAGGCGCCCCTTTGCGTCGTCGCCGGTTACGGACGCCGCGTGATCGCCCGACACCGACGAAGGGCTCGTGCAACTAGCCGCCAGGACCAGTCCAGTCAGCAGACGACGCGAGAGTAGCGCGGAAGATCGCATTGGATAGCGTTGGGAAAGAGGCGAACCCCATCGACGAGGAGGTCCGTACATCGCACGCGCTTCACTCTCGGCGCGAACCGCGGCCGGCGCAATCGGTCAACTGTCACGGATCGGTCGCCAAATGCAATTCGGCGTCTTCCACGTGCGTTCGCGCAATTGGACCGCGCAGGCGATGACGCAGCCGAAACAGGAGCAACGTGGCGACCGCCGCAAGGCCGGCGACCAGCCCCCACCACAATCCGGCAGCGCGGAGGTCCGTATGGAAGCCGAGAACAATGCTCACGGGGAATCCGACGAACCAGAATCCCGCCATGTTGATGACGAATGGCGCGCGCGTGTCGCCGAGTCCACGGAGCACTCCGGCGCACACGACTTGTATGCCGTCAAACACCTGGAAGACGCCGGCGATTGGAATGAGCACGGCCGCGAGGGCGCCCACTCCCGCGTCTTTTGTATATAGCCCTGCCAGCCACGCCGGCACGAGGAGGAAGACGACCCCGGCGCACGCCATGAAGCCGACGCCGCAGGCGAGGGCCGCCCGCGCGGCGTCCCGCGCCCCCTCACTGTCTCCGGCGCCCGCAGCGTGACCCACGCGCACCGCAGCCGCGGCGCCAACGCCGAGGGGCACCATGAATGAGAGGCTGGCGAGCGTGATGGCGATCTGGTGCGCAGCCATTTCGAGCGTACCCATCACGCCCATGAGCACGCCGATGGCTCCGAAGACACCGAACTCGAAGCCCTGATGCAGTCCAATGGGAAAACCCATGCGCAGCATCGCGACCAACGGACCGCGGTGCATCGTCTGCCGTCGCCACGGGATCAGCGCAGGTCGCAGTGCGCGCCATCCAAACGCAAGAAGCAGAAGGGCCATGGACCAGCGGCTGGCGAGCGTTGCCCAGGCACTTCCGACGGCCCCCATGGCCGGGCTGCCCCAGTGTCCGTACACGAATACCCAGTTGAGCAGGGCATTCAGCAGGTTGGCGACGACGATGACCATGACGATCACCCGAACGGCCCCGAGCGCCTGAAGGCTCTGCCGCAGCACGACGAATCCCAGGAACGGGAGCACACCGCCAATGGATACGAGAACGTAGGGTGCTGCGAGTTCGATGAGTGCCGGTGGCTGGTGCAAAAGCGCCAGCACGGGTCGCACCGACAATAGCAGCACGCTCGTGATCACACCGAGTACGCCGGCCAGGACGATGCCACGTTGAACCCCGCGCGCCATGGCCTCGGCATCCCCCGCGCCTGCGGCTTGCGCCACCACGGGGTCCAGCACCATCAACGTCCCCGACGAGGGAATGATGACGGAGAGAAAGTAGAGGTTCCCCAGCGCGACGGCGCCCAGGGCCACGGCCGATACTCGGCCGACCATCAGTGTGTCGACAACGCCCATCATCATCAGCCCCACCTGCGCCACCACAACGGGCAGGGCAAGTCGGGTCATGGCAATGAGTTCAGTACGGCGGGGAAGGCGCATGCGGATGGCTGTGGGGTACCAGGCTAACTTATGCCCATGCACCCTCATTGGCCGCTGAAGACGGCAGCACTCGGATTGCTTCTCGTCGCGCCGCACGCGCGTGCGCAGCACACAGGGCACGATATGGCCGGTATGGAGGCGGACAGCGCAAGGCCTCGTGCTTATCACGTCATGGCGCAAGCAATTCCGCTCGCTACCCGCGCCAGTCCGTCCGCAGGTGGCACCACCCATTCGGAGGTGGACCTCTCACAGGTCCTGCTCATGGCGCGTGCGGGATGGTGGGGGGGGCACGCACAGCTCGATGCCGCGCTGAATGGAGAGGGGCTCACCATGCCGAATGGCGAGCTCAATACCGGTGCCTATGGCGAAGGGTACGTGGATCGCCGGCATCCGCATACCTACGTGCATGAATTGATGCTGTCCGGTCAGGGGGCCGCTGGGCCGTTGCTGGTTTCATTGGGCGCAGGGCGGGGCTTCGCGCCCTTCGGTACGGACGATCCGATGATGCGTCCGCTCGTGAAATTTCCCATCAATCATCACCTGTCGCAGATCCTCGAACGAGGGCTACTCGTCGGGGCAGCGCGGTTGCGTGGCATAGTACTGGAGGCCGCGACCTTTGACGGCGACGAGCCGTCCAGCCCTTCGTCCCTTCCTCGCGCGCGCCGCTTCGGAGACTCGTGGTCCGTGCGGGGAACCGTGCTTCCCAGCGCCGCCACCGAGCTCCAGGCCAGCTATGCACGTGTCGCTTCTCCAGAACAACCCAGTGGCTTCGGATTGGACCAGCGAAAGCAGAGCGTGTCGGGGCGCTACATCTCAGGGAATGGCGCGCGCTATGCGCTGGCGGAGTGGGCGCACACGGTGGAGGTGGATCACAGTCGCGGGCTCGACATTTTCGCATACGAGTCGGCGCTGCTGGAGGGAGCGGCACGCGTCGGTGTCGTGGGCGTCGCGATCCGCGTAGAGCAAACGGAACGGCCGGAGGAGGATCGGCTGCTCGACCCATTTCGTACGCCGCGTCCACCATCGGACCTGAGCATCAATGGCATCACCCGATGGCGCGTGGTCGCGGCCCAGCTGTCGGCGCCGGCCGTGACGACGGGAATGCTGTCCGGGTTCCCCTTTGTGGAAGTCGCGCGCCTTGCCGCGGCGCCCCGCGATCCGCGTCAACTCTTCACACCAGACCGCTTGTATGGCACATCGCGTTTCTGGATGGTGACGGCCGGGGTTCGGCTTCGTTTGGGCGACGCCCACGCCCGGATGGGGCGGTATGGTGTCGCAATGCCAGCTGGTCCCGCGATTGGCACTATGCTGGGCGGAGCCGGTCCCGTGCACGCGCACTGAAAGGCGGGCCGTGCCCGAGTGTCCCATTCTTGTCGCGTCGGCGCCCGCGCCGGTGCTCACCTTTGCCCCCCCGCGTAATGCGATCACGTGCCTTTGGTGTCGTCGCGGTTCTCGCGTTCTCCGCGTCGTGCGGCAGCACTGGAGCTGACTCGCCAACAACGCCCAGCAACGTCACGACATCGAATCCCGTCACGATGGCCGTTGCCGGACGCGGCGACTTCAAGCCCCTTCGCTACACGGCAGAGCTTTCCGTGCGCGGGACGACCGCATACACCACCACGTGGGGCAATGCGGTTGCATCCTCGAGTGCGTTCTACATCTGGGACGTCTCTGCCAATGTTCCGAAGCTCGTCGATTCAGTAATCGTCGCTGGCGTTGGCACGCTTGGCGACGTCGCCGTCAGCGACGACGGGTCGACGCTGGTCGTGGCGACGGAGCGAGGTGCAGGGGCGATCTACATCTACTCGCTGGCGGACCCGCGGAAGCCCGTTCTCATGCGGAGCTTTTCGACGCCGCACACATCGCCCGGAGTTCACACAGCGGAGATCGGGCGCGTGAATGGAAAGCTGTACGGGTTTCTCTCAATCGACCCGGGGGGCGGAACACCCGCGGCGCTGGTGATCGTCGACCTGAGTACACCGGCACAGCCGCAGGAGATCCTCTGGAGGTTCATAGGGACTCCCTTTGTGCACGACACCTTCGTGCGGGACGGGCTCCTGTTTCTGGCGCTATGGGACGACGGTGTCGCAATCTGGGACATCGGCGGGGGCGGAAAGGGCGGCTCACCTTCGGCGCCGGTCGAGCTCGGGCACGTGCGGACGGCTGGGGGAGAGGTGCACAACATCTGGTGGCTCAAGGATCCCGTGACGGGCAGCGCTCGCTACGCGTTTATTGGGCAGGAGGTGCCGGGGGCCTTTGGCGTGGCCTCCAGCGGAGACGTCCACGTGGTGGACATCGGCACCATGAGCGCCCCGAAGGAGGTGGCGTTTTACACCTCAGGGGAGGCCGGTACGCACAATTTTTCCGTTGACGAGGCGAACGGAATCCTGTACGCGGCGTACTACAATGGTGGGGTACGCGCGCTGGACGTGCGCGGGGATCTGGGGACATGTACGGATGCCCAGCGGTCCGTGCCGTTGGGCAGCTCTGCCATTTTGTGCGATTTACGAAAAATGGGCCGCGAACTGGGAATCGGCCTGCTCGATCAGGGAACTCCGGTCTATGTCTGGGGAGTTCAGTATCTCGACGGCGCGGTCTATGCTTCCGACATGATCAACGGGATCTGGAAGCTACGCCCGGTCAGCCGGCCGTAGTTGACGTCAATATGGGCCGCGACAGCGGTCGCTTCTTTCGGTACATTGTGATCCACCGGTCGCCAATCCACGCGCCGGGTGCCCTCCTTCTGAGGTCGTTCGAATGCTTCGCCCACGTACGGCGGCCGTCGCTTCGCTGCTGCTGCTCCCGATAGTTGCTGGGGGATTCCTCCTTCAGAGTGCACCCGTCAAGTCCACGCCGCGCCTGTTCGAACAGGTGCTGTCCATTGTCGCCAACCGATACGTCGACTCCATTCAGGGGTCGGCCATCTTCGAGAAGGCGGCAAGGGGGCTCGTCCGCGAGCTCAACGACCCATACAGCGAGCTCCTCGCGCCGAAGGCGAATGAGGATTTCAACCGCAACGTGGGTGGGCGCTACGGCGGCGTCGGCATGCTGCTGGAAGAACAGAAGAACAATGGCGGGCGTCGCATCGTGGTCTCACGCGTGTTCCCGCACACACCCGCCGAAGAAGGTGGCGTGCAGGAAGGCGATATCATTACGCGAGTTGATTCCCTTTCGGTGTCCGGCGATATGGTCATCGACTCGGTCTCGAACGCACTTCGCGGCCCCATCGGCACCCCGGTGCACGTCACGTACGCCAGGCCGGGCGTAACAGAGCCGATCAAGCTTTCGTTCAAGCGCGCGCAGATCCATGTGCCGGCGGTTCCCTATGCCGCCATGGTGGGAGATCATATCGGCTATATCCCGCTCCAGACGTTCAACGAGAACGCCGCGGATGAAGTTCAGGAAGCCGCCCGCAAGCTCGTGGCCCAAGGCGCCAAGGGTCTTGTGCTCGACATGCGCGACAATGGCGGCGGCATCGTCGAGCAGGCGCTGGCGATCAGCTCGTTGTTCCTGAAGGACGGCCAGCCGATCGTGAGCGTTCGTGGTCGAAATTCGCCCGACGAAATCGCGAAGACGACAAGTGAACACCTGCCCACGCAGCCACCACTCGTGGTGCTCACGGACGGTGGAACGGCGTCGGCCAGTGAGATCGTGGCGGGTGCGCTCCAGGATCACGATCGCGCACTTGTGCTTGGCACCACGAGTTTCGGCAAGGGCTTGGTGCAGAGCCTCTTCCCGCTCGATGGCGGCTACGCGCTCAAGATCACAACGGGCAAGTGGTATACGCCAAACGGCCGCAGCATCCACCGCGAGCGAAAGCTTCTGGCGGATGGACGCTTGGTGGAAACGCGGCCGGACTCGCTCGAGACCGAGGCCGAAAAGAAGGCCAAGCCGCCGTACAAGTCGGATGCGGGACGCACCGTCTATGGCGGCGGCGGCATCACCCCCGACGTCATCGTTCCGGACGACACGTTGTCCACCCCGGAGCAGGAATTCTATCGCTCGGTCGCCGCAAAGGCGCAGGCCTTCATCACGACGCTGAACCAGTATGCGTTCGAGCTCAAGGGAGCGCCGGCGAACTACACGATCACTCCGGAATGGCGTGCCGAACTGCGGAAGCGCCTCACCGCGGCGGGAGTTACCATTGACCCGAAGTTCGAGCCGGTTGTTCCGAAGCTGCTCGATCGTGAGCTCGACCGTCGCGTGTCGCGTCTTGTACTCGGTGACGCTGGCGCGAAGCAGCGGGGACTCGCCGAAGATCACCAGTTGTCGCGCGCAGTGGACTTGTTGACCACCACCCGTACTCAAACCGCGTTGCTCGCGGCGGCGCAGATTGCGTCGGTCAACGCGAAGGCGCCGCAGCACCTGAAGTAAGGTCAGCCAATGGGCGCGGAAGCACGGACGACCATGCGCATCGGCCGGCAGAATTTTGCCGGCACTGCGCTGCTCGAAACCAGCGAGCTGCTCTTTCGCGGAGACACTCGGCTACGCGTCCCGTTCGCGAGTATCAGCAAGTTGGAAGTGCAGGGCGATGCATTGCACGTGACGTACACCGACGGGCTCCTCGAACTGGCACTCGGCGAAACCGTCGCGATGAAATGGGCAGAAAAGATCCGCTCGCCTCGAACGCTGGCCGACAAGCTCGGCATCAAGGCGGGAATGCGCGTGTCGATCGTTGGCGTCGACGATGAGGACGTGCTCACGGATATCGAGGCTCGAGGGGCCATATTGGAGCGCGGAAACGTGCCCAAGGGCGCTGGCATGGTGCTCTGGCGTATCGCGAACCCCGATGATCTCGCGCGGCTCCCTGGTATCGCTAGGAAAATGGCGCGCGACGGATCGATCTGGGTAGTCCATCGCCGAGGCGACGCATCGACTGCGGACGTGGTCATCTTTTCAGCCGCGAAGGCTGCGGGCCTCACATACACGAAGGTTGTGCGCTTCTCGGACACCGACACAGCCGAGAAGCTCGTGATTCCGAAGGCGGCGAGATAGCGCGGCGTTACCCCTTTGCAACCACCCAGGCGAATGCAATGAGTGAAGCAGCGCAACTGAATGTTGCCTCGCACGACATCACTGTTGCGCGCACCGCACGCTACTACACACTGGGTCCTACGCACGGCTTTCCCCGCGAGCTATGGATTGCCTGCCACGGCTATGGGCAGCTGGCCGGCCGCTTCATCCGCCAATTTGCGCCCCTGGACGACGGCTCACGCATGATCGTTGCGCCAGAAGCGCTGTCGCGATTCTACCTCGATCCTATTCCCGAGCGGCGCACGCAAAGCGAACCTCGCGTTGGTGCCACGTGGATGACACGCGAGCATCGCGAGGCGGAGATCGCCGACCAGGTTGGCTATCTGGATCAGTTGGTAGGAGAGTTGAAGCACCACCTGTCGGGCGCCGCGCCGCGTGTCGTCGTCTTCGGGTTTTCTCAGGGCACCGCGACGGTGTGCCGTTGGCTCGCGCATGGCGCACATCGCGCGGACGAACTCGTGCTGTGGGGCGGGGGGCTTCCCCCGGAATTGGACCTCGCCCAATGGTCCGAGCGCTTGCAAGGCGCAGCGATCACGCTGGTGGCGGGCGATACGGACGAACTCGTCACTCCATCCGCAGTGGCCCGGGAGGCCGAACGCATGTCAGCGGCCGGAGTGGCCTTCGCGCTCCACCGCTATGCTGGCGGACATAGTGTCGACCCCGGTGCGCTGGAGCAGTTGGCGGCAGGATTCGCTGGGCACTGATATTTCGGCAGATGGCCGCGCTGTTCAACCGCGCCGGTCATCGCGAAAACGGTCAATTTCACGACGATCGCGCTTGGTCGGGCGACCCTTTTCCTCGTAGACAAAAGCCGCGGGGGCCATGCGCAGCTGCTCGGACAGCTTTGCGCGTGCCGTCTTGCTCGTCTCGGTTTCATCGTAGAGCGTCGCGGCCACGCTCGCTGGGCCACGGCGCTCCGACAATCCCTGCACGATGACCGCGTGCTCATAGGGGCCAAGGCGAACCCGTACTTCGTCGCCAATCTGGATTGTCTTGGCAGGTTTGACACGCTCGCCGCCGACCTCGACCTTGCCGGCGGCGATCGCCTCCACGGCCAGGGAGCGAGTCTTGAAGAACCGCGCTGCCCACAGCCACTTGTCAATGCGGACCTTGGTAGGGCCGCCGGCATCCTGGTCGTCTCGCTGCATTGCGGGAAAGTAGCATCAGGCAACGTGCGAGTCGATGCGGGCCTACGACCGGCGTGAGACGGCCGTCAGTTTCACTCGTTCCTTGAGCGCCGTGTCGATCTCGCGTGCGGACAATTCTCGCGGGAATGGCAGGCTGCGTTCGCCCACACGCGTCGGCACCTGGACGCGCGTGACGGCACCGTCACTGCCCAGTTCAACGAGGGCCTGCGCTACATCGTTCTCATGCTGCGTCACCTTGATCACGAGTGTCCATACGCCGGCATCTCCCCATTGCTTCTTCAACGCGTACGCGCCGGTGCGCGAGGTGGTCGTGAACTCCAGCGCGATCGAGCGCCGCTCGCCATTCACGATGCCCTCCGCCGTTCCGCTCACTGGAAACGCGACGGGATCGCCGTGATGGAATGCATGGACCACCAGAAACGCACTGCGAGTCGTGGCGTCATATGGATTGACCGGCGTCTCGATCGAGATCCACGGCGGCCCCGCAAGCACCGCTGTTCGACCTGGTTCCGGCCGCGCGGCGCCGAGCACGCCAAGCGCGGTGATCGCGATACCGAACGTCGTGAAACGAGTGAAAGATCGGGATACGAGCATGCGATACTCCGTGTGAGTGGTTGTCGATGAGATGCCGCACGGAGCAGCGCTGCTTATCGGGTGATCATCGGGGTTTCAACGTGACCGTTCCCTTGAAGGTGCGCACCACGATCCTTCCGCCCGTCATTCCTCCCGACGATGTAAACGTCATGCCGCGGCCTTCATGGCCGGCGACCGGTCGTCCACGCGACCACTGGTTGTCGATCGTGCCGGTGATGGTCGCGATGTCCAGGTCGGTGCTGGACTTGAAGGGCAACTCGATGTCGATGGCGCCACTGTGCGATTCGATCTCGATCGATGCCCCTCGCGCAACGGTGCTCGTGAGCGAAATGGCTCCAGTCGTGGACTCGAACTTGGCATGATCCACCTCCCCGCCGGTCACCCGAATTGCGCCACTGATGGTGGATGCAGCCACGTCTTGCCCGCCCTTGAGGGAGATGTCGCCTGTCGCCGTCTTGGCGCGCATCCATTCCGGCGCGCCGTCGACGATCACTGCGCCGTCCATACTTTCCGCGCGCAGCTCCTTCGGATTTCCGTGCACGGTAATGGACCCGCCCACCACGTTGAGGTCGAGCCCTCCCGTTACACCCGCGACGTCCATATCCGCACTGCCCGTCTTCAACCACACGCGAGCGGCGCGCGGAACACGTAGGATCAAGCGACCCTCGCGCCCTGTCGCCTCGGTGGGCGGTTCCATGTACATCTTCATGCCCGTGGCCTTTTCGAACGGCGATCCGGCGTGCATTTCAACGCGCGATCCGGCTGGCACCACACCGCTCAGGTCAACACTGTCGCGATCCCAGCCAACAACCTTCAGCTCACCGACCGCGGCAACGAGCCGCAGTGAGACGGTGGCGCTCGTTGCATGACCGAGCTGCACTTTCTGCTGCGCCGATGCTCCGTGGAGCGCGCAAACGACGGCGAGCATCACCGCCCCACACGCAGTCCCGCGCGTCATGTTCGCGGCGCGAGTTCCGACGCGCGTCTCAGGAGATCGATCTTTCGTTCATAGTTCGACGCGAACAGCTTCGCGAGATCCTTGTTTGCCGGGTCGCGCGCAAGGGCCGTACGAGCTTCCGCGATGGCCGAATCTGCGATGCGGAGGCTGTGCTCGACGGTGGCGATGGTAGATGGCGCCAGGGAACGACGACGCTCCGACAACGTGCGTTGAAGCACATCCACATTTTCGGTGAAGTGCTGTTCCTCGGACGCTAGCCGCGCGGGAAGTATTTCCACCGCGGGCGGGACTGGCAAGGCGGTGTTCGATGCGACGGGCACCGAGTGCGTGTTATTGCGGAGGACGAGCGCCGTCAGCCCGGACGATGCAATCGCGATGATGCCCGCCGCAGCGAGCCACCGTGGGTTCCAGATACCAGACCCCTTTGCCACGGGCGAGGTCGGGAGAGCGATGTCGGCCAGAATGTCGTTCCACAATCCCACGGGCGGCGCCACATCACGAGGCAGTGCCGCCGCAGTCGCGCGCAACGACGAAATGTCAGAAAGCAGCGAGGCGCATTCGGCGCACCTCTCCACATGCCAGCGCGCTGCGGCGTCCACGTGTGGCTCCATCGTGTGATCGACGAGATCACAGAGTGCGTCGAAACTGATATGGTCGGTCATGGTTTCAATCTCGAAATGAGCAACTGCCGCGCACGGTGCAACTGCGCGCGCAGGGTTCCGGCGGCAAGGCCGGTCATGCGAGCAATTTCCTCATGCGAGTAGCCCTCGACATCGTGCAGCACGAATGCGCGTCGGATTCCCGCCGGAAGCGCAGCCACCGCTCGTTCGAGGTCAATCGTGTCGATCACGTTGGCAGTTGGCGCGGATGCGCGGGCACTCGCGTGCTCGAGGGGCAGGTCGTCGTCAGCCAGCGCAACCCGCGTCGTTCGGCGGCGGTCGCTCCGCCGCTTCATGAGCATGGCGTTCACGGCAATGCGGTGCAGCCACGTGGTGATATTCGCCTCCCCCCGGAACTCTGGGAGCGCCTGCCACGCGCGGACGAACACATCCTGCGTGAGTTCTCGGGCTTGCGCGCTGTCCGCGGTGAGGCGGAGGCAAAGCGCGTACACGCGGCCAGCGTGGGCGCGATACAACTCCTCGAAC
The DNA here is from genome assembly GCA_040003455.1 of bacterium. Taxonomy (GTDB): domain Bacteria; phylum Gemmatimonadota; class Gemmatimonadetes; order Gemmatimonadales; family Gemmatimonadaceae; genus AG11. Next base: position 66,952 of record JBDUCM010000007.1, read on the forward strand.
GCCGCGTCGGAGCTTTGCGTGGGTGCCTTGCCTGTGACTGCAGGAGCGCGAGGGAACTGTAGGGTGGCCATCCGAATGATCAGATGCCGCGAAACCGAGAAATGCGTATCCGCTCAATGAATCTTGCCGGCGACGTGCGTCGGCAGGAAGGGCAAGCGTGCAGGCGTGCAGGCGTCCCTGACGGCTTCCGCGCGGATGGCGACGATTCCAACGCAGGTCGCCGATCGCCAATACTTTCCGCTGTTCGGATTCCGTCATCCCTCCGCCATTGGTCTACGTCATTTCGTACCGGGAGAGCCCCTCATGAACGCACTTGACCTTCACACGCACCGATGGGAGCCGGCGGCCCAGTCGGGATTGCCAGCGATCCTGCTCCTTCATGGCACCGGCGGCGACGAATCCGATTTGCTCCCCCTGGGCCGCTCACTGGCCCCCGGATCGGCACTGCTGAGTGTCCGTGGCAACGTGCTCGAGCACGGAGCTCCACGGTTTTTCCGACGCCTTGCCGAGGGCATTTTCGACATGCAGGATCTTCACCGTCGGACTACTGAACTCGGCGATTTCCTTGAGGCGGCGAGCGCTGCCTATGGGTTCGACGCATCCACCCTGTTTGCCGTTGGGTATTCGAACGGCGCGAACGTAGCTGCCAGCCTGCTTTTGGCGCGACCGGCTGCTCTGGCCGGCGGTGTCCTGTATCGCGCGATGGTTCCATTCGAGCCCGAGTCGACACCCGTGCTAGCCGGCAAGCGCGTACTTCTCAGCGCTGGCAGGCTGGACCAGATGATTCCAGCCGCAGGAACCGAACGGCTCGCATCAATATTGCGCGATGCCGGCGCGGCGGTGGAACTGGAGTGGCAGGCCGCATCCCACGGGCTCGTCGCGGGGGACTTACGGGCTGGCGAGCTGTTCTTCGCGCGGCCCGCTGGCGGATGACAGTCAACTGCTAACGCGCCCCCGCCCACGGGTTGACAGCGAGTATCGGCATGTTAACTTACTGACCAGTCATTAATAAGAATGAATGGGAACGCTATCGCGATAGTCCCAATTCATTACTGACCAGTAAGTCACCTACTCCCGATGTCCGAAACAGCCACCGAGCCCAGATGGCGCCGCCTGCCGGAAGAGCGCCCCAAGCAAATCCTCGACGCCGCCCTCGCGGTGTTCTCGGAACGGGGCCTCGCCGCTGCTCGCCTGGACGATATCGCCAAATTGGCGGGATTGTCGAAGGGCACCATCTATCTCTATTTCCCAAACAAGGAAGAGCTGTTTCGGGAAGTGATCCGCACATCCGTGATCGCCTTCATTGCCCGGGCCGAAGCCTTCTTCGAGGCCGAACCGGATCCCCTCAATTCTCTGAACGCCTGGATGGAAGGCTATTGGGGGTGGCTACGGTCGCCGGTGTTCCCCGCCATGCACCGTCTGGTCAACACCGAATTGCGCAGCTTCCCCGACCTCGCGGCCTTCTACACCACCGAAGTGATCGAGCGGGCGCAACGGCTCGTACGTGGCATGCTCGAGCTCGGGATGGATGCGGGGATCTTCCGCCGCATGGACGCCGCGGTAGCGGCCCGGATGCTCAGCGCGGTCTTCGTCACCCACGCGATGTGGTACCACCAACGCGACTGCTTCAAGGCCATCAAGGACATCGGCGACGATGTGCTCTTCGCGCAGATTCGCGAATTCTTTCTCAACGCCATGCGTCCGGATTCATCGGATGCTTCCCAGCACGCCTGACATGAACCACCAGCCACTTCGCCGCACCATTTCGATCGGGCTTACGCTGACGATCATCGCTGCTCTCGTCGCGTTCCTGGCGCGCTCCGCGTCCGCACAGGAATCGATGCGGCGGGACACCACGGTGCGCCTGACGCTGGGCGAGGCCGTACGCCTCGCCGCTCGGCAGAACGCCGCAGTGGAAGGCGCGCGGACTCGCGTCGATGCGGCGCAGGCGCGCGTCACACAAAAGCGCGCTGACCTGCTTCCCACTCTTTCCGCGACGGCAAGAGAAGGTGGATCCACGATCAACAGTGCAACGTTTCCCATCGAGCTGCCGTCAGCGCCAGGGCAGTCGCCGCTCTTTCCACCGGACGGCACAATCCTCGGTCCCGTCAACCAACTCGACCTCCGCGCCCGTATTTCCCAGTCGCTGTTCGATCCCGCCGCTCGCACCCGCGTGGAGAGCGCAAAGAGCGGCGTCGATGCGGCAAACGCGGACGTGGCAAACGTCAGCGATATGGCGGCAACCACTGCCGCAAACGCGTACATCATGGTGCTGCGCGCGGACGCGGTATACGGCGCGCGCGTGGCCGACTCCACGCTGGCGGCCGAACTCCTCAGCATCGCCCAGGATCAGCTGACGGCAGGCACCGGCATTGCGCTCGATGTAACGCGTGCCCGCTCGCAGCTCGCTGGCGCGCGAGCGCAGCTCATCGCTGCGCGCAATGAGCGCGACCGCACGCGAGTTGACCTGGCCCGAGCGCTCGGCCTTCCGCTCGTGCGACTGGAACTCGTGGATTCACTGTCCACGTTGCAATCGGTTGGGGCAGTGAACGAAGCCACCACGCTCGATGCCGCGCTGCGTACACGAAAGGATGTGCAGTCGCTCGACTTGCAGGCCAAGGCATCACGGTTGCAGGCAACGTCCATCCGAAGTGAAAAGCTTCCGACGATCGGGGTGTTTGCGGACGAAGGCCAGAGCCAGCGCAACGGCCGCAGCTTTCTTCCGACCTACGACTGGGGCATTCAGGTGTCGTTCCCGATTTTTGACGGCTTCCATCGTGAGGGGCGAGCGGAGGAACAGGTCTCCGCCGCACGCGAGCTCGATATTCGCGCTCGCGATCTGCGTGCGCAGGTCGAGGCCGACGTTCGCTCGGCCACACTTAACCTCCGCTCATCAGCGGAGATCGTTTCAGCGGCGCGAGAACGACTGTCGCTTGCTGAACAGGAAGTCGCGCAGGCACGCGAACGCTTTCAGGCAGGAGTATCAGGAAATGCCGACGTCATTACCGCGTCGATGACCCTGAATACAGCGCGCACGCAGTTGGTCGATGCCCTCACGTCATATCAGGGCTCACGCGTGGCGCTGGCGCGCGCACAGGGATCCATCGCCACGATTCAATAGCTCGTTCCCAACTCATCGCTCGTCTTTTCGTTTCTTCTCGCACGCTCGATTCGACAATGGCTACCGCAACGCAACCACAAAGCAGCACGCCTCGTCCGTCCACAGCCGACAACGCCCCGGCGTCGTCTGGCAGCCGGCGCGGCATCGTTCTCGGCATCGTCGCTATCGCGGCGCTGGCCGGGCTGGCATGGGGAACGAAACAGTGGCTCTACGGCCGAGCCCATGAGTCCACCGACAACGCGCAGGTGGACGGACACCTCGTTCCCGTGCTCGCGAAGGTGAGCGGCTACGTCACCGCAGTGACCGTGGCGGAGAACGACCACGTCGCGCGGGACTCCACCGTCGTTTCCATCGACGAGCGAGAGTTTGCCGTCAAGCTGGCACAGGCCGATGCCGATCTCGCGGCGGCCCGGGCGGCAGCAGGTAGTCGTGGACAAGCTGGGCAGGCGGAAGCCGCCGTGCTCAACGCTACCGGCCAGCGAGCGGCGCTCGACGCGAACATCGTTGCTGCACGCGCCAACGCTACCAAGGCGGACGCGGATCTTGCGCGGACGCGCGAATTGGTCGCCAAGCAGATCGTCTCCAAGCAGGCCCTCGATGCTGCCCAGGCCTCGTCCGATGCGGCGCGCGCGCAACTCTCCTCGGCGGAACGCTCGGCGGGTGCGGCAGGCGCAGGGGTCGTGAATGCGCAGGCGGGCGTCCGATTGGCCGAGGCGCGCCTTCAGGCGGCACAGGCCGCGCGGGATAACGCAGCGCTGCAGCTGTCGTACACACGTGTGCGGTCGCCGGAGGCAGGCATCGTGTCGCGCAAGCAGGTGGAGCTGGGGCAACTCGTTCAGGCAGGGCAGCCGCTGCTAACGGTGGTCTCGGACACCGGTGTATGGGTCACGGCGAACTTCAAGGAAACCCAGCTGAATGACCTCAAGGTGGGACAGCAGGCCGAACTGGACGTCGACGCATACGGCGGATGCCAGGCGAAAGGCATCGTCGAAAGCGTGAGTCCCGCGACGGGTGCGAAGTTCGCACTTCTCCCCCCGGACAATGCGACCGGCAATTTCACCAAGGTCGTGCAACGCGTACCGGTGCGCCTGAAGATCACCGAAGGGTGCGGGAAGGACCATCCGTTGCGACCCGGCATGTCAGTGTTCGCTCACGTCGCCACCAAGTAACGTCTTCCTACGGGCAGCTCGAAAACGATGTCAACACTGGTTGCACGTGCGGGTGGCGCGCACAGCGGGTCGGCCGACCGTTCCGGTCGGCTCGCTGTGGCGTCAGCCGCCACTGACGACAAATACAAGTACAAGTACCTCATCGCCATCGCGGTGACCCTGGCCGCCGTGCTCGAGCTGATCGACACGTCGATCGTGAACGTCGCAATCCCACACATGATGGGAAATCTCGGCGCAACGCTCGACGA
>JBDUCM010000067.1:0-27228 GCA_040003455.1 bacterium
ACGGACCTGCTCCGCATGTCCATCGCGTGGCAGGGCAACTTCGTTTCGCTCACGACGATGGCCCAGGTTTCATATCAGGAGCCAGGCAACAAGAACAATGCGATACCTCGCGTGCTCGGGAAGCCCATCATCGCGACAGGGATCTACCCTGGTTGGACGAGCACCGAACCGGATTTCCGCGATCCGCGTCCGGCGGGCCCGAATCCACTGGCGATTGGACGAGGTCCGATCGCAGCGGAGCAAGGGCGATGGAATGGGCTCGATGTCGCCGGCAGGGAGGCGGTGCTTTCGTACACCATCGCTGGCACCGACATCCATGAACAGGTGGGCAGCGTGCTGGTATCGGGGCAACTGGGGATCACGCGCACATTCGACATCACGGAGGCGGCGCTGATGCTCGTTATGGCCGAAGTACCGGCAGGCGGATCGGTCGAGGTCAACGAAAGTACCGTGCTTCATGGCTCGACGCGCGACTCGGCAACGTCCGTCGGCATGGTCGGCGCGCCGGCTGGCACCCGGTTGCAGCTGGATTCCAATCGATACGTGACTCTGCGCATTCCTGCTGGAGCGGCGGCATCGCGCTTTCGCGTGGTGGCGTGGCGAGGAGCTGCAACGGAGCGTGGCGTGATGCGTGCGATGCTCGCGGAACCAGTGCACATGGCGGAGTTCGCGCACGGCGGCGGTGACGTTCGAAGGCGACGCCTGGATCGTGTCGGGCATCGATCGTGGATTGGAAAAACTCGCGTGGAAGCGATTCGCGTCCGGCGTGTACGAACCGCTCAACGTGAACGTCGTGCGCGACACGATCTACATCCATGATCGCCAGGGAATCGTCCGACTGCTCGACGTGAATGGCGATGGCGAAGCGGACCGCTACGAGAACTTCACGATGTCACACTCGCGAACGGCGCGCGTCGCACAGCAAACGATGCGTATCTTCGTCGATCCGATTGTTGATCCTGCGAGTGAGGTCGTAAGGGGGTTCGAGCCGGGGATGCCGACCTTCCGTGGCGTGTTGAGTGACGCCGAGGTGGAATCGCTGATTCGCTACATCGCGTCACTCGGCGGGCGGGCCCGCCGGTGACGCGTGCATCGAGCCACCGTTCACTGCGCGTCGTACGCGCGTTGCAGTTCGGGAAGCTCCAGCTTCTCCATCTTCAGTAACGACTCCATCACGCGCTGCGTACGCGCCGGATCACCACTACCGAGCAGCTTGCTCATGGCGTTGGGTACAATTTGCCACGAGAGGCCGTACTTGTCCTTGAGCCAGCCGCAGCGGCTCGGCTCGCCGCCGGCGACGAGCTTGGACCAGTAGTTATCGATCTCTTCCTGCGTCTCGCAACCAACGAACAGCGAAATGGCTTCGGTGAACTGGTACTTCGGTCCGGCGTTCAGGGCCATAAACTTCTGTCCTTCCAGCTCGAACTCAACAGAGAACGTCTTTCCCTGCATCTTGTTGACCGAGAGCACCTTGGCGCGTGGGAAGATGGAGGCGTAGAAGTTCATGGCCTCTTCGGCCTGCGTGTCGAACCAGAGGAACGGGGTAATGGTCGGCATGGTTTGGCTCCGTGTTGGCGGCGAGGTTGATTCCCCGCTCTGTGTACAAGTCGGAGCCGGGTTGAAATTCTCTACATGGTCCCTGGATAGGCCGGCCGAGTTCACGCAGCTAGTACGTGCGGCCCCCTGATGCTTGCGCCACGTTCATGGCGGCCGCTACCACTGCGAAGGTGCCGACGCTCAGCAGGGCAACGTAGCCCGCCGTGCGACGAGGACTGAACGCGTGCGTGTCGATGCTCACCAGTTGGGTGGCGGCAAATGCCATGGTAGGGGTCGCGAATCGGCTCGCTGGTCGCACGTACAGGCTGTCAGTGGTTGTGCGCAGCACCGTGCCCTCAACTACGTCGCCAGAGCTGAGATGCACGCGCGCGTCACCGGGGGCCGTTGTTCCCGGCGCCAATGGCACCCAAGAATAGCAGCCGGTCGTCACCAGGTTGGCAAGGAGAAGCAGGCAACCGATTGAGCAGCGGTAGCGACACGTCATCGCGATCACCTCATTTGAATCCCAGCACGTCACGATAGAAGTCCACGATCGGAACGGCGCCGTTGGCGGCAAGCCAGTCGTTCACGTCTTCCGGCCGGACAATCGTCTCCTCACCAGGAATGAAGCGGTATGTGAAGTCGTGCAATTGCGGTGCTGCCACACGATCGGCGATGCCCGGCGCCTTGATCAACCATCCGCGATTGGTCTTGAAGTAACCGACAGGTGCTTTTTTACCCTTCGGTACTGGGGGACGCACACCCTCCTGGATGCCGGCGAAGGGGTAGAACTGGCCCTCGACTTTCTTCGACAGCTGTCCTTCAACGATGTCGGTGCTCTTGCCGAGGGAAATGTAGTAGGGTTGGCCGTTGTGCACGGTGATGAGTCGCGTGCCATCCGCATACGGATAGAGAATGGCCGGGGCCTCTGCTTCATTGCGCAACACGACGCTCGGCTCGGGTCGTTGTGGTGCCGGATGCATTGCGCGCGGTTCTGGCGTGTGCAGAATTTCCCCGTTCGCGAGCCGTGCCGCCTGCTTCGACTTGGTCGGCGTTCCGGTCGGGCCGCCGCCGCCACCAGTACCGTCATCTGTACCACCGCCGCCGCCGCCCCTTCCGCGCTCCGGATCGGGTGTCGTCAGGTTCGTGGGGAGCTCGATCTCAAAGAGACCGTGCGGCAATTCGCGGATCGTCCCGCCAAACCGGCGGACGAGCGCATCCGGCCTGCGGAGAATACTCTGAGCGATAACCTGTTCCGGATTGATGATGAGTCGCGTGGCACCCGCGTCCCGCGCGTCCTGAATGAGGAGTCGCATCAATCGGAGAACCGGACGGATGTCGTGCAGCTTTCCTTCGTGACCATCCAGGCCCCTGATGCGACGACGGATGGTAGGACCGGGTTCGACTTCCCTCGTGCCCGTGACGGTGAACTCGCCAATCACCCTCGAGCGATACAATTCCGCGGGGGCGCCGGAGCGCAAGAACGCAGCGCGGGCCTCTGCGTCCTCCACTTTCGGAGCCGGGTTGCCTTCTTCCGTGGCACGCGAGGGTGCGGGAGTGCTTTCCGGAGCGGTAGGTACCCTGGTCTGCTGCTGGAGCTGCTGAGAGCGCGGAAGGGGCCGGGCCGAGCCACCGCTGGGGGTGCCGCCGCCGCTCGGAGTTCCGCTCGCGCCACCACCGCCCGACGTACCACCGCCTGCGGGCGCTGCGCCACCACCGCCTGGCGTGTTGCCACGGCTGCCGGGATCGGTCGCGAGTTCGTAAAAACCCATGTAGTGCTCGACATCGATGAACGGTATCGCGCCGTTCGCGACGAGCCACGCATTGATCTCTTCAGGTATCCTCGTCCGCAACTCGACGTCGAGGCGCGCGCCGCGCAGTTCCGGGATCGGATTGGGATCGGAATACGGAGCGTGCTTGATCATCCAGCCGCGCTCCTTGGTGCCGCTGAAGAATAGTCGCGTAAACTCCTGCACTCCGTAAAAGCGATGGACCTCACCTGACACCCGACGGACGCCCTGGGTAAACGAGGTTCCAGTCGTCACATATGCAGGTTCGTCACGCCAGACGAAGATGATCCGGTCCGGATCTTCTGCGCCGTCCTCGAGATGTCCTTCACCTTCAAATATGATGGCGCGAAGGCGGGGCGGGTTGACTGGAGGCTCATTTTCAGTACTGTGGACCGGCGCAGCGGTAAGGACGAACGATTCTCTTGCCTGGCCGACCGCGTTTCGTCCTTCCGCAGGCGATGCGGCATGCGGCTCTGGCGCCGCGGCGGGTGTCGTCGGCGGCGTGCTCGTAGCACGAACGGGCGCTTCGGGGCCCACGCCGGCCAGCGTTGTCGGAACGCGATGATCCACGACCGTCGTTTCGTCGTCAACCGGATCATGCGTGAGTACGAACGAATCCCTCGGCAACGCGCGGTTGGGTGGTCCCCCGCCGGCGATATTCCTGCCGGCGCCGCCGCTGGATGATTGCGCCGGAGCGTCCGGAGCGCTGGCGCGCGCGCTGTTCATCAATAGTTCGTAGTGGGGCGAACCGGGTTCGGCAAATATCGCGTTCTCACTCCAGAATCTGTGGTATGCCTCCATGTCGGCAAATCGACGCGGTGGCTGTTCCACTCCATTGGCACCACGAATCTGTATGTAGTACGGCTCCTGTGGGAACGCAGGATCATAACCGTATTCGGTACGTCCGCGGCCTCCGGTGGGGATGTCATATTCGTTGAACTCACGGACGCGCCGGTGCTCGATGCGCCCGCGCTCCACCCCAATGAAGTCACTCCCTGAGGGCAGGCGATAGGTAAGCGTGTTGTCCGGATTGGGATGATAGTGCACGAGCCCGATCCAGAATTCGTCGTTCTGCCCATGGATCTCCGGCCCGTCCACCGCCGTTTCGGTGCCGATCATCACACGGTACTCGCCGGTGGCTTCATTGTACCAGATCATGACTTCACGTCCGGCCGACACAGCGAGCGCCTCGTTGTACGCGGCGTATGCCTCAATTGGCCGTGTCATGCCAACGCGGAAATCTCCGGCCGGCGGCGGGTTGTGTACCTCCCCGCGCTGCGACGCCGGTTGTATGCCGTGATCGACACCGCGCTCGAAGATTTCGAACAAGCGTTCCGGCGATTCGAGATGGGCGTCCGGACGTGGCGGCCGGCGCAATGCCGGTATTGGGCGACGCGGCGTGCGGCCACCCTTGCCTGCGATGCTTCGTCCGTCCGCAAGGCCTCCAACGGGCTCCTCGCGCACCGCTTGCTGCGTACGTTGGCGCGGCCCTGCTGACGGCACCGTTGACAGTTGATCTTTGTCGCGCACAGTGGATTCCACACTCTGTTCGTTCGGCCTGTGGAGCAGGCTCGTGAACAGAAACGCGTGCGCTTGTACAGCGCCGAGCATGATCTTGATGCGCTGGCTGGACGCTTCGAAGTGCGTCATCGTGCCATTGCGCTCCGCGTCGTTGGCAGCGCCGATGCCCGCAAGTAGCTGATCTTCTCCCCAAGCGAGGCCCGCGTACTGCACGAGCTGATTGGTCACCTCCACGCCATGCAGCAAGTTGCCCGCGCGGTCCACGGATCTCAGCGCCTTCTTGATCGCCGCCGCGTCACCCGACTCGAGCGCGAGGGCGAACCGATCACCCGCCTTCACGAGCATGAGTCCTCCCACTCTGCCCGCCGTGCTGCCGAGTGTGCCGAGCACGGAGAGCAGGTCCGTGACGAGCGACGCGTCCGCCTCGAGGGTTCCCTTTCGCCAGCGGTCCACGATGTGTTGCGTGGCGAGGCTCCCGCCCAGAATCATCGCGGCCTCACCCAAGCCGGGCGCCACGACACTCGCCGCCGTGAGCACAGTCACCACGTCTTCGAGGCGTTCCTTTGCCAGAGCATCGCCACCCTTCACGTTCTGCTGGGAGATATCACGTCGCTTCTGCACCGGGATGGACTCTGGAATGTGCAGAAAGAGCGTGCCGGGACCGTATTCGTTCGCCCGCGAGAGCTTGTACAGCGCTGACGCGATGGCGTCGTCGTTGGAGAGGTCGTCGCCGAAATACTTGTCGCCCAGTGTGTCACCCTTCGTGGTGACATCGAAGAGCACCCAGCTCATGGGCGCCTTGCTGGAACGAGGCGGCACGGGCAGGAGTTGCAGTACGAGTGGGATGGTCGTGCCTGTCACCGCGCTCGTGAACGCAGCCAGCGGCCGCAATGCATGCGTCTGTTTTCCTCTCGCATCGAGGGGCAGCCCTTCCTCGTTCTTCCTCGCAAATTCCAGTTGCTTCGACAAGGCGCGCACCTGCCCTTCGAGCGTGCTCTTGTCGCGACTTCGTGAAGACTGTACTTCCGCGGTCTTGTTCTTCAGCGCGATCTCGAGTGCCTCGACGGCCGATCCGTACGCGCTCGTCCTGATTTCCAGGATCTGTGCGTCTATCGCGTCGCGATCTTTCGGATCGTGATCGAGCTCCTTCTCGAGGAGTAGCTCGTTGATGCGATTCTCGGTACGGGCGAACGTATCCCTGGCGAGGAATCGTGGCGAACGAACGTCGACGAATGTGGTCGATACGCTCGGTACATACTTCTGTCCTTCATGCTCCTGCGGAAATGCGATGCACCGGATGAGGAATTGCCCTTCGGTGTCCCATTTGCGGACGATGGTGTTGTCCGGCTTGGTGACTTCGTGCCAGATGCCGTCGATCAGGTGACCGCCGGCGGAGCGAAGAGACGAAACAGGCGAAAGTGCAAGATTGAACCGTTCAACGGCGACATCGTGCGACCGTTCCTCGTCGGAGTCACCCTTGGTTCCACCTTCGCCAATGACCCGTCGGGAATTCTCGCGCTGGTCGGCGAGCTCACGCTTTCGCTGTTCAGCGTTCTCTTCGTTGAACTGGTCACCCGCCCTCGCCGCGTCGTCCTTCGGCTTCTGACGCTGTGCACTCGCGATGTCGCCATGCGATTTTCCGGACTGCAGGATCTTGCTGACGTCCCATATCTCCCAGCGATAGCCCACGCGTGTGCTTGCGTTCCACACGGCGCCGAGCAGTTCACGCTCACCAAACTCCCAGAGCAGTCGCATGGTGAGTTCGTTCGCGCCGTGCGTCGGCACGAGTGGCGAGGACAGCTTGATCTCCGCAGGGAACGCCGGGACGTTTGCGTCCTCGAGCGCCTCGTCGGGAAGATGTCCTTCGTACTCGTCTCCCGAAAAGCTACGCGTCAAGTCAACTGGCTTCCTTCCCTTTCCTTTTGGTGACGTGGCCACCGGTTTCGGCGCCGCCGGTGTGTGTGCCGTGCCGCTGCCGCCAGGCGTTCCCTTCGCGGTGCTCACGGGGGCCTGCGCCGGGCGGCCCGGAATGATGATGACAGGCACGGTACCGCCAAACACCTTGGCTTCGTCGGCCCTGGACATGGTAGACCACTGCCCGATCCATGGCTGCTCCTTGGGATCCCACTTCCCCACCGATGACTGTGTCGGCTTTCCCCCCTTGCCGTGCACGAAGGCGAACACCTGGTCGCGTCGGCCGCCCAGGAAGATTCCGTGGATCGGGGGAGGCGTGGTCAGTTCGAATTGCGCCTGCTTCACGGCGTCGATCGAGTAGACGTAGACGCGATCGGTGACGATGACCATGGTGAAGTGGCTCAAGTTTTCCTTCGCCACACGCTGTTGGAGCAGGAGCTGTTTCGCGCGGGCTACCAGTTGTTCTGGAGAGGCGGCGTCGAGGTAGAGCGGCTGGCCATGCGCCTCCGTGACATGACGCGTTTCAGGAGCTCGCGCGATCTGCGTGCCGGCAGCGCCCTGTTGCACCGTGTGCGTGAGTTCGTGCGCGAGCAGCCGCCTACCGGCATCCGTGTCCGGCGCGTAGTGCCCAGCGCCGAACACCACGTTGCGGCCAACGGTGAACGCGCGCGCGTTCACGCTGCGGGCCAGGTCGTGTCCCTGTGCATCATCGTGCACGCGCACGGCACTGAAGTCGGCGTTGAAGCGCGGCTCCATGAAGGAGCGCACGGATGCAGGGAGTGCTCGACCTCGACTCGACAGTGAATGAATGGAGTGTTCTGTGGCCGCGTCGATGCTCGGTACGTCGGCAGCGGTGGTGCTGGAGCGATTCACGACGGGACTGATGTCGCTGGTCCGTTGCGGCACGGACTGTGGCTGCCCTGGTGCGCCCGGCTCCGCCATGCGCATCACCTGTTCGGCCACGCGATCCGCCTCGTGTTCGAACGGATCGTGCGGATGGCTGACGGTGAGCTTGGCCTGAAGGATGCGCGCCTGTAGCAGAGCCTGAAGGTTCTGGTTGCCCAGCAGCTGCGCCAAGCCGCCCGGGACTGCAGAGGTAGGCGTGGAGGTCGCAGTCTTTTGCGGGCCGGCTGGTTTTGTGGTGGCAGATTTGGCTGTGCTCATCTGTCAGTCGGCCAGCGGAATGACGAATTCGACGGTCGCAGGATTGACCTGACGAATGGTGCCACCGAAGCGCGCGGCGAAGTTGCGCAGCTTGCCGACGTTGTCGTTCCCACCAAATTCGCCCGTGATGCGCAGGACCTTGGCGCCGTCGAGTCGCGCTCGTGCGATCAATTCCTGGAAGAACTGCACGAAAGGCCCAATGCGCGACGTAGGGCCGCCGATGTGCTCGAATGCTCCGATGCGCCGGTGAAGCTCGGCACCGTTCCATTCGTTCGCATTGAGGAAGCGATATTCGCCAATGTGCTCAATCCGCGCGTTGCTTCCCGCCGTCTGTGGATCGCGGTGCGGGCGCGTAGTGTCCGTGTGGTCATCAACGATTTCCGGTACACTTTCCGGCACGTTTGCCGCTGGATGTGCCCCGGGGTGCGTTGTTGTGTCCGTCGCCAACTTTGGCGTGCTGTCCGGAACAACTACCGGCACATCCACCTGGATTGGCTGTTGGCGTCGCTGCGTGTCCTCCGCGGGACCCCGTGGCGCGCCAGGCACACCGTCGGCGACATCAATGCCTGCCTCTCGTTCGGATGCCCGGCCGAAGCCGCCCACCTTCACTGGCGGAACCCCTGGGTTGGGCACCTGCTCAGGTTCCCCGGCGAAGCCGCCGACCCGCAATCGCCTCGGCTCGACCGTCAAGGGGAACGTGATGTCGGTTGGTAGGGCCTTGGGCACTCCGGTGGGGACCTCGAGTGTGATGCTGCCCGGGCTCGCGGTTGGCACTGGGCCGATGATGGTACTCGTGGCTGGTGCGTCGGCTGCTCGACCAAAGCCACGAACCTTCACGCGCGGAGACTCGGGGCCGAGTGGAACGGAGGTGGGCTCGGCGGTGAATCCCCCAACGGCCAGGTCGCCGGTGCGAGGAAAGCGGCGGGGCAGTGACGGCCTGGGTTCTCCAGTCACGGGATCGCGCTCGACGCGAATGACGAAGTCTCCCTCTGCGGGGATGTCGGCATCGATCGGATTGATGGGGCGTGCCGCCGGCCGAAATCCTTTCACGGGCACCCGTGGAGTCACTCCTTCAGGTGCTACGCGTTCAGCGGCCCGCGCAAATCCGCCGACCTTAAGGCGCTGCGGGTTCAACGGCGGCGATACCCATTCGGCATCACGCTTGAAGCCGCCAACGCGCACCTGCGGCCGTGGAGGCTCGGCCTGTCGCGATCCGGCGTTCTCGTGCTGGCCGGTTAGTGCCTCTTCGTCGACGACTTCCCTGTCCGGTGCGGCAGGATCTCTTGGCGGGCGGGCGGTACCACGCACGGGAGTCTTCGCTTCTTCATCGACAACTTCCCGATCCGGCGCGGCCGGATCCTTCGCGGTGTTCGCGCGTGTGCGCGCCGGTGGTGTCGGGTGGTTCTCGCGGATGCCATCCTCGTGCGGGATGGGTTGGGGAATGGCGTCGCCCTCCTGCCCCTGCGAATGTTCCGTCCTTTCGAGGACACCGCCTTCATGATCAACGTGTTGCGGCACGGCATCGGCAGCGTCGGGTTGACCGGCCGTGAGCTGACGTACTTCCTTGCCCTTCACCAATTGGCGCACCTTGGTCACCGCCGCTTCCTGCAGTTGTGCCTTTCCTTTTTGCCGGTCTTCGAGCCACTTCGCCAGGCGTGATTCTCCGATGGTGCGACCGAAGCGGGTCTTTGCGAGTGCCTTGCTTCCCTTTTTCAGGAGGTAGGCCGCAACGACGACCAGCACCGCGTTGACCAGCGTGCCGATCACGTCGGCGAGGGATTGCGCGGCAAGGTCCAGTTGCTTCGGATTGCCATCGGCGTTCCAGACAAGCTTGATGAAATTCGCGAGCTGGCTCACCAGTGTGGTGGCGATGCCGAGCACGGCCTGGACCAACATGTAGAGGCCGTAGTAGTCGAGGATAAGCAGACCCATTTCGAATCCGACTTCGGCGCCGGGAGCCGCGCCGACACCGCCGAATAGCGCGCCAATGAGAGCGCCGACGGCGGTGCTGGCGGCGAGAATCTTGACCGCGTCTTTCGCGAACTCGAGCACGCCCTCGAGAATGCCAAGACTCGCCTCGCCCGCTCGGCTGGCGACAGCCTTTGGCATGTAGGCACTCGACCGGCTCGCGGCTTCCTTGAAGTCGCTGAGCTTCTGCTCGACCTTCTTGACGAAGCGCTTGATCTCGCCGCGCACCGTTCCGCTGCCCACATCCATCTTTGCGGCGATGCCGAAGCTCGGGATCCAGAGATCGACGTTCTCCTTCAGGAATGTGTCCTTCGCATCACGACCCGTGAGCGCGAAATTGCCGATCTTGTCCAGTAGTCCCTGCTTCACCGTGAACGCTTCGGGCTTGTTGACTGCCCGGATGGCATTGATGAAGTGATTCATGTTCTGATCTTTCGTGCTCTCGTCGCCTTCGATGCCATACATGTCCTTGACGAGGGCCCAGAACGACAGGTGGTGACTGACCCGAACCAGACGCAGCGCAGGATCCTTCTCGATCAACTGCGGTGGTGGGAAATGGAGGCGCTGTGCGTTGACGAAACCCGTTCGCCCCTGAACCACGATCTCGAGCCAGCCGTCCTGAGGAACGGATCCATTCACCGTATGCACGCGCTGGCCGAACGGCATCTGCTCAAGGATCCTGGAGTTCGGATGGGGATCTGCATGCAGTTTCAGCCCGGCTTCGCGGACGAACGCGACTCGGTTGGCGCTCTCCTCTCGCGCCGCTGGTGCGCCGAGCGTGGATGCGTTGATGGCAGTGGCGTTGGCGGTGGCCGGGGCGGCCTGCCGCTGGATGCGGGGAGGGCGACCCACTGCGTCGGGCGACTGTTGCACGACGTGCGTCAGCTCGTGCGCGAGCAGACGCCGGCCGCGGTCCGTGTGCGGAGCGTAGTGGCCGGCGCCGAAGACGATGTTGCGCCCTACCGTGAATGCCTGTGCGTGCACCGACCCCGCGAGGTCATTCGCGTGCGAATCGGTGTGCACGCGGACCCCGCTGAAGTCCCTGTCAAAACGTGGTTCCATGAACGAGCGCACGCCGTCCGGCAGTGCGTTGCCGCGTTGGCTCAGCGACTGGATCGCGTGTTCCGTCGCGACGGTCACGGTCGGCACCTCCGACGCCGCGTCGTGGTGCCGTTGCAACGTGTCCTCGTCCCGCTCGATGGTGCGGTGCTGTACCGGCGGTGATGAGACGCCCTCCGCAGGGATGCGCAGCACCTGGTCAGCCACGCGGTCTGCCTCCTGCTCGAAGGCGTCGTGCGGTTGGCTGATCGTGAGCTTGGCCTGAATTGCACGAGCGCGCAACAGACGCTGGAGCTGCCCGTTGCCCAACTGCTGCGCCAGCGGAACGTTCGCGGGAAATGCCGTCTTCGCGGACGATGATGTGGACCGTTCGCTGGACGCCGGTGATCGTGGGGACCGATTCGCGCCCATGCTACGCACCTCCCTGCGTGGCGTCGGCACATGGCCCGCTCAACAGCCGCGCGAGCGATTCGCCGATCGGCTGGCCGGCCGCTTCTTCGTAGTAGGTGAACGCCGGTGACGGATTCACCTCGAAGCAATACCACGCGTCGTCGCTGGTGCGCCGCAGGTCAATGCCGGCAAGCGTGAGGTTCAGGTCCGTGGCGAGCGCATGACATCGTGCTGCAACTGCGGCCGGCAGCGCGGCGGCGTGGATGTCCAGCGGTGCCCCGTTCTGTTCGGCGCAACGATAGTCGTCTGCCGCACAATGGATTTCGCAAGCGAAGACGTCGTCTCCCACCACGTGAACGCGCCAGTCGGTGCCGGCCACGTATGACTGGAACTGCGTCGGACAGTGCACAACGTCGTCGATGTCGCTCAATTGGGACTCATCGATCCGCGTGACCATGCTGCGCGCGTCACTCACGGACTTGTAGATGACCTGCTCATGTTGTGCGACAAATTCTCGTACGCGATCCGGACTGGTCGTCACGATTGTGTCCGGCGTGTCGAAACCGCTTCGCCGAATCAATTCTGCCTGGTGCGGCTTTGAGCAATTCGAGGAAGCGGCTGAGGGACGATTGACGACTCGCGCGTCCGTGATCTCGGCCCACGCGTATAGCTTGTAGCCCAGCATCAACGCCGTTGCTTCATCCTCCGTGCCCTGGGCAGTGTCGCGGGATTCGGAGAGGACCTGGCGAACATCGTACGGGCGAACGTAAAGGGCACCGATGTCGTCGAGATCAGTTGGCTCGCCGCACACCGTTACTCGGCCAGTAATTGCACCATGTGTATTCAGGTCGAACTGCGTGCGCCGCACGGTACGCTGATCGACGGCCACCAGCGGCACATTCCACGCAGCAAGGTGTCGCCGCACGGAATCGAACGGCGGATCACCGGAGAGGCCCCACAGCATCACGCGGCGCATTGCGCGAGGATGTCGCGTGCTGGCTGGGTGGATGCTTCGGCGAACGCGTGGTGCAGGATCGCCGCGGCGTTCGTGGCGTCGACCACTGGTGTTGGGCTTGCCGAAAGAAAGGTCCACGTGCCATGCCGCGCGAACGTGACCCCCAACAACTCCGAATGGACGGCGCGGGCGATCTGCAGCGCGTAGGCGTTCACCACGGGATCGGCGCCGCCGAAGGCGGCCTTGCCGACAACGGTGACCGTTGTGGTCTCGTCCGGCGATGGGGTGACAGGACTTGCTGACGGCAGCGTTGGATGAACCGGCACGCCCAACTGACCCACGAACCATGTCCATTGCAGCGGGTGCCACGCCGGTCCCGCGAGCGAAACCCATGTGGGCGTGTTGAAGCGCACGGCGGTGCCCTGTTCCAGCCACACGCGAAGGAAGGCGTTCATTTCCGCGGCGACGTAGTCACGATCGTCTCGATGAAGGTGCGGCAGGTCGCTCGCTCGGATCACACCGATGCGACAGATAGTGGCGGCAAAGTGTCGTGCGGCAATCACACGTCCTGCGGCAACGGCCGAGGCTCGCGCCGGATGTTGTGCGTCATAGTGCCAGCCGCCGAGCGACAGGTCGGCGATAGAGGCGTGCAACACGCGGCCGCCCGCCTGCTGTTGCAGCACCCGGACGGCGTGATCGTCCGGGCGCGCAATCACCAGCAGCGACGTATCAGCTGTCACTGGGTTCCGGCGGGAGCTTTGTGCTGGCGCGCTTCTTTGGCTTCACGAATGCTCGTGCCTTGTCCACCGCGTCAGCCGATTCGCCCGCAGGCGGCGCGACCTCTGGCGCCGTTGACGCGGGCGCCGTGGCGTCGGGCGGTGCCACGCTGCTGAACGCGAGGTTCTCCTGCGTGGGCGGTGCGAACTTTCCGCCGCCACCGCCGCCACCGCCGTCGTTCTTCACGTTCGGGACGTTGATCGTGATGATCTGAGACTGGTTCGGATCGGCCACGCTGGTTCCCTTCACGTCGAACGAGCCGCCAACACCGGGCGCAAACCATGTGGTGGTGGGGCCAACAGACGGCGATACCGAAGCCGCCTGACTCACCGAGACCCAGTTGGCGCGATTGTCGGTAGTTCCAGTGACAGTCGCGCGCACGATCGTGGAGGAGCCTGCAGTTACCGTACTCGCGTCCGCGGCGATGGAGAAGGTGACGGGCGGAACCGTGATCGTCACGGAGGCAGTCTTGCTGGGGTCGACGACACTTGCGGCAGTGACGCTGAAGACGCCTGGCGTGGGGGGCGCGGTGTACGTGGCGGTGCTGCCGGTCGTCTGGAAGACGGAGCCACCCGTGGTACTCCAGGTGACTCCGCCATTGGCGTTGTTGAGGACCGTCGCGCTGAAGTTGAGAATCGCGCCAGAGAGGACCGTGACGGCCGGACCGGGAGTGACCTGGACGGTGATGTCCGCGTTGACGTTGATGGTCGCGGTGCCCGCAACTGAAGGATCGGCGAGGCTCGTTGCGTCGACGTGGTAGGTTCCGGTGAGGAGTGGCGGTGAGTAGATCGTGCTGAGTGGCGTTGTGGATGAGAGCGTACCGCCGTTCTGTTCGCGAATCTTCCACGTGACGCCGGCCGTGGTGGTATTGCCGACCACAACGGAGAGCGACTGCGTTGTATTGCTGATCAGGTTCGCGGTGTTGGGCGATACCACCGCACCGATCCCAACGTTCGCGTTTGATCCGATCTGCGGCTTGAACGCATACCAGCGCACTGCCGCCGTTGCCGTGAAGCTTCCGGTGTTGCGGCTGATGAAGATCTTGAAACGCCCAGTACTTCGGTCGATCTGACTACGAAGCTGGACCGCTCGGAAATAATTGGTATCGCCGCTCAGTGTGATGTTCACGGACGGCGAATCCTCGAGCGCGAGCTGGACTGCCAGCGCACCGGCACCAAAACCGGGATCGATGTCGTCGCTGAACATCTCGATGCCTGGCGCGAGATTCACGAACGTGACGACGCCGCTCACGACAGTGCTCTCCAGGTGCGCGCGTACGATGACGCCGCTCCCAGCGTTGATCTGCGCGACGATCTGGTTCGCGCCGCCCTGCGCGTCCACCTGGGCAGCGGTGGTGGCGTGTGGATTATCGGTGTGCGCCGAGTGGCTCTCGCCAATGGTCACAAGGCGCTGCGTGGTGTCAGTGGCGACGGTGATGGCATTCGCGCCCTGCACGTTCAACGGCCGTGCATCGAGCGCCAACTTCGCCAGTGTCACCGACGACGGCGCGAGTTGCGCGCCGGCGAGCGTGCGGATGCTCGTGTCGATGGAGGTAGCGGCAGCAATGGCGCCGCTCCCGTCCAGCTTCACACGCGCCAGAACAATCACGGAACCGTCCGTCGGCGGTACGGCGGTGCCGTCCTGCACGAGCGGACGCTCTGTGGTGCGAATGAACTTGTCGAGCCCCGCCTGCGTGTAGTGGTCCGCAGGGTCGAATACTTCCTGATACGCGATCGTGATGAACACGTCAAGATCGTTGCCGGCGGTGGCGAGCGTGTACGTCAGCGCATCGCCGATGATGATCTGTCGGCCGCTGGCGTCGATGGCGGAGCCGACGCCGACCTGCACCTGCGTTGGCCCGACGAAGGTGATGTCGAGTCCCTCCGCCACTCCGCTCGTGTGGAGCAGGCGGTCATGCAACCGACGGGCATTCAGGTGATATGCCTGCTCGTCGTTGAAGTCCTTGTCCACCAGGAATTGCGAGGTGAAGTAGTTGGGGCGCTTGGTTTCAGCCATGGCAGCTTCTCAGCCTTCTTTGGAAGTATCGATGACGGGATGGGACGCCGAGGACAGTGCGAGATTGCACCGATTCGATGTCACGCTTTCGGACGCGGTCTGGATTGGCGTGTTGCGGTAGCAGCGCCAGCGGCGGTGTCGGCGGGCGCGGTGGCAGCGGCGTCCGCACCGGTCCCCAGCAGCGTGTCCACCCCGATGGTGGATGTCACACCGATCTGCATGGTGGGGAACTGGAGATCGAGATCGTAGAACGTATGAGCTGGCCGTTCCAGGTCGATCAGCGCGTGCGCGATGGCGATCTGTCGCAACAGGACATCGGGGGCGGCCTGAGGTAGCCGCATGGTGATCCGGAAGTGATGTGGCACTCCGGTGTCGTCATCCTCGGCAATGGTTGGCACACCGCGCGTGAAGATCGAGAGGAGATCCTGGAGGTTCTGCTTCGTTCCGCGCCGGCGATACAATGGGACAATGCGAGCGATGAAGGCGCGCTGCTGGGCGGGAAGCAGGTCGGCGCGCAACGTGAACGCCACCCACGACGACAGCCACGGCAGGAATTCATCGCGCGTTTCTGCCGGGTCGAACAGGGTGGCAAGGTTGCCGATGCTCTGCTCGAGCTCGAGCAGCACCTGCTCAAATGCCCACAGGTACCGACCGACAAATGGTTGCTCGCGATAAATCGCCGGCAGGTAGGGCGGTAAGCGCTGCGCGGTCTGCGTTGGACTAGTATTGATTGTTTGCATATGCTCGTTCACGCGGCCGTTGGCGATTGTTCGATGACGATGTCGATGTCGGTATCCGCGGCTGCGCGCTGGTAGTCCACCAACTCGTCCGGATCGAGCGCGATGCTGATCAAGTCGCCGGCATCGTTGCGGACCAGCCTCCCTGCGAAGGCACTGGTCGTCGCGAGTTCGTCGATTTCCTTGGACGACGCTGAGTCAACCGTGCGACGGACGAAGTCCACACCGGGTAGTGTGTCGAGCAGCCGATAGAGCTCCGACACGTAGACATTGCGTCCCAACGGCCACCCATTGCCGTCGCGACCCACGATTGGGTCCAGGAAGGTAGTGAGCGCCTGGATGGCTCGCGGACGCACCTGGCTCTCCAGCGCATCGGGCAGCAAGCGGAGCGTGACCTGAATGTGCACCGGGACAAACTGCGGACCCACCACGTGCACGCGCGCCGTGAGGAGGCGCCGCGGTTCGAGGTAGTCCGTGACGATGGTTTGCAGCGCGGGCAGATCGGACTGCTGAAAGGGCACGATCACCACGCTCACGTGACCCGGTTTCGACAACAGGCGTTGAGCAGGATCGCTGGCCTCGAGATCGCGCTCCGGAATGGAATGCGCGCGCGCGATGCGGCCGGCCGGATCTGAGGCAAGGGCGAGGAACTCGAAATCATCGTTGGTGACTGCGCGATCCGTGCTGCGCAAATCGAGAACAGTGCGGCGTACTTCGGCTTCGAGTGCATCGTGGGACGGGGGAAGCGGCCAGTCCGGACCATTGAGCAGCCGCAGGAACTTCACGCGATTGGCGTCCGTCACGTTGTTCACCCGGAACAGCAGCACCTCGGTGAAGTACGCGAACAGCTCCGTCAGCGTAATGACCGGATCGGAAGGGTTGTGATTGGTGAGGGCCGGCGCGTTGGCGACCAGCAGATCGCGCGCCTCCTCCACCAGGTCGGCGTACCGGCGATCGTCGAGATTGGGCAGTGTGATCGGCATGGGCTACTCGGCCCCCACAAAGGTGAGGGTGACCTGGTGCTGGCCCGAGTAGACGAGAAAGCGCTCAGTGGCCAGTGCACCGGTGGGCTCTTCCACTTGATTGATGCTCAATTGCCGGACGTGGTCCACCCCCGGTACATCGGAGACGACTGCGTACAGGTCTGACAGATGCGGTTGGCGGCCAAAATCCCAACCGGTGCCGTCACGCCCACCCGTCAGCGGGTGCAGGAACGCGCGCAGTGCTTCGCGCGCCGCGTCTTCCACCTGGCTTGCTCCTTCGAGCGCAACGAGCGCGATCTCGATGGTGACGTCCACGCGTACGTACAGCGGTCCCACCACTGTCAGCGTTGCGGTCGGTGTGATCGCGCCGCGAAGGGAATTCTCGACGAGGGTGATCAACCCGGCTGACGGTAGCGGCTTCGCGCTTGCCGACAACGGGACGATGACGACACTCACCGCGCCCGGCGCTTGTAGGTTGCTGAGAGGATCATCCCGCAGTTGTCGCAACGGAACCGTCTTCGCGCGCGCCACTTCTGGCGATGCGGCACGCGCGAGGTCTTCGTAGTCCTCCAGGGCAACGGCGCGTCCGCCGTGGCGGAGCGCTCGCGGCGCGCGCGAAACGAGGGCCGCGTTTGATTCGGCGGCGACTCCCCCTTCCGCCGCTTCCATGTTGACGACCCTTTCGATGTACGGCACTGTTGTCTTCAGTTGCACGATCGTGCCGGCCGCGCTGTTGCCGCCGGCGCCGCCCCCCGTGCGATAGCGCGCCATTCGGATATTGCCCGGGCCGCGCGGCGGAATGCGCCCTTGCGCGCCGTCACCGAACCGGACGATGCCAGCGATATGGTCAAGGATATAGTGGCGGTCCTGCGGTGCGGAGCTGTGAAAATCCGTCACCTCCAGCCAGCGTACCCACACCTCGCTGGAGTTGCCTGCCGTGGGGGTGAGGACACTCTCCCCCGCGACGGTCAGCGCCGCCAACTCATCGGTAGACGGCGGCCCGCTTTCGCGTACTTCAAGCCGCGGACTGGCGAGCACCGGACTGCGTGTGGTCCTGAACTGCTGGCTCACCGACGCATCGCTGGATCCGAGCACATCGTTGCGAAGAGTCACCGCCTGCTCGGCAAATGTGGTATTTGGCAGCAGCGTGCGCAGTTGCACCGGTGTGTCGTCACCCGATTCAAACAGCGCGCGGATCCAGTAGCCGTTCACGCCGAACTTGCGGCTGGGTGCGATGTCGGCGGGACCGAGGAACTCCACAATGCCGGGGTGAGCCAGAAGGTCCGTCCCGTCAGACGCGACGAGCTTGGCCCACGTGGTGCCGTTCCAGTATTCGAAGCGCAACTCACGGCGGCGCGGCGCGACGACACCGACGCGTGTCTCGAATGCTGCCGAGTGTACAGCGGTTGTGGAAGAATCGCGCAACGTCAGGAAGCCGCGATCACTCGCATTCGCCCCCGGAAGTTGATCGGCGGCGGGTACCACGACGGACACCTGCACTTCCGTGGAGAGACCGGGCAACAGCTTCACCCGGGACGGCGCCACGGTACTCGGCCACGCGCCGCCAAACGTCGCGAGATCGAACGTGGACGATCCACTGCTGGCATTCGTGAGCGTGTAACGATGCACGAAGGTGGTCCCCGCGTCGGCCACCTGCGGGCTGAATTCCGGGGACAGTGGCGTAGTTCTCTCGCCATACGGCGGCAGCCGAACGCCGTGATACAGGCTCACCGATCTGTTCGGAAACCGCGTGCGTGCAGGAGGAAGCGTGAACGCCGCATAAAGTGCGGCGGGCTGCGATGGCACGCTTTCGAATGGACTAGCGCGTCCCGCCGCCAGATCGCTGCCGAGATCCTCGAATTGCGCCGTGTTGAACCCGATGATGGCGTCGAGCGGCACCGCTGGGGTTGTAGTTGCATACGACACCGCGAGGGTGCTCACCACCGGTGGCGCGAACGTGGCGAGCACCAGACGGAACCCACCCGGCTGCTGCGGGTCGGCGACATAGTCCGCCTCAACCCCATAGTTTCCCTGCGCAATCTGCACACGAACCCAGTTGCTCTCCACGCCATTCACGGTCGTGGATGCGAGCACTTGTGGCAGTGTGAAGGTCACTGTGCTGGAGCTGGTGAATGCGTTGCCGTTGTCCACCAGTGATCCGCCGGTGCTGCCTTGGGGGGTGGTAACGCCAAGCAGTTGCCACGAGACGCCGTTCCACACGTCCCATTTGAGTTGGAGATCGGTTGATGGCGTCGTTGGCTTGATGGAGCCCGGCGTTCCGATGGGATTGGCGAGCGACACATCCACCGTGATGGTACCGCCAGGCTGACCCAGCGCTTCGCGTGACCCCAGGTAGAAGGTGTCGCCGATCCTTGGCTTTTCCCCGAACGGCAGGAATGCGCGGGACACGTCCACTGCCTGCGTGTTCGCGAACGCCACGTCGGGAGCGAATGCGGTGCGCCTCAGCGCTGCAGTTACGCGAAGGTCGGCGAGCAACGGGAGCTGTGCGGCGCGCACCATGCCTTGTGCCGGCGTAGCGCCCGTGCTCACCGGAGTGAGCAGCCGGCAACGCAGCCAGCGACTGCGGATGCCGTTCACGGTCTGTTCGGGCACCTGCACCACGTTCGTAAAGGACACCGCTCCTGATACGGCGAATCCTTGCGTTGCGTCCGTGACGGTGAGTGGAATGCCACTTGCTCCGTCCCACGCTTCCCACTGGAGCACGCGAGCATCGGTGGCCACCGGGCTGTCGGCGGTCAGTTGCACATTCAACGTGAGTGTCGCCAGGAGGGCGTTGGACAGGTACGCGCCCTGTGCGATGTACAAGACGTGCTCATTCGGCCGGTCACCCGCGAAAACCCGCACTCCGTTCACGGCGGGAGTGGTGAGCAGCGCGCTGTAGTCAGCAAGGAGGTCGCGCTCGGCATCCACGGCGATGAGCGTTTGCAGCGTTGCTGCCACCGCCGTGAGTTCACGCTCCGTTTCGAACACCACCGGCGTCTTCTCGCCCTCGGCCGGTGCCGCAGCCACCTGCGTGCCCGCCGGAACCACAGCGTCGGTCACGCTGCCCGCCGCCACCGTAAACGTGAGCGGTACACGAGCTGCCCCCGGCGGCAGGGGGGTGGTACCAAGCAGGTCGAGGAATGCAAGAAAGTTCTTGTCGGGCGCCTGGTTCAGTCGTTCGATGACGACCTCGCCAAAGCGCGAGATGATACTGATCAACGCGGCGCTCGCTTGATCCGGCTCACCGGTGGCCGGATCAGTCGCAGACCACTCAGGCACGTTGGCGTGCAGGTTTGCCGTTACAATTGCGGCGATCTGCGACGCATCTCTCGGATCGACCGAAGGCGCTGTGTTGCTCATGCGCCCGTCCCCTGCTGAAGGTAGAACGGATACACGAGATTGAATGCCGTGTTGGTGGCACGTACCTCGTAGTCGATGTCGATGAACAACACGTTGTTCGTGGCGCCCGGGTTCACGTCCACCAGCGTGACGTCGATGCGCGGCTCCAGGCGGAGCAGCGATTCGTGCACTTCGCGAACGATGCGGCCGATGGTGGCCGCGTTGACGTTGGCGAAGACGAGATCGTGAATGCCGCAGCCAAAGTCGGGACGCATCACGCGCTCCCCCTTGGCCGTGCCGAGAATCACGATGATTGCCTGCCGGACGCTCTCTTCAAAAGCAGCCCGAGCAAGCCCGCCTGTGGCGGGATCAATCGCGAATGGAAATCCGGTACCGACGCCCAGAAACGGTTTCGACATCGCGCGTCTCCGTCAACCGAAAAGGACGGAGCCGACCGCGACCACCTTGCCCACAGGGGCGTCTGCCGGATCATTGCACGTCTCTGCCACGTCGCCTGCGCGTGCGGCCGCCTTGCCGTTGATCCGGACCGTCCCGCTTCCCACCGTGATCGTCCCCTTGTTCTTCGGAGGATTCTGGAAACTGGTGCCTGGCGCTGTGGGCACGTGGGCCGGCCCATTGGCGGCACTGCTTCCGACTGTGGCAGCGCGCTTGCCCATGATCTTCACGTTCGTGCTCAGTCCGTCATTGATGATGCCTTTGAAGGGATGCAACAATGGCGTGGGTACGAGCCCGCCGGGTGTCGGTACCATCACGATATGGGTGTCGGTCGCGAGGATCTGATCGCCCTCTTTGGCCGCTGGTTTTCTCATCTGCATTCCCCTGAGCGAGACGACCGTTGGCCGTCAGTTGAGATTGACGGGTTGGCCGACTGCGTTGAGCGCACCGCCGGCCTTCACGGTCATGCTTGTGCCCGCCGACAACGTACTGTCGGCAGATGATTCGATGTCGATGGCTTTGCCGGACAGCCTGATGGCGCCATTGGGTGCCGCGAGCGTGATGTCACCATCGGCGCTGATCGTAATGCTGTTCGTTGCTGTATCGATGACCACGCTGTTCTTGCCGGTACCATCGACAATCTCGAGCGTTTCCTTGCCGTCCTCGTCGTTGAGCCTGATAACGTGACCGCTGCGCGACTTGATCACTCGGACATTGTTCTTGCCATCGGCGTTGTCGGCCGGTGGTTTGTCCTTTCCATTCCACAACGAGCCGATCACGTACGGGAATCGGACGTCGCCGTGCGCAAACATCACGAGCACTTCGTCGTCGATCTCCGGCAGGAAGAATGCGCCGCGATCATTGCCTGCCATGGGTGACGCGACGCGCGCCCAGTAGCTCTCGTTCAGGCCACTGAGCCACGGAAACTTCACCTTCACGCGCGACAGTCCGTCGGGGTCGTTGTTGTTGGTGACAAGCCCGATCACCACGCCTGCGGTGAGACTGCGGCCTTGTTCGGACTCTCGTTCACTGATGAGCTGCGCCAGTCCGATGGTCACGATGCGTTCCTCTGCACCCGGAAATCCGTGAGGTAGCCGTCGCGTCGCGAATAGCGATGTACGGCAGAGGTGACGTAGTAGTCACCGCTGAAACGGGTGCCGAGGTCGTCGAGGTGAATGACGCGACCGGCACGCACGTCAGTACGGCCGCGCGCGCGTCCGTCGCCCCGAATGAAGTCCAGCGCTGCCGCGTTGAAGCGGCCGGTCGCCATCTGGTCGGCTTCGGCCTGGCTGAGTACGGGCGCACGCATCATCGTTTCCACCGTGGTGCCAAGTACCGTCTCGGCCGATTGGGCAGATGACTGCTTGCCGTCCATTGTTGAGACTTCGCTGCCAACTGCTGCGGACGCCGAGATGGCCTGCTTTTCCTTCGGATCCCAGCCAAGTACCGTGAGATCCGTCATCGGCACGAGCGACATGCGCGGTCGGAAGTCGAGCAGGTCTTCATTCAGCGACAGGGTCACGTCACTCGCTGCTGCGTTGCCAACGGGGCGGAACAGCAGGGTAGCCCCGTCCATGGCCAGCTCGTACTGCATGCGACGCGCGCGATCGCGGAGGAATTCCAGGTCCGTTTGATCGGCCTGGAGGACGTACGCATGCGTCACTCCACTGTCTGTGCTCTCGATTGGCACATTCACGTCGGAACAGATCTGCTCGGCGATCGTGGAGTCCGTCTTGTCCACGAATCCTCGCGTGCGGCGGGTAGCGTTCAGGCGGTGCCGCTTGTCGTAGCCTCGTACGATGAGCGTGGGCGGACCGGCGATGCTGAAGGCGGGTTCGAGCGCAGTGATTTCACCGACGATCAACAGCTCGCGATCGTCCCCGTATCCCAGGCTGATCTCCATCGCTGCGCCCAGGGCGAGCCGTTGGTCGTCAGTCCATGTGGTCGTACCGCGTTCGTCTTCCTTGCTCACAAGTTCCACCGTGAACATGCTCGGTAGATCGAGGTCATCTTCGATGACCACGTTGACGATCCACAGCGCGATGCCGGCGACGAGCGGTTGCCCGTTCAACTTCACGGACACACTCGGTACCAGCGGTTCGTCGCGGCTTGCATGCGCCATCGTTCGTCCTATTGCTTCGGCAAGGTGAGCTTCCGCCCTGCGGGCAGCACGAACGGGTCTTCAATGCCGTTGGCGGTCGCGATCACGCGCCACTCCGCAGCGTCGCGATAGACTTCCGCGGCGATGCTCGCGAGGGAATCACCGCGGCGCACGATGCGCGTGGTGGTTTCGGGATCGGTGAGGCGCTCGTCG
Source organism: bacterium (assembly GCA_040003455.1). GTDB lineage: Bacteria > Gemmatimonadota > Gemmatimonadetes > Gemmatimonadales > Gemmatimonadaceae > AG11. Next base: position 22,923 of record JBDUCM010000067.1, read on the forward strand.
TCGTCCCGGTTCAGGAACTCCGTGAACGTGACGTTGAGGAGTGCGCGCAACGGTCGGCCAATCTGATCGAAGAGCACGAACCGCTGTGACAGACTGCTGATGGTGCCAACGAAGGGAAAGTCCTCCGTCTTGGCTGGCCCCCAGAGCACCACACAGACCGGCGGCCGTCCGTTCTTGCGCTCGATGCGCGTGAGGCGCACGATCTGGTCGGTCTGCAGCCGGACATCGCGCGCGACAATGTCCGTTTCGGTGGAATCGAAGAACAGTTCCAATGACAACCGCCGACTGCCGCCTCCGCCGAATGCGGTCGTTGGCGCGTTGGCCTTCACGTCGGTGGTGGCACCGCCGGTTGTGGTCTGGGTGGACGGCGTCCACGCCACGCTCTTGTCGACGGTATAGCTGTTCGGATTGAACAGTACCTCGATGGGCGTTCCGCCTTGCGGCAGGATGATCAGCTTAGTTGGCGCCATTGCCGCACCCCCATGCGTTCACGCTCGATCTCCAGGCGGCGTGCCAGGCGGTTGCCGACCTGTTCGGCGATCCAATCGATGTTCCTGTCGTCGGTGTAGGACCAAGGGGCATCGCTCGTCGCCGGTTGCGGCGCCTCGGCTGTCCGGGCGACCACGTCACGAGAGGTGGTTGTGATGGACGGTGCCTGGGCGCGCGATACACTTGGCGATGCGACCTGCTCAGGCTTTCGCAGCAGCAACGCCGATGCCGCGACTGATGGCGACGCCGGAATTCCCAACCGAACGCTCGGCGCAAGACTCTGCGCGGGCGCATCCGCCTTTCGCGATAGCACCGGCATTGCGGTGCCGGTGATATGGACCGGCGACGCGAGCGGTAGTGGACTCGTTCGCGGAATGTCGCTCGAGGTTCCGCTCCGTGATGGTACGGGTACTCCTGATGCGCCAAGGGCGCTCCGTCGCACGATGGGCAGCTCGCTCGCGAAACTGATCTGCGGCGCACTGGAGGAGGCAGTGGACGCAGTGACGTGACTCTCCGCCATTCGCTGAATGGTTCCCGTCGCAGCCGCGCCTGATGGCGTGAACACGTTGCCCGGCGTGATCGTGTCCGATGATGCCGGGGCACGCGAGACCACCGGCGCCTGGTCCGTGGCTATCGCGCGCCGAACGACAAGATCGCTCGCGCGCGCAATGACCGGCGCGTGTCGCGCGACCGGGCTACCCGCGTCCGACGTGGAAACGCCAGGGGCTGAACGGACAGCGGCGCCGGTATCGCCGGCGGCAACGGCGGAACGTGCGAGGATAGCCGCACTCGCAATGGGCGGCGCACCGGCTTCGGCCATGCGATCGACGCGCACCAAGGGAAGACTCTCGGTGCTGGCCGAAGCGGGCGTCGCGCGGCGCTGCAATCGCGGAAGCTCGTGGGCGCTGGACGGCTTTGTGAACTTTTCGTGTGCGCGTTGGAGCGAACCACGATCGAGAACGCCAGGGCTGGACAGGCGATTCGCGACCAGACGCTGGGTGAGCGAGTCCATGGTGGATGAATCAGACATGGTCAGAAAAATCCACCGACAAGACTCGCCGCGGCTGACAGTCCCGCCGCGGCCGTCTGCACGGCGTTGTCGGCCGTGGCCTGCCGTGCACGGCTGATGCCTCGATGCGCGAGTTCGACGCTCTCAAATGCGATACCCGACGATTCCGCGCGCAGATCCGGTCCGCTCCACTTCACGGGGATTGCCTCACGGAAGTGCCACCACAGCACCGGCACTTGCGCCTGATTGAGCAGGTAGATGGTGCCGTTGCGGCGACGGATGTCTCCGGCTGCCACGTCCTGATGCCAGCCCCACAGACCATCGATCGGCGAAAGGCCGTGCTTCAACACGAGCGGCGGATGACGCGTGGCACCTGCGAAACGATGCACGAAGTCGTTCTGTCCGCCTTCGCGGTATTCATGCGTCTCCACCTCGATCTGCAGTCCATTGCATTCGGTGAAACCGCCCACCAGCAGCCCCTCGATCTCGACGATGAAGTTGCTCGCCTGATATGGATCGATTCGCAGGCCCGGTTGCCCCGCGGCGATACTCAATCCAATGCTGGCGCCGATGCTCGGCATGATTCCACTCCGAAGTCTTGAGAAATGTCATGCGTGCTGCCTGCCTTCGTCACTTTCATCTCAGTCGCCGGTGCGCTCGTTCAAGCGGCGATTGATCTTGACGATCTCTTCCACCCAGCGCGCGCGTTCGCGGTGCTCCAGGTGCATGATGTCGTCGTGCGGCCAGTGAAAGTGATACGCCACATACGCTACCTCTTCGCAGAGCCGCTCTACGGGGTAGCGCCAGATCCCCCCGATGGGCTGAGCTCCACGAGAAACGCCTTGTCGCAGTGCGGGCACTGCGTGCGAATGTGGTCCTGCCCGCTCTCGTTCACGCGCTGATACAAGTCCTGCAGGAAGGCGAGATCGGCCGCATACAATCCCTCGATGGTCTTGGGATTGATGTGTTCAAGCGTGCCGAGCTTCAGCAGGACCCGCGAAAGCAGGATCACGAGCAGGTAGCCCGGATTGCTTTGCACTCGCGGATCCTTGAGCGGCGCGATCTCATCGAACGCCGTCGCCAGGCGCATGGTCCCTTCCCTATGCAGAGTGCCTTCCGCGTCGACGTAGCCCAGTGGAAGCTGGAACGGGAATTCAGTCTGCAGCATGGTGCGCTCCATCAGACGCGCGAGATTTCTTCGTGCGTGATCTCGAGGGTCTCGACGGCGATGCTGTTACCGGTGGAATTGAAGGACGGGCCGGTCCACTTGCTTGGCCATGCGTTGCTGAAGTTCCAACGGATTTTTTCCGTGCCCTTTTCGTCCATCAGTACGATCGAGCCGTTCCGGCGATCGGTCTTTCCGTCAACAGCAGTGAGCCGCCACTTCCACAGCTCGTCCGAATCCGTAACGCCACGCTTCAAGGTGATGGCGCTGAACGTGTTCAGGCCTGACAATTTGCGGGTGTGATTTGGATCGGAGCCCTCGCGGTATTCAACCACCGCCGTCTGTGAATCGAGCCCGGAGGCCTCTTGAAACCCACCCTGCGTGATGCCGTCGATCTCGACCAGAAAGTTGAAACCCCTGTATGGATCTACTCGTGTTGCCATGTCAGTTCTCCTTGAACGAAATGAGTTGCCTGGTCAGGTGAGCTCAGTGGTTCCCGCGCGATGTTGCACGGATACAATGATGAATTCCGCAGGTGTACTTGGTGCCATGCCGATTTCGGTAATCACTTGGCCGATCTCTCGTGTGGCCGCCGGGTTCAACTCCGCGTCGCAATGCACGAAGAAGGCGTCGGTCGCGACGTTCCCCTGCAACGCTCCGGCACGCCATAGACCCGTGAGATACGTGCTCAGCTCACGCTCGATGCGCGCCCACAACGCCGGCACATTTGGTTCGAATGCCGCCCACGTCATGTTCATGTCGATCCAGCGCAGGGTTGTGAGGACGAGGCGCCTCACGTTGAGATATGTCCAGTCCGGGTCCGGGCTCAGCGTACGTGCGCCCCACACGCGAATGCCCCGCGCAGGGAAGGCCCGAATGCAGTTGACGCCGTTGGCTGTCAATGTGGCTAACGAGTCCGGATCGAGATCGACGTCCACATCCGTCGCGTCTTGAATCTCCGTGTTCGCCGGCGCCTTGAAGACCCCTGCCTCGGCGTCGGTTCGTGCGATGATCCCTGCGACCTGGCCGCATGGCGGAATGAACTGCGTGTCGGACTCGATGGTGCGAATCCACGGATGGTACAGGCCGGCGTTCACAGGCCCGATGGCTGGGATGCCCAGTTGCTTTACCTGGCCGGCGATCAAGGCCACGGCCGTCTTGCCGCGCAGCGCATCCAGTACGGCCACCCGCCTGCCCACGTTCGTGCAATGCGCGATAGTGGCGCGCTGCACGTTGAGCACCACCGCTTCGTCCACCGCGCCGTGGGCGTCGACAAGGGCCTGTGCATCCGGAACAGCGACGAGATCCACATCATCCAGCGCGACCGTGAGGTCCAACGCCGCGATCATGCGCGCGGCGGCGGCGCTGTTTGCCGGATCGACCTTGATGGCCACGACGTAGCAATAGTCGCCGCCGTTGTCGAAAAACCCATTGACGGCGTGCCCGAGAAACGCCGCCGCGCCTCCCAGAAACTCTGTCTTGTGATGCAGCGCCACCGGCCCATAGGAATCCGCCGTCGCCGGGCTACCGGCCGGCATGGCGGCATTCGGCGCCAACAGGCCGACGAACACGGGTACCCCCGTGGGGAGCGCGCGCGTGGGACGCGCGCGTAGCGAGCGCGCGAGGCAGCCGCTCGCCAAGCT
>JBDUCM010000203.1:0-8204 GCA_040003455.1 bacterium
ATACGGAAACAGCCTCACCGAGCCTGAGCCACTCGCCTTTGACAGACTGCGCCGGGTGAGCGACGGATTCTTCGCCAAGTTCAGCTGGTTGTTCAGCGGTTGATCCGCCGGAGGGAGGGGTCAGTTCTCTGGTGACACCAGGCCGACGCGGACGGCGTAGCGGACGAGTCGCGCGAGGTCGTGAATGCCGAGGCGTTTCATGACTTCGCCACGGTGCGTTTCCACGGTCTTTCCGCTCAGGTTCAGGCGCTCGGCAATGGCGGGTGTGGTGTGACCGTCCGCGACGAGCCGCAGGACCTGCAACTGGCGCGGGCTGAGCTTCTCGAGCAGTTCGCGGACCGACATCGCGGCTTCTACGGCTGGCCGCAGGCGGCTCAAGTCGTCCTTGAGTACCACGTCTTCCGCGCCAGCGCGAAGCGAGGTGACGATGTCGTGCGGGTCGAGGGCGCCGGAGAGGATGATGAAGGCCGCCGTTGGCCGCCGCGCTTGTACCAGCTTCAGGGCGGCAATGCTGTTGAATCGTGCGAGCGAGTGATCGGACAACACGACGTGCGGTTCGAACTCACGGAGGGCTTGTTCGAACGCATCCGGCGTATCGACGCGCTGCGTGCTCACCGGGACGCTCATCCGGTCCAGCTCGCGCTGAACCTGCTCGGCATCGGCGGCACTGTCTTCCAGGTGAAGAACCTTCAGACTGCTTCGATTCATGCGGTACCGCTCAGCGAATTGTGTGCGCCGATGCGGTCACCAATTGGTACCGTTTGCGGGCGAAAGTGCATGGCACGGCAGACTATCATCCACCCACAAAGGCTACAATCGGGTGATGCCCGTAGATGCGGTCGTGAGGCGTAACTGACTGCGCCTCGCGAGCTTGCGCGCTCCTGCCTTCGAGTTCCCATATGAGCCTCCACCAAATGGACTGGTGAAGCAACTGCCAGCGTTTATCTGAAACGGCTTCCGGTACGGCCAACGCAATTGCGGGCGATGAGGCGCTCGTGACGTACTCGTGCGCGCGCCGACCAAACGCTGGGGGCACCTGCCATTGAAATTACGCCGCACGCGGCGTGCCGTTGAGGGCTGTTACGGCGCAAAAACCAGAATACGCACGCCCCGGATCGCCGCACACCTCTTGTGGAGGTGCGCGATCGCTCCCTCTTTTGGTGCGCCGGAAATTGGCGTCACCTGTTTCTTCCTCGAGGAGCGAATGATCACACACGACGCGCGCCGTATCCTGGCCGGACTGGCCACCATGGCGCTGTCCGCCTGCGCCGGTTCGTTACAGCCCAGTGCGCAGCCCAGTGCGGCCGCGTCAGCCACACTGTCCGACGCCGATCGAGGCGCGGGATGGCGTTCTCTGTTTGACGGACGGTCGCTGGGTGACTGGCGCGGCTACAAGTCGCAGCAGGTCCCTACGGGTTGGACCATCGTGGACGGGACCATCGTCAAGCCCGCCGGCGCCGAGGATCTCGTAACCCGCGAGCAGTACGGCAATTTCGAGTTCTCGCTCGACTGGAAGCTCGCGGAGGGTGGGAATGCCGGCATTTTCTATCGCGCCACTGAAGAGTACGACCACATCTACTGGAGTGGCCCGGAATACCAGCTCCTCGACGACGAGCGTGCGGCCGATGGCAAGAATCGCCTCACCTCGGCGGCGTCCGCGTACGGGCTCTATGCGCCGCCAGCAGGAGTGGTCCATGCCGCTGGCCAGTGGAATTCCACACGCATTCTCGTGCGCGGCAATCATGTGGAGCATTGGCTGAATGGCGAGAAGGTGGTGGAATACGAGTTCGGCAGTGCGGATTGGGAAGCGAAGGTGAAGAAGAGCAAGTTCGGCGCATGGCCGAACTATGGTCGTGCGGCGCGCGGCTACATCGGCATTCAGGGCGACCACAATGGCATGCTTGCGTTGCGCAATCTCAAGATCCGGGTGCTCCCATGAGCGGCATCCGCCTGCGGCTCTCGGCCATGATGTTCCTCCAGTATTTCATCTATGGCTCCTGGCTCGTCACGCTCGGCACCTTTCTCGGGAGCGCCCTGCACGCGACGGGAACGCAGGTGGGCCTGGCGTACATGACGCCGGCCATTGCCGCGATCATCTCGCCATTCCTCGTGGGGATGATCGCGGACCGTTTCTTCTCTACTGAACGCGTGCTTGCGGCGCTCCACCTGGTGGGTGCCGCCCTGCTGTATGTCGCCACCACCCAGCAAACGTTCAGCGGTTTTGCCTGGGTCTTCCTGGCGTATACGCTGTGCTACATGCCCACGCTCGCGCTCACGAATTCCATCTCGTTCGACAACATGAAGGATCCGTCCCGTGAATTCCCGAGTATTCGCGTGCTCGGCACGATCGGGTTCATCGCCGTGGGTCTGACCATCGGCCGTCTTGGTGCGGATGCGACTGCGTTGCCGCTCCGCATGGGCGCTGCGGCATCGGTGGTGATGGCGCTCTACTGCCTCACCCTCCCGCACACGCCGCCCCACGCTGCCGGCAAGCCGCTGTCCGCGCGCGATGTCCTGGGGCTCGACGCGCTGGCCCTCCTGAAGGACCGGTCGTTCGCGGTGTTCGTCCTCGGATCGTTCCTGCTCTGCATTCCGCTGCAGTTCTACTACGCGTTCACCAACCCGTTTCTGAACGAGATCGGCGTCACCGGTGCGGCCGGCAAGATGACGTTCGGCCAGATGTCCGAGATCGGATTCATGCTGCTCATGCCCTGGTTTCTCGTGCGGCTTGGCGTGAAGAAGATGTTGTTGATCGGCATGGCAGCGTGGACGGCGCGGTACCTGCTGTTTGCCCATGGCAACGCCGGCCCTGGCGTGTGGATGCTGTACCTCGGCATCCTGTTGCATGGGGTCTGCTACGACTTCTTCTTCGTCACCGGTCAGATCTATGTTGACCAGCAGGCCGACGTGAAGATTCGCGCCGCCGCGCAGGGATTCATTGCGTTGGTGACGCTCGGCGCCGGTCAGGCGATCGGATCGTGGCTGTCCGGTGTGGTGGTGGATGCGAATGTGGACACCGGCGGCGCGGTCGTACACCACGAATGGTTTCGGATCTGGCTCGTCCCCGCCATCGGGGCATTCGTTGTCCTGCTGATCTTCGCGGCACTGTTCAAGCCACGGATCACGTCGGTGTCGGGCGCCGGCGAAACCGTGCCAGTCTAGCAGTGGTGATACCGGGATGACCGATCTCGAGCGTCAGTTTGGGCCCATCGACATCTACCTGTTCGACCAGTTGCTGCGCGCGCGCATTCTTCCGGGAATGCGCGTGCTCGACGCTGGATGCGGCGGTGGGCGCAACCTCGTTTACCTGCTCAACGAGGGCTACGATGTGTTCGGGGCCGACGCGAGCCCGCGCGCAATCGAGGAAGTACGGCGACTCGCGGCCTCCATCCGGCCCGACCTGGCCGCCGACTGTTTTCGCGCGGAGGCGTTGGAGGCCATGTCGTTCCCGGACGACTTCGCCGAGGTAGTGCTGTGCAGTGCGGTACTTCATTTCGCGCGAGACGACGCACACTTCGACGCGATGTTGCACGGCGCGTGGCGCACACTCAAACCGGGCGGGTTGTTCTTCTGCCGCCTGGCCTCCTCCATCGGCATGGAGGCTCGCGTGGAGCGCGTGAACGGCAGGCGGTTCCGGCTCCCGGATGGATCAGAACGATACCTCGTGGACGAGGCACTGCTGCTTGCCTACACGCAGTCGCTCGGCGCCGATCTCATTGACCCGATCAAGACCACGGTGGTGCAGGATCAGCGCTGCATGACGACCTGGGTGCTGCGAAAGCGCGCGACCGCCTGATAGCGTCTTGGAGACACGATCAGGGCTGGACCACTCTGTGCCGGTCCAGCCCTGATTGCCTGGTCGTTCGTCAGGACAGAGTCCTCACGGTCCGCGAAGGAGCAGCATGTAGATGGACACGTCGGTCCTTGTCGGCGCGCCAATCTGGACGGACTGCGGCGGATACGGCGAGCCGGCTGGTGGTACCGCAGTGATACGATACGTGCCACCTGGCAACCCACTCAGCGACGCCTTTCCGGCGGCGTCGGTGGTTGCGGTGCCAACAAGCGTCGGCGAGGGGAGTGCAGTCCCCTGCGTATCCGAGAGGCGAAACGCCTGGACCTTGACTCCGCCGGCAGGTTGGGTGACCGTCGTGTCCGTTCCTACTGCGGCGACAACGCTGACCGCGAGGTTGAAGGAACTCGCCGGCGGCGTTGGCGGTGGTGGTGTGCGCGGCACAGAGTCAGAAGGCGTGGGGCTTGGCGGCGACGTGGGCGTAACCGGAGCAGTAACGACAACCGTTGCGGAGTCGATGACCCCATCGATCGTGCCATAGATCTTCGCTGTTCCCTGCGCGTTCGCATAGACCACACCGGTATCGCTCACCACCGCGATGGTTGGATCTGACGAACGCCACGTTGGCGTCTTGCCGGCGACGATGACGTTCTGTGCGTCGAGCGCCGCGGCGACAACGTGGCCGTAGTAGCCCCGCGGAAGGTTGAGTGTCTTTGGCGAAACGACGACACTCACGACCCCACCGGAAAGCGTCGAGCCGCTGATCGATTTCGCAAGTGGGGTGGTGCCCGTGTCGCTTCCGCACGCCGTCGCACTTGCCGCTGCGGTGATGGCGGCGATGGCAGTGACGACTCCTCTCCGTGCCTTTCCTAGTGCGTGTGCTGACTGCATGTCTCGACTCCTCTGCGTTAGGGGCCGTTCCAGAACGGAGGGCCTTACCGCGTGATACCTGCGGTGCTGGAGTGCAGTCACAACACCTGAGTATGCGTGTTCAGGGCGTCGGTGTGTCGAGCATGGGAGGAACGCGCGGCGGCACGAGCGGATGCGCCGGATCGGCGCCCATCAATCGCAGTTGCGCGCGAGCGCGGTCACGTAGTGCCGCCTCGGGCGCTCGTCCGGAGAGAATGTCCTCGTCGAGGTCATTTCGCAGCGCGTTGAATTGCGCATCGGCTGCGCCGCGTTCCAACAGCGACCCAATGGTGGCCGCGGCCACGCCCGGTGCAACGCGCTTGGCCACGATATCAACCAGGGCAATCAGTGCTCCAGACAACCGGTTCGCGCGCGCGGGTTCGTCGCCAACTGTCTTGATCAACTTGCGCAGATCCTGACTGGAGACACCCGCATGCAATGCGCTTGCGGTGGCGCCAAGTGTGGATGGATCGCTGGCGGGACCAAGCAGTCCGCGCGCGAGGGCGAGTTCGCGCACGAGCGATTGCACGGCAAGGACGATGCGCTGGTCGTCCGCTCCCTTGAGCACTCCTTCCAGCACCTTGTCGGTGAGTGGTGCGGTGGGCAGTCCGACGCTCCGCGCAGAATCGATGACGTGCTCGATCACCGCACGCGCGTCGGCGCCGAGCCGAGCCGGCAGGGACGGGCGAGGAGTGTTCGCCTGCGCGCTTAGCGATACCGTAGCGACGGACGCGATGCTGAGTGCCGCCGCGATGATGCGCAGAGAACGTGCCCCGTGCAGTCTCGTCATGTCGCGCCGACCGGCCGCTGCACCATCAACACGGAGTTCGGAATGCCGAAGTCGTCTCCGGCGCTGCGGGCGGCTCGTGGGTCCTGGCGCAATTGCCCATCGACGACGAAACCATAGGTGTGCCGACCCGGCTCGAGTCGCACCTCGATCTCCCATGTGCGTCCGTCAGCCGCGCGACGCATGGGCAGAGACGTCGGGTTCCATTGATTGAAGTCGCCAACAATCGACACCGACGTGGCAGTGGGCGCGACGAGTTCGAGATGCAGCAATGCGTGGTCCGATTGCGCCGCCTGCGTGGCCGGAACGAGCGCGGACACCGGGCTGCTTGCCAATGACGGGCTCTCGCGATGCTGTACCAGGCGCGTGGCAAGCCCTCCGAGTGCTGCGCAGACGAAGGCCGCGGCGATGCCCGTACCCACGTTCATGCTCCAGCGCCGCCCCATCATCCGCACGATCCTGCCACTCGCGGGATCGGGCCGCGCGACAGCCGCCAGCAGGTCATGGCGCCACGCCTCGCGCACCTCCGGCAGTTCGCGAAGCCGCTCCATGTGGTCGCGGAGCGATTCGGGGACTTCGTCATCCGTGCTATGCATACCGGTCTTCCTCCAGGAGCACCTGCAGTCGATCGCACGCCCGTTGAACGCGCATCTTGAGCGCCGAGATCCCCGTATCCGTCATGGTGGCCATTTCTTCGTAGCTCAACAACTCCACATGCTTCAGCAGAAATGCTTCACGCTGCACCGGTTCCAGCTTTGCCAGCGCGCGGTCGATGGCGTCACGGAGATCCACATCCGTCGACGATGAGCGCACGCTGGCTCGTCCCACCGCTTCCTCATCAAGGATGATTCGCGCCGTCCGCCGATGTCGATAGAGGAGTGCCGACCGGCATCGATTGACGAGGATGCTCATCGCCCACGTGCGGAAACTCATGCTCTCGTCATAGCGAGCCAGCGTGCGATGCACGCGAATCAATGTGTCCTGCGTGACTTCTTCCGCGTCGTGGATGTTGCCGAGCATGCGCTTCGCGTAGCGAAGGCACACGGGCGCGTGGCGGTCAACGAGTGTTGCGAACGCCGCGTGGTCGCCGGCGAGCGCGGATCGCACGAGTGCGGCATCGGTCATCTCATTCGCTGATACCTGCGCTGCCACACCAGGGTCACAGCGAGTCGTTCAATGCTTTCGTCGGTTGTCCCCGCACCACCATCATGCCCACGGTACCATTGAATTCATCCTCCACCACGGCCAGCCCCGGTGGCGCCTTCCATCGATCCCCATCCACGCGCAGGTTCACCCGGTAGGTGCCCGGCGGCAACGTGAGCGTCGTTTCCCACGTGTCCGGACTTGTCTCGGTGAGGGCCACCGGCTCCCACTTGCCGAAATCACCGGAGAGCTCGACAGAGCGCGCCCGCGGTACGTGCAAGGTCACGACATAGCTGCACACGCCGACCGGGGTGATGACGAATGCCGTGGCGGACGCGCGAATGGGCGCCGGTGGTGGAGGGCGAAGGCGTGTGACCGGAGATACGCGCAGGCCGAGCGTCGCGACACGAGTGTCGGGAATGCCCATCGCGATGCGCGCCGCTTCGTTGCCTGCGCTCGCGAGCAGCGCAACCCGGGAGTTCAACTGCACCGCTGCGCTGGCGCGGCCCCAGAGGGCCCGCGGAAACGCATCAACGGCCCGTCGCGCGCCGACCGCGGCGTCGAGCGCCACGGGTCCGCGTGCCCACGAGAGCCCGAACTCCAGCTCCGACCAGATCCTCGTCCGTGAAGACGATCCACTGTCTCCAGTCACGCGCTGCCGCTGAAAGTAGTTGTAGCCGCCAAGGGTGTCGTTGCGAATACTGTCCGTGTACGTGATGGTATGAATGGTGGACAGGCGCCCGCCCAACCGCGCTGCGTGTGAGGCCGTACTGGCCGTGAGCGTCACGCCGCCGATGGTGCGCCACACTCCAAACCGCAGCAGGGGACGAACGGGTGTGCTGTCTGCGGCTTGCACAAAGCGTTCGATACCGGTCCCGATCCACGCACCGGCATCGCCCACGCCGAGCGACAACGCTGGTTCCAGCGACAAGACGCCACGTGCGCGCGTTGCTGACGATGTCAGTTGTTCTCCGTGCCCTGTGAGGCTCAGGCGAAATGGGCCGAATGGGGCCGGAGCAGCCATCCCGATGAATTCACCGCGATCCAGTCGGAGCGTGTTTGCCCCGCCGACGATCGATGCGCCACCGGACAAACGCAGGTATTTGTCGTCCAGGCGCAGGTCGGGGGTGAGGCGCGATGCCGGCTGCCAGCGTTCGATTCCGTTTCGCTGGACCATCCCCGCAAAGTCCACCGCGGCAGAGACTCGCGCATCGCCCTGGGCTCTGGCAAGGCACACCGGCGCACCGAACAGCGCCGCGAGGAATACGGCGCGTGGAACACGGCCCGTACTTGAAATGCGCCGGTGATGACGCGCCGAAATTGACGAGAAGTGAGACAAGGCTCGCGAGGACGAAGTGAGCATTCGCAATGCACGCTGTGGGGTTATACCTCCACATCGCCCTTGAAGGTCACAAGGTGGCTGAGCCCTCAATTCCTGCCGAGCCGAGCGGCCTATTCCCTCGGTAGCTGCGTGACGGCGCGAACCAGGCGGGCCACTTCGTCGGCGCGGGTGACGATACGGTCGCCCGCAGCAGGCGCCAGTGGCCGCAACAAGGAGACGTCGGCCGGCCGGTA
>JBDUCM010000204.1:0-8174 GCA_040003455.1 bacterium
GCAGCGTAGCTGCTGTTCACGCCAACGGTGACGCCGAACTTGTCGAAGTTGACGTTCTGCGCGCCGTAGCCGCTCACCGTCACCTTCTGGACCACTGCACCCGCGCTGTCCTGGAGCGAGAAGACCTTGGAACCGGCGGCCGTGGCAACCTTGTACGTACCGGCAGCCGTGCCAGAGATGTTGACGCTGGAAACGATCGTGCCGCCGAACACTGTGGAACCACCACCCGCGTTCGCCACGGTGTTGGAGAACGTGCCGTCGATCAGGTTGCTGCCGTTGAACTGCGTCGTTGCCGTCGTACGCTTGATTTCGTCGCGCAGCTGTGAGTACTCGGACGAGATCTTGGCACGACCACCAGAGTCAACGCTGTCGGAACCGGCCTGCGTTGCGAGTTCCTTCATACGCTCCAGGATCGACTGGATCGTGTTCGCGGAACCTTCTGCCACGCCGAGAAGGCTGTTCGCCTGCTCTGCGTTGCGCGACGCCTGGGTCAGCGAGCGGGTATCGGCGCGAAGCTTGTTGGCGATGCCGAGACCAGCCGCGTCGTCACCAGCCTTGTTGATGCGGAAGCCCGAGGACAGCTTGGCCATTGAATCGGAAGCGGCCATCTGTGACTTGCCCAGGTTGTTCGTCGCCATCAAGGCGGAGACGTTCGTGTTGATACGCATTGCTGTATTCCTCCATGGAATGTCTTGGAGCATCCTTGCTCCTCGGCGATCCGCAGTCGCAGTCGCCGCTGGTACCTAATATCGACGGCACCCGGAAAGACTTTAGCGCCGGTTTGTTTGCGCCCGCGCCGACGCTCCGTGCCGGTTTCTGGGTGGGGCAGGAAAAACGGCACACCCGCCTGCGGGGTGTGCCGTTCATTGGTTGCCGAGGCGCCTTCTCTCCAAATTGCGCTCGTTCAGGCCTCAGTGCGCGGCAAGGGACTCGCGAGGAAGGGCTTCGCGAGTGCCGAACTCGCTGTCCTGAATGACCGCCTGGAAGCCCTGGCGCGACGCGACGTTGAAAACGAGCGGCCCCTGAAGGTTGGCGGTCGCTTCGGTCGCGGCACCGGGCAGCGTCACGATCGCGTAGATGTTCACCTGCGACGGTTCGGTCGTTTCGAGGCGCTGAAGGAGCACGCCGGTGAGGTCGACGGTATAGCCGTCAAAGTAGAGGAACGGATCGACAATGAGAAACGTGATCGAGGGCTGTTGCGCCGACTGCAGCCAGAAGAATCCCTCGCGGCCGGCAGGTAGTAGCGCGAACTGCGTGCACGCCGGAAATCCGAAAAGCCCGTCGGGCAGCGTGAGCAACTGATCGTCCCCGATCTCGAGCTCACCAAAAAGTTGCGACCTGATCATGAGGGACTGTTTGATGTGGTGTGGTTGAGCCGACATTACCTGAGATAGTCCGAGAGAGACATGCCGATCACCTTGGAGGTCGCCATCATGGCCGCCTGATAGGCGGTCTGCTTCGTGACCAGTGCGGTCACCGTGGCCTCCACGTCAATGTCCAGCGCGTTGGAGCGAAAGGTGGTGAGGTTGATCTTGAGCGCCGAAAGGTTTTGGGTGGCGATATCGAGCGTATTGGCGCGAGCGCCTGTCTCGCCCAGCAGCTCCTGTACCTTCTGGAAGGCACCGTCCAGGGCACCCATCGACGCAGTGCCCGCCACAAGATCGTTCGTTGCGAGCGCCTTCGACGCATCGCGCAGAGAGGTCAACACGTTGGAGTCGATAAAGATCTGCTTTCCGTCGTGCGTGGGAATGAGATTCTGACCCGCCGACACGCTGATGGAACGCGTTCCGGTCGGATTCGACGACGTGAAGTCGAGCGTCCCGCCGGTTCCGGTCGACAGGAACGGAGTCGTGGTCGCAGCATCGCCCCCAAAGACATATGAGCCAGAGAGCTGCGTGTTGCCGATGGAGACGACCTGATTGAAGATCTGCTCCATTTCCTTGGACGCAACGGATCGCGTGGCAGCGGTGGCCGTGTCGGTGTTTTGCGACACCATGAGCTCCTTGGCCCGCGCGAGGAGGTCGGTCACCTGGGTCAGCGCCGAGTCTTCCGTGGAGTTCCGCGACTTTGCGGCATCGATGTTCCGGGTGTATTGATCGATGGCCAGCAGGCCACTCGACGAACCCATTGCCTCTTGCGCGATGGTCGGGTCGTCCGATGCCGCCTGGATTTTCGAACCCGATTGAATCTGCGTTTGCAGCTTCTGCACGGCGTTACGGTTGTCCGCCAGGCCGGCCACTGCGTTGCGCAGGACGATATTGTTCGTGATTCTCATGACGCCTATCCTTTGTGGAGCCCAAGGAGCGTGGCGAACACCGGCTTGCGGGCCGGGGCTTCCAGATAGCACGAGTATCGGCCGCGCACCCGCGGAGCTTTAACCCACCCCGTTTTGGGGCCACATGGCGACAATTCTCTACGTCGACGACGAGCCGGCAGTCGGGATGATTCTCGAGTACGCACTCGAAAAGGCAGGACACACGCCCATTGGTGCCAGCAACGTGCCACAGGCGCTGCAGGCACTCCAGCGCGGCGGCGTGGACCTGATCATCTCGGATTATCGGATGCCAGGGCTCACCGGCCTCGAATTCCTGCAACTGCTCCAACAGGAAGGCTACGACATCCCGCTCATCATGCTCACGGGATACGCCACGATCGAGCATGCGGTGGCCTCCATCAAGGCTGGCGCCATCGACTACATCACCAAGCCCGTCCTCGCCGAAAAGCTGGAACTCGCGGTAAACCAGGCCCTCGAGTTTGTTCGCCTCCGCCGCGAGAACGACTCCTTGCGGCGGGAAGTGATGGAATTTCGCAACGAACGCCAGATCGTGGGCGAAAGTGCCGTCATTCGACGACTCATGCAGACGGTCAACACAGCGGCCCCCACGCGCGCCACGGTACTGTTGCAAGGGGAGTCCGGCACCGGAAAAGAGCTGTTTGCCCGTGCCATCCACGACGCGAGCGACCGCCGCGACAAGCCGTTCATCAAGCTCAACTGCGCCGCACTGCCCGAAGGCCTCATCGAAAGCGCACTCTTCGGTCACGAAAAGGGCGCCTTTACGGGCGCCATCAAGCGGGTGGAGGGGGCTTTCGAACGCGCCCACCGTGGCACACTCCTGCTTGACGAAGTGAGCGAAATGCGGCTCGACCTTCAGGCAAAACTGCTTCGGGTCCTCCAGGAACAGGAATTCGAGAGAGTTGGCGGTACCTCTTCTATTAAGGTAGACGTCCGTATCATCGCCACCACCAACCGCGACCTGGCAGAGTTCGCCGCGGCGGGCCATTTCCGCCAGGACCTGTATTTCCGCCTGAGCGTCATCCCCGTCTCCATTCCCCCACTCCGCGACCGACCGGGGGACATTCCGCTGCTGGCCGCTCGTTTTGCCAAGCGCATCGCCGCGGATATCGGAAAGGATGTGAAAGGCATCGACCAGGACGCCATCGAAATGCTCCAGGCCTACGAATGGCCCGGCAACGTGCGCGAACTCCAGCATGCCATCGAACGCGCGGTCATCCTGTCACCGGAATCGGTCCTCAAACCGGACGCCTTTGACGGGCAACGGTTCGGCCTCACGCACCGCTGGAGTGGACCCACCCCCGCTCGCACGCTGCCCACCGTCAGCACCCTGCTCGAAGACGCGGCCGGGCATCCACGGATCCCCGAAGGAGCCGTAGTGCTGACCTCGCTGGACGTAAACGCCGCCGAAATGAAGCTCATTGCCCGGGCGCTCGAGGTCAGTGGCGGCAACCGGACGAAGGCTGCTGTCCTGCTCGGCATGAGCGTGAGAACGCTGCGAAACAAGCTGAGTCTGCCAGACGCCTGACCCATCAAACCCGGCAAGAACTTCCACTCTGACACTTTCTGCCGCCCGGCCAAATCGTCCGTCCGATCTGTGAAGCACCAGGTGACAGGAAACGTGACGAAGCTCACAAAACGTTACACCACAACAAGTTGAGTCGATTAAATCGAGCCCATTCCACACCGGAATCGGGCTCGATTTGCGATGTGAATGCTTTGGTCCGCGCCGTGCCTTTACTGGATGCGCGAGCTCGACGCATTCGGCAGCTCCGGCCTTCCGCAGTTCCCTCCCTCCGCCGCTCACATGCTTCCTGGAATCCTCGACCGGGCAACGCAGGCCAGCCCGCTCAAGCATATGCTCGACGTCAGCACAGAGCGCACGAAGGCGATCGCCGGCCGCGTGGCCCAGGCGTCGCTGTCGGTCGGCGGCGGGTTTGCCCTTCCGGAAGGCTCGAACGCGAGCGGTGCCACCATCCCCGGAGAGCCGATCAACCTCGAAACCGAGATGGTCTCGCTCGCGGATGAACAACTCCACTTCGAATCTGCCGCCAAGCTGCTGGAAAAGGCTTACGCGCAGCTGCGAATGGCGATCACGGACAAGTGACCACCATGCTCACGATCGGACCCGGCAACTCGCCCGTTCAGGCGCCGCGCCCCCAGATGGAGACCACGCCACGTCCCCTGTTCCGCGTTCTCGCGATCGCCGCTGGCGGCCTGACCGCCCAGCGTGCCCGCATGGAAGTAGCGGCCCAGAACATCGCGAATGCCGAAACGACACGGACGCCGGAAGGCGGCCCGTACCGGCGCAAGACTGTCCAGCTCGAAGCGGTTGCCGACGGCACCACGCTGCACGCCACAGACATCGCCTCGCTGATGAACACCGCCATTGGTGGCGCCGCATTTGGACTTGGCGCCGCGGCACCGGTCTCCGATGTGGTTACCGGTGATCCGGCCGATGCAGGCGGCGTGCGGATCGCCGGTATCAGCGAAGACCCGAGCCAGGGCAACCTCGTCTACGACCCAGGTCATCCGGACGCGAACGGCGACGGCTACGTGCGGATGCCAAACGTCCGCATCACCGATGAGATGATGGACATGATGGATGCGCGCCGCGTGTACGACGCGAACGCGACGGTATTTCAGGCGGCGAAAGCAATGCTTCGCCGCGCGCTCGATCTCTGATCCTGACTTCGATGAGCATCAACGGCATTTCAAACGGTTACGCGCAACGCCCCCTCCCCTCCGCGCAGACGGGAGCGGGAGCGATTCGCGAGCAGGGCATTCGCCAGCAGCAGGGCGCACGAGTTGCTCCCGAAGTACAGATCGCAACGCAGCCCGCGCTTCGCGGAGCCCAGGCGGCGCCTGGCGCCTCCGCGTCGCTGCCCGCCGAGGCGCCCTCCGGCACCGATCCAAAGCTCTGGAGCATCCTGACGTCCGAAGAGCGTGGATTCTTCGCCAAGTCACAGGCGATGGGCCCGCTGACCTATGGTCGTGTAATGGCTGCACGCACGCAGCCGGAAGTGCCGGCAGTGCGCGGCGGCCGACTCGACATTCGCGGCTGATCATGTCCACTCCCATCGGCGGCCCGGGCGCAAAGGGTAACATCGGGCTGAACATCGCAGGCGAACTGACGAAGATCCGCCCGATCAATCAGCAGGAAGTGTCCGGTGGGCCGTCCTTCGCTGACAGTCTCAAGCAGGCGATCGGCGGCGTTCAGGACTCACAGGACACAGCCTCCGACTACGTGGGAAAATTCATGCGCGGCGAGAACGTGGAGCTCCATCAGGTCATGGCGGCAACCGAAGAAGCACAGCTCTCCCTTCAGATGTTGATCGAGCTGCGCAACAAGTTCGCGGATGCGTATCGCACCGTGATCAACATGCAGAGCTAAGCGATACCCAATAGATGCCTCCCGCAATTCAGACCCTGATCAACCGCGTCGGCGGTGGAAACCGGATCCTCATCATCGTCGTCGGCATCCTGACGGCGGCGCTGATCTTCGGCGTTTCGCACTGGGCCACACAGCCCGAGTGGGTGCCTGCGTTCAGCGGCCTCCCGATCGAGACCGTGAGCACAATGACGGACAAGCTCGATCAGGCCGGCGTCCAGTACAAGCTGGGGCCGAGCGGCACGGACATTCTCGTCGCGATGCCGGACCTGCCGAAGGCGCGCGTGATGCTGGCCAAGGGCGGCATGCCCAACCAGGGACGGCCCGGCCTCGAACTGTTCGACCAGCCGTCGTGGGGCATGACGGACTTTACCCAGCGTATCAACTACCGTCGTGCACTCGAGGGAGAACTCGAGCGCACGGTAAGCAAGATGCGCGGCATCGAAGCGGCCCAGGTTCACCTGGTCATGCACGAGACGCAGGGCTTCGGTGCGGCCGAAAAGCCGGCAGAGGCCAGCATCGTGATCAAGCTGCGCAGCGGTCAGGACCCCACACCGGATGTGGTCAAGGGGATCGCGCATCTCGCGGCCAGCAGTGTTGATGGACTTACGAGCGACCACGTCACGATTGTGGACGATGCGGGCCGTCTGCTCAGCGAAGCGGACGAGGGTTCCACGCCTGAAGGACTGAGCAGCAAGCAGTTCCAGCTGCAGAAGGAAGTGGAAGACTACCTGCGCGCCAAGGCTGAGCGGCTGCTCGCACAGGCTGTGGGCACCGGCAACGCCCGTGTCCAGGTGAACGCCGCCATCAACTTCGATCGTATCGAACGCCGCACTGAAGCGATCGATCCGGACAAGCAGGCCGTTGCGAGCGAGACGAAGAGTGAAATCACTCCCGGCGCGCAGGGCGGCGCCGCACAGACGAATTCCGGCACCACGTACGACAACACCCATCTCGTCGAGACCTTCTCGGGGGCCATCGGCAACCTGAAGCGCGTGACGGTCGCCGTACTCGTTGCCGAGAAGCGCGATTCTGCGCCCGGCGCGAAGAAGCCGACTTATGTGTCGCGCTCACCTGCCGAAGTCGCACAGATCGAGGCGCTGGTTCGGAACGCGATCGGCCTGGACAGCGCCCGCGGCGACGTCGTGAAAGTCGTGAGCATGCCATTCGATGCGTCCGATCACCTGCTCGATGCGGCGCCAAAGCGCGACCTCATGCAGGTGGTTGAAGGCATCCAACGGCCGGCCCTTGGCGGCGTGGCCATCATCCTGGCATTCGTCGTCGCGTTGCTGAGCCTCAAGGCGCTCAAGCGTCCCAGCAACGAGTTGTCGGAAGCAACGCCGACGATCATGCTGCCACGTGGCGAGCCCGTGAGCGATCACTCGTACATCCCAATGCCCGCGAACAACGCCCCGGTGATGGTAAAGAGTGTCCTGAAGGAACGGATTTCCGCGAGCGTTGAAGACCAGCCAGACGTCGCCGCGCGCCTCGTGCGTGCCTGGATCAAGGATAGCTGACCATGGCACTCACTCTCGCACGCCAGGTGAGGCCGGATACCGGCGAACTGAATGGCGTAAGAAAGGCCGCGATCCTCTGCATGGTCCTTGGCTCCGAGTCGGCCGCCAAGATCACCCAGAAGTTGTCGCCGGAAGACGTGGAGACCATTTCCTTCGAGATCGCGCGGATGGATCGCGTGAGCGCGGACACGGCGGAAGCGGTGCTCAACGAGTGGCTCGAGATCATGGTCGCCGCCGATTCGCTGGCGTCCGGTGGTCTCGACTACGCCCGTGAAGTACTGGAAAAGGCCTTCGGTGCCGGCAAGGCGAACGCCATGCTGCGCCGCATCCAGTTGCAGCTCGCGGACAACGCGGGACTGCAGCGCTTGCGCAATGCCGATCCGGTGCAGCTGGGCAACATGATGCGCGGCGAACACCCGCAGACGGTCGCGCTCATTCTCGCGCACCTCGAGCCGCAGCACACCGCGAACATCCTCAAGGAATTGAACCCGGCCCTCGGCAGCGAGGTCGTGTTTCGCATGGCGCGCATGGAGAAGGTGTCGCCCGACATGCTTCAGCTCATTGAACGCTCGATCCTTGCCGAGGCAGACCTGTCGCCAACGCCTGGCATGAGCGCGTCGGGTGGACCAGCAGCAGTTGCCGCGGTGCTCAACCTGGTCGCGCCATCGCTGGAGAAGGTCATCATGGAAGGTGTCGCGTCACTGGACGTCGGCCTCTCCGAGCAGATCAAGAACCTGATGTTCGTGTTCGAGGATCTCGTCGGCCTCGACGACCGTGCCCTGCAGCGGCTGCTCCGCGACGTCGATTCGCGCGAACTCGCCCTTGCGCTCAAGTCGGCGAGCAACGAAGTCCGCAACAAGATCATGGGTGTCATGTCGCAGCGCGCGGTCGCGGCACTCAAGGAAGAGATCGAAATGATGGGCCCGAGCCGCAAGACGGACATCGAGAAGGCGCAGACGAACATCGTCGGCAT
>JBDUCM010000008.1:0-69820 GCA_040003455.1 bacterium
CGTGGGTGTCCACGGGCTACATCATCGCGAACGTGATCGTGATTCCGATGTCGAGCTGGCTGTCGGGCTACTTCGGCAGAAAGCGCTATCTCACCGGCTCGATTCTGATCTTCGTCGCGGCCTCGTTCTTCTGCGGGGCGGCAACGTCTCTGGGCGGCCTGATCTTCTGGCGGGTGGTGCAGGGGTTGGGCGGGGGAGCCCTGTTGTCCACCGCCCAATCAACGCTCTTCGAAGCGTTTCCGCCCAAGGAAGTTGGAATCGGTCAGGCGATGTTCGGTGTTGGGGTCATGGTTGGGCCAACAATTGGTCCAACCTTGGGTGGCTATATCGTGGACAATCTCACCTGGCCGTGGATTTTCTATATCAACGTGCCGCTGGGCATCTTCGCCGCGTTCATGGTCTACGAGTACGTCCGGGACTCGGTGCACCAGAAGAAATCTTCCACCGTCGACGGAACGGGTATCCTGCTCCTCGCGCTATGCGTGGGGTCGCTCCAATGGATGCTCGAGCGAGGAGAGCGGTACGATTGGTTCGACTCGCGCTTCGTCACGGTGCTGTGCATCACGTCCGTCGTCTCCTTCCTGTTGCTGATCTGGCGCGAGTTGACGATCAAGGAACCTGTGATCGATCTTCGCGTGCTGATGAACCGCCAACTTGCCGCCGGGGTCATGATGGGGGCGTTCCTCGGCTTTGCGTTGTACGGTTCAGTGTTCGTCCTGCCGGTTTTTCTCCAGGGATTGCATGGCTTCACGGCCAACCAGACCGGGATGGTGATTCTTCCCGGCGCACTGGCCTCGGCATTTACCATGGCGGTTGTCGGCCGCAATTCGGCGCGACTCGACGCGCGCGTGACGGTGCCGATGGGTGCGAGCCTGTTTCTGTATTCGATGTGGCGCCTGTCGACGCTGACGTTCGATGCCGGCGCGCACGACCTCTTCTGGCCTCTGGTGTCGCGAGGGGTGGGGCTTGGCTTGATCTTCGTGCCGTTGACTGGAGCGACCATGGCGGAGCTGAAGACGAGCGAACTGGCCCAGGGCACGGGAATGTTCAACCTGACTCGTCAACTCGGCGGCTCGCTCGGCATCGCCATCAGTGCGACTCTCCTGTCGCGATTTACCGCGCAATCGCGGGCGCTATTGGCTGAACACGTCGTAATTGGCGACCCAACGACCCTCGCGCGAGTTGAAGGCGTGACGCGAGTGTTGATTGCGAAGGGAATGAATGCCGTTATGGCGAAGCAACAGGCGCTCATGATCATCGATCATCAACTTCAGGGCCAGGCGTCAGTGCTCGCTTTTTCCAGACTGTACCTGTTGAGTGGGCTCGCGCTGATGGCGTCGCTTCCGCTGCTCTTCCTGTTCCGCTCGGGCAAATCCAGAGGCCTTGGCCCGGAAGCCGCGCACTAGCTGGACGGCCCCGACGCCGGCGGGGATGAGACGCAGAGGGCGCGGACGGTGCGCGACTCTGCGTTTCTGCGTTGTACCGGAGCAACATTGCTCTCGCACGCCGTCAACATTGCGCGCATACTTGGTGCAGTTCCATGCTGGCCGTTCATCGCTGCCGCCGCACCAGAGGAGTTCAATGACTCGAACATTCGCCTCCCGCGCACGTATCGTCGTTGCCGTCGCGCTCTTGTCGTCAGTGATTGGGGCGAGGGCGCCGAGGTCGCGATTCGCGGACCTCACATACAGCGATACCCGCCTCAAGAACGGACTGCGCGTGATCATCGCGGAGGATCACAACGCACCCGTGTTCTCCATCGCCATCAGCTACAATGTGGGCTCGCGTGACGAGCGGCGGGGCCGCACGGGTTTCGCCCACCTGTTCGAGCACATGATGTTCAAGGGATCGGAGAATGTCGGGCCGGGTGAGCACTTCACGTTGGTGTTCAACAACGGCGGCAACATGAATGGCACCACGAACAAGGACCGCACGTTGTACTACGAGACGCTGCCGACCAACCAGGTCGACCTCGGACTCTATCTCGAAGCGGATCGGATGCGGTCGCTCGCGATCACCAAGGACAACCTCGACAACCAGCGCAACGCGGTACAGGAAGAGCGGCGCATCGGGGTCGACAACGCGCCGTACGGACGAACCTTCGAAGCCATCGATTCGCTGGCCTATACCAGTTTCGCGTATTCACACTCGGTGATTGGCTCCATGGCCGACTTGAGTGCGGCGTCCGTGGAGGACGTGCAGTCGTTCTTCAAGACCTACTATGCGCCGAACAATGCCGTGCTGGCGATCGTGGGCGATGTGAACACCGCCGATGTACTGGCGCGCGTGAAAAAGAACTTCGAATCGATTTCCGCCCAGACGCCGCCCCCAGCCGTGGAGATGGCAGAGCCGCAGCCGGCTGGGGAGAAGCGCATACAGCTCGACGATGCGCTGGCCCGGGCCGTCCGCCTCGATATCTCATATGTGGTACCTCCCTCGAGCTCAGCCGATGACGCCGCGCTGTCCGTGCTGGCCACGGTGTTGAGCAGCGGACGCAGTTCCCGCCTGTACGAGCAGGTGGTCCGGCAGCAACAACTCGCCACGAACATCAACGCTGGCAAGGGCGAGAGTCGCGGACCTGGCTTGTTTCAGCTATCGATCACTGTGGCGCCGGGAAAGCAGGCAGCCGACGCAGAGAAGGCGGCAATGGATGAAATCGAGAAGGTGAAATCAACACCCCCCGCGGACTGGGAAATGGACAAGGCACGCACAAATGCGCAGCGTGGAGTCGTCGCGTCGCAGGAGAGTTCGTTGTCGCGCGCGATCCTGCTGTCCCAGTATGCCCTGTTCTATGACGATCCCGGCCGGATCAATACGCGCGTCACGCGGATCAAGGCCGTCACCGCTGCCGACGTGCAGCGCGTGGCCCAGCAATACCTCACGCCTCAAAACCGGAGTGTCATTCAGACCAATCCCAAGGCGGCCGCGGCAAGCCGGGGAGGACTGTGATGCACTACGCACAGGTCCGCAGCCGCACACTCGCGTTGTCAATCGCGCTCTGCACCGCAGGCGCACAGGTGGCGACTGCCCAGGCGGCACCCACTCCGCCCAAGCCGCAGGCTGTCATCCTGAAGGGCAAGGCGCCGGTGAGCGACAAGGTGCTCGACGTGAAGCTCCCGAGGCCAAAGGAGGGCGACCTCGCCAATGGGCTGCACCTGATCGTACTCGAGGATCATCGCACACCGCAGATCACCTTCCAGCTCCTCATTCCCGGCGCAGGCGGATATTTCGATGCGCCCGGTGCGGAGGGGGTGGCCCAGATGACGGCCCTGATGATGCGTGAGGGCACGCCCACGCGGACCACGTCGCAGATCTCCGAGCAGATCGAGACAATGGCGGCGGGATTCAACGTCGGTTCGGGAATGTCCGCACTCGACGCGACCATCAACGGATCGGCACTCACCGAGAAGTTCGACAACCTGTTCGATCTCGCCACGGATGTGGTGCTGCATCCGACGTTCCCCGAGGCGGAGCTCGCCCGGTATAAGCAACGCACCGCCGCGCAGCTCGAACAACAGCGGTCGATCGCGGGGTTTCTCGGCCAGGAAATGTTCCTCAAGGTGATCATGGGCGATCACCCGGGCGCACGGATCTCGCTTACCCCGGACGAGGTGAGGAAGGTCTCACGCGACCAGATGCTCGCGTTCTATCAGGCCCGCTACAGTCCCGACCACGCCGCAATCGCCTTTGCCGGGGACATTTCATTCGATCAGGCGAAAGCGCTCGTTGAATCGAGGCTGGGTACGTGGAGAAAATCCGGAACGCAGGTCGTAGCTGCCACGGACCCGAAACAACCTGGCCCCGCCAAGGTATTTCTCGTCGACCGTCCCAACTCGGTGCAAACGAGCTTCTTCGTTGGAGTGTTGTCGGTTGATCGCACGGACCCGGACTACGACGCCCTTCAGATGATGAATCAGGTCGTCGGGGGAGGCCCGACCGGACGACTGTTCACGCATCTCCGAGAGGAGAAGGGCTACACCTATGGCGCGTACAGCGGCCTGACGGCGGGACGTTTTCGCGGGCCGTGGTTAGCCAACACCGACGTCCGCTCCGATGTAACGGAGCCCGCGTTGCGCGATCTCATGGACGAACTTCGCCAGATTCGCGAAGTCCCGGTGCCATCAAAGGAACTTCAGGACAAGAAGCGCTCGCTGGTCGCGAGCTTTGCGCTCTCGCTGGAGTCTCCACAGCAAGTGCTCAGTTACTACGTGACGCGCTGGATCTACAAGCTGCCTACCGACTACTGGGATATGTACCCCAAACGGATCATGGCTATTTCCGCCGATCAAGTGCAGGCAATGGCCAGGAAATATCTTGACCCCTCGAAGGTGCAGATTGTTGCGGTGGGCGACGGCAAGAAAATCGAGGACACGCTGAAGAAATTCGGCCCACTCGAGGTCTACAACACCGAGGGGAAGAAGCGCGACGCGCTGGTACCCTGACGTGGTTGGCGGTCATTCAAAACGGCCCGACACTTGTGTCGGGCCGTTTCTCCTCATGCTACGAATCTGACTCCGTCACCTCCACCCTCGCGGAACCATCGGACGAGTAACGTACCGACACACGCCAGGGTCGGCAGCAAACATGGCAATCCTCCACATACTCCTGATGATCGCCGCTCCCGGGATCGAGCGCAATCTCATTTGGTTCGCCGCAGTGCGGGCAGTACACAACGGCCTCTGAATCCGCCGTGCCGTCTCCTCGCGGAAACTCGTCCTCGATCTCTTCGTCTGACCAGCTGTCGTCGGATTCACTCATTCCGGGAACCTAGCGCTCGCGTCAAGTGGACAGCGCCCCCGGGATCGTACCACCTTTCGCGCGCGATCCCTCCCTGACGACCACTCAGCCCACTCCGCATGCATCCGTTCGCTATCCTGCTGGTCGGCATGGTCGTGATTCTCGGATTGATCATCGGACTGCGACTCAACGCATTTCTTGCCCTGATCGCCGCCGCAATCATCGTCAGCTTTCTCGCCCCGGGCGATACCACCACTCGCGTGACGCGCGTTGCCGAGGCGTTCGGCAAGACGGCGGGGAGTGTGGGTATCGTCATTGCGTTGGCGGCGATCATCGGAGCCGCGATGACGGAGAGCGGTGCCGCGGACCGTATCGTCGCCGGATTCTTGCGCGTCCTGGGTGAACGGCGCGACGCGGTGGCGTTGGGCGCAACGGCATTCGTGCTGTCGTTGCCAGTGTTCTTCGATACGGTCTTCTTCCTGCTCGCGCCATTGGCGCGGTCAATGTACGCACGAACCAACCGAAACTACCTCCGCTATCTCCTCGCCATGTCCGCCAGCGGCATTGCAACGCACACCCTCGTGCCCCCGCATCCGGGACCGCTCGCTGTTGCCGACACGCTTGGGGTGGACCTCGGCGTGATGATCCTCATGGGCATCCTGGTGGCGCTTCCTGCCGCGGTCGTGGGGTTTACCTTCGGAACGTGGGTCGACCGGCGGATGCCCATTCCGATGAGAATACGGCCAACGGTGGAGGCAGAGCCGCCGCTGCCGCGCGGGGCACCAACCTTCGCCATTGCCGTATTGCCCGTCGTCCTTCCCGTGCTGCTGATTTCCCTTGGTACGATCGTCGATGCCATGCGAGTCTGGGCACCCGGGCGTGCCGCGCTCTGGGCCACACTGCGGCCCGTGACGTCCGTTATCGGCAATCCCAATCTTGCCCTGCTCATTTCGGCTGTGGTTGCCATACTGCTCTACGTGCGCCAACGCGAACCGAGTCGCGCTCAGATGTCGCAGTTGGTGGAGTCAGCCCTGATGGGCGCGGGCGTTGTGATTCTCATCGTTTCGGCTGGTGGCGCCTTCGGTGCAATGCTGCAAGCGGCGCAGATCGGACCAGCCATTCAACGGGTGTTTGCAGGCCGAACGGAATCGCCGGGGCTCGCGGTTCTTTTTCTCGCCTTCGGAATCACCGTCGTCGTGAAATTTGCGCAAGGATCGAGCACCGTGGCGATGATCACCGCCGCCGGCATGATCGCCGCCATGATCAAGGGCATCACGCTCCCGTTTCACCCGGTGTACATCGGAACAGCGATCTCCGCTGGCTCCCTCGTGGGATCGTGGATGAACGACGCGGGTTTCTGGGTATTCAGCAAGATTGGCGGCGTCACGGAACTGGAGACACTGCGATCGTGGACGCCGCTGTCGGCCATCGTCGGAATCACCTCGATGACGACGACGGTGATTCTGGCGAGCCTGCTGCCGCTGCGATAGTTCAACGGGAAGTCTGACGACGTGCCGGCATCAGTGAGTGGTGTCCTTCGTCATTGCGCCGTTCACCAGTCGCCAGATGCCCAGTTCATTCGCGTCGCGCAACGCCTCCGGGAGCGCCGCATTCGGAAAATTCTGATAACACACCGGCCGCACAAACCGTGTGATGGCTGACGTGCCGACAGACGTGGAACGCGAATCACTGGAAGCGGGATAAGGTCCGCCATGCTGCATTGCGTGTCCCACCTCCACGCCGGTGGGATAGCCGTTGAACAACAGTCGCCCTGCCTTGCGTCGAAGAATCTCGACGAGATGCGAATGCTCGTGAAGCTCCTCAGGCGTTCCGTGGATTGTCGCCGTAAGCTGGCCTTCGAGCTGTTCGGCTACCCTTTCCATTTCCGCGCCATCGTCCGCGATAACGAGCATGGACACCGGTCCGAACATTTCCTGACGAAGCGCGTCATCGTCGAGGAACCGCGCCGCGTCCACACGCAGAAGCGTGGGTTGGGCACGTGGAGGCGCCACTGCGGCGGTTGCAGGAGAGAGCACTTCCGCGCCGCCTGCACGCACGCCCGCCACCGCCCTTCCGTATCCGCTGGCCAATTGCTCGTACAACATGACGCCCGGGCTCGATCCACCAATACGCTCAGCGAGCAAGACCGCGATAGCATCCGTGGACTCGCCGCGCACGCCGACGATCACCCCCGGATTGGTGCAGAACTGGCCGACGCCCATGGTGATCGCACCGGCCAGGCCCTGCGCGAGAGACTCGGCACGCTCACGAGCCGCCGAGGGAAGGAGGAACACGGGGTTGATGCTGCCCATTTCCGCGTAGACAGGAATTGGGTCTGGTCGCGCGGCTGCGGCGTCGAAGAGCGCGCGTCCTCCGCGCAATGAGCCGGTGAATCCCACGGCCTGTGCAAGCGGATGACGCACAAGGGAGAGCCCCACCTCATACGACCACCCATGTACAAGCGAAAAGACGCCAGCAGGCAGGCCAAGCGAACTGGCGGCTCGCTGAATTGCCCCGGCCGTGAGCTCGCAGGTGCCGGGATGTGCGGGATGGGCTTTGAACACCACCGTACAGCCGGACGCGAGCGCCGATGCTGTATCACCGCCGGCGGTGGAGAAGGCGAGCGGAAAGTTGCTCGCGCCGAACACGACCACAGGACCGAGCGGAATGAGCATCCGTCGCACATCGGGCTTCGGAAGTGGCTGGCGGCCGGGATCGCCCGTGTCGATTCGGGCGTCCACCCACGAACCCTCGTCGAGGTAGTCCGCGAACATGCGGAGCTGTGACGTCGTGCGCCCGCGTTCGCCCTCCAGGCGCGCGATAGGTAGCGCCGTTTCCTCGCTTGCCCGGTCAAGGAGTTCGGCCCCCAGCGCAACGATCTCGTCCGCGATACCGCGAAGGAAAGCCGCGCGCACTTTCGGCGCCGACAACGAATAGCTGCGAAACGCACGCTCCGCCGCGATGAGCGCGCAGTCCACCTCGCTCGCCGTCGCTTCGGCAAATTCCGGCGCAAGTGAGACGCCAGTCGCGGGGTTCACGCCGAAGAATCGCACCTTGCCCTCGCTCCTCCACTCGCCGTCAACCAGATTGCCGCCACATAGTTCCATTGGATCTCCTTTCGCGCGTTTCGCTGTTCAACTCCGAGTGGGCGCGCCGTTCAAGGCGTGCGAGGCAGGCTGAAATATGATCAACAAACCCGTCGCGCCGCCTCTCGAATCGGTTTTGGGCAGCGCCGAGTCGGTTTCAATAGGCCGTCTTGTCGGGCATGGCCCGGACGGGGCGCTTCCGTTCACCCCGGAGATGCTTCGGGAATCGCCAAGTGGCGATCTGTTTGGACTCACGCAAAATGTGGGCATGGGCTGGAGCGCCGCCGGACTGGGCGGGCCGGAGTACGTGATCATCAGTACGCTCGGGGGACTGAGGGGAGATGACGGCCGCGCGATCGCCCTCGGTTACCACACAGGGCACTGGGAACTCGGTCTGCTCGTCCGCGAGGTGGCCGACACGTTGCGCGAAGGCGGGGCCATCCCGTTCGCTGGCTATTGCAGCGACCCGTGCGATGGCCGCACCCAGGGGACCACGGGCATGTTCGACAGCCTCGCGTACCGCAACGATGCGGCGATCGTGATGCGACGTCTCATTCGCTCGCTCCCAACGGCCAACGGTGTCGTCGGCATCGCCACCTGCGACAAGGGGCTTCCGGCCACGATGCTGGCGTTGGCAGGGGTGAAGGAGATGCCCGGCGTCATCGTCCCCGGAGGAGTCACCCTCCCCGCGGAGGGTGGGGAAGACGCAGGCCAGGTGCAGTCGTTGGGTGCGAGGTTCTCCCGTGACCTCGTGACCCTTGACTATGCCGCCACAATGGGGTGCCGCGCATGCGGCTCCTCGGGCGGAGGCTGCCAGTTTCTCGGAACCGCCGCGACGTCACAGGTTGTGGCGGAAGCCCTCGGTCTTGCGTTGCCTCACAGTGCACTCGTGCCATCGGGTGAGCCCGCGTGGATCGAGCTTGCTCGGCGCTCGGCCCTGGCGCTCCGCAGGCTGCACGCGCTGAACATACCGATCAAGCGAATCCTGACGCAGGATGCGATCGAGAATGCCATGCTCGTCCACGCAGCGTTTGGCGGGTCCACCAACCTCTTGCTCCACATTCCTGCTATCGCGCATGCAGCCGGACTCACGCCGCCCACGGTGGATGACTGGATTCGCGTGAACCGTGCGACGCCGCGCCTGGTGGACGCACTGCCGAATGGACCGCGCGGCCACCCAACCGTTCAGGTCTTCATGGCGGGGGGCGTGCCTGAGGTGATGCTGCATCTTCGTCGCATGGGGCTATTGAATGGTGGCGTCATGACAGCCACGGGCGAGAGTCTGGATACCACGCTCGACTGGTGGGAAACCAGCGACCGGCGCCGCGGCGCACGAACACGTCTCGCCTCGGGCGCCGCGATCAGCCCTGACGACGTCATCATGAGTCCCGATGCAGCGCGAGACAAGGGTCTCGCCAGTACAGTCGTGTTTCCGGTTGGGAACCTTGCTCCCCAGGGGTCGGTGATCAAGGCCACGGCACTTGATCCGAGCGTCGTGGACGCGGATCAGGTGTATCGCCACACAGGACCCGCGCGCGTGTTTTCCGATGAGCGCGAAGCCATTCGTGCGGTGAAAGGCGCGGGCGAACGCCCCATCAAGGCGGGCGACGTGATCGTCCTCATCGGCAACGGACCGAGCGGAACGGGAATGCAGGAAACCGCGCAGATCACAACTGCGCTCAAATACTTGCCATGGGGCAAACAGGTCGCCCTGCTCACGGACGGACGTTTCTCGGGGTTTTCCAGCGGCGCGTGCATCGGTCACATCGGTCCGGAAGCGCTCGACGGTGGACCGATTGGCCGAGTGCGCGATGACGATGTCATCGAGATCGTGATCGATCGCGAAGCACTCTCCGGTACCATCAACATGATCGGCGACGCCCGGGGGCCATGCGCCCCCGACGACGCAGCGGCGATACTGGCAAGGCGGTCCAGCTTCACGCCACTTGCTCCCCATGCGTCTCTGCCGGATGATACACGACTCTGGGCCGCGCTGCAGCGCGCAAGCGGAGGAACGTGGGCCGGATGTGTGTACGACGTGGACAAGATCATCGCGGCGTTGGAAGGCACCCCCGCGAGCATTCCGCTGCAGCCGATCACCTGAACGGAAAGTCTCCAGGCAACTGACGATGAAACTCTATCGCACAAATTCCGGTCCGGTCCTCGAGGCCGACGGAAAATTCTACGCATATACCGACCATTGGGACTCACTCATACAGCACGACGACCTGATCGGTCATCTTCGCCGGACGGTCGCGGCGAGCCCGGGAGGCGTCGCGTTCGATGCGGAAATACTCGCCCCGGTAGAATCACAGGAAGTGTGGGCCGCTGGTGTGACCTATTGGCGTAGCCGAAGCGCGCGCATCGAGGAGTCGCAGGATGCGGGCGGCGGCACCTTCTACGACCGCGTCTATTCCGCCGAGCGCCCCGAGTTGTTCTTCAAGGCAGCCGGATGGCGCGTCCGCGCGCACAATCAAGGCATTCGTATTCGGGCCGACGCCAGATGGAACGTCCCGGAGCCCGAACTTGCGCTCTACATCAATCCGCTCGGTCGCATTGTCGGCTACACTATCGGCAATGATGTCAGTTCGCGGGACATCGAAGGCGAAAATCCGCTTTACCTGCCGCAGGCCAAGGTGTACGACGGATCCTGCGCGTTGGGCCCGGCCGTACTCATTGCGGAAGCGCCGATCGACAAGGAAACGGAAATACACATCATGATCGAACGCGCCGGTTCGAATGTTTTTTCCGGTAGGACCGCGCTCGCGCAAATGCGGCGTTCTCACATGGAGCTCGTCGAGTATCTCTATCGCGAAATGACCTTTCCCCACGGGTGCGTCTTGCTCACGGGAACGGGCGTGGTGCCGCCGGACGACTTCACGTTGCATTCCGGCGACATCGTTACAATCACGATTCCCCCAATTGGCACGTTGCGAAACATGGTGGAATAGCTACACTGCCGGTGCTTCCCATCGCTCGGAAAGCGACGAGCGAAACAACGCATCGATCACCGCCATGTTGGCGATCGAGTCCTCCAGGCTCACGAGCGTGGAGCCGATCCCGCGCACGGCTTCGGAGAAGCGATCTCCCTGCAATCGATACTGGTCTACGGCGGGAAAGGTGATGGCCTCTGCCGCGGCCCCGGCGAACTTTGAGCCGTCGTCCAGCAGAATACGGCACCCGCCGTCAGGCGGTGCGTTGAACGGGATTTCCACTTCGATACGCCCGGACGTTCCGAAGATCTGCATGCGCTGGTACGAAACGAGCTGTCCTCCGCACGAGAACGTCGCCTGGCCGGACGGGAACTTCAACATGCAGGAAACGAGGCGATCAACGTGCATGTCGGGATCGCGCTCGAGCACGGCAATGACACCGGAGGGCTCCTCGTCGAATAGCCATCGAGACAGCGTGATCGGATAGCAGCCGATATCCAGCAGGGCGCCGCCGCCCCATTCCACCTTGCTCCGCACGTCGCTGGGATCGCGCCGGAAATAGCTGAAGTGGCCTGACACCAGGCGAAGATCTCCCACACGACCTTCCGCGATCAACTCGCGAACGGCAGCCCACTGCGGATGCGCGCGGACCATGAAGGCCTCCGCGATAAGCACTCCTGTTCTGTCGCGCACCGCCAGCAACTCGCGAGCCTCGGATGCCGACAGCGCGAGCGGCTTCTCACACAGAACATGCTTGCCTGACTCCGCGGCCTTGATCGTCCACGGTACATGTAGATGGTTGGGCAGCGGGTTGTAGATTGCGTCGACGTCAGGGTCGGCGATGAGTTCTTCATATGACCCGTATGCCCGCGGGATTCCCAGCGCATGCGCGGCGGCCTTGGCTCTCTGCTGATCGCGTGATGCGATAGCGACCACTGGTGTGTGCGGACTGCGTTGCATCGCGGGAATGACTTTGTTCACCGCGATGTTCGCCGCGCCGAGCACTCCCCAGCGCACTGGCTTCTCCAGATCGAGCGGCGTAGCCGCAACTGGCTGCTTTCCCATGTCGTTGAGTCTGGCGCCCAGAGCCGCCCCGCGACAGAGCGGAAGCCGACAACGCAAAGAATTCTTTTTGTCCGAATTGGCTCCAGACGCCAACGTCTCCGCGGACTCTCGCGTAGACCGATGCAGAACGAGTCGAGAACGCGAAACTGATTGGTCATCTTGAGGGTGGAATGCCGAACTGGACTGCCGTCATGATACCCAACGCGCCGCTTCCGAAAGGCCCGTACAGTCCGGCCGTGCGGGCGGGAGGCTTCGTCTACGTCAGCGGCCAGACGCCTCGGGATCCCATCACCGGCGCGATCATTGGCGTGGACATCGCAACGCAAACGCGGCAGACGCTGTCCAACGTGAGGGGATTGCTCACGGAAGCGGGTGCGCGAATGAGTGACGTGATCAGTATTTCCGTCTATCTCCAGAACGTTGACGACTGGGCAGCCATGAACATTGTGTATCAGGATTTCTTCTCCGCGCCGTTCCCGAGTCGAACGGCCGTGGGCGCGGATCTGCGCGACATTCTCGTTGAAATCAGCGCCGTCGCGTACGTGGGACAGGCTTAACGATCATTCGGACGCGGCGTCAGACCGTTGCGGAGCGCCGGCAAAACAACGTCGCCCTGCGACACCAACGCTTGAAGACCGTACGCAGTAATAATTGATAGCGAAGGGGAGTGACCTGGGCGCTGGTGGGGCGCACAACACAATCCGGAGCGACCACAAATGGGTTGGCAGCAACGCTGCCAGCCCATTTGTGCGTATTATCATACCTGCACCACTGGACTCGACGCACTGATCAATCCCCACTTTCGAGGCTCCGATGCACCCCACCGCCCGCTCGGTACTTGTCCTCACGCTGAGCGCCATGCCGGCAGTTGCCCAGCAGAGCGCGACACCACGCGCCTTTCAGCTCGCTGATTGGTACAAGGTCACCACCGTCGGCACACCGGCCACCTCGCCAGCAGGCGACCGCGTGGCGTTCACTGTCACCACGGTGCGCGAAGCGGAAAACAAACGGCACAGTGAAATCTGGGTCGCGCCTACCGCAGGCGGGGATGCGCAACGCTTCACCTCGCCCAGTACCGAGAGCAGCGCGCCACGATGGTCACCCGATGGAAAGTTCCTGTTCTTTACGTCGGCGCGCGCGGGCGGAAAGGGGAGCACATGGGCCATCCGCATGGACCAGCCCGGCGGCGAGGCAACTCAGCTGGAGAAATACCCTGCGGGGTCCACGCCGAGTGATCATCGATTCGCCGTGTGGGCGGAGGCAGACTCCGCTCCGCCACCCGATTCGTCCAAGTTGAAGGATGATCCATTCGGCAGGATGCAGGCAATGGCGCGTCCCCCATTTGGCGCGATCACCAAGCCAGCCAACGCCGCACGTTTCGACGGACGACACATCACGGACGCACGGTTCAAGAACAACGATCGCGGCTACGTTCCCAGTCCGAAGGAAGCGCGCGTGTATCGGCCTGCGCAGATCTACTCGCAAGCATTCGACGGCAGCGCGAAGCAACAGCTCACGCATGCCACCTATTCTCATCGGGGTGTCGCCGTGAGTCCGGACGGCAAGTGGATCGCCTTCCTCGCCGATCCCGATCTCCGCGCCGATTCCGTCGCGGAGCACGAACGCGATTCACTCTCGTATCTCCCGTACGACGCCAAGCGCGATGAAGCGCCTCGCAACGACGCCGACATCTTCGTGATGGCCGTGGGCGGCGGAGAGCCACACCGCGTCGCGCGCTGGATGGGAGCGGAGAGTGACGTCACCTGGTCTCCTGACTCGAAGAAGATTGCGTTCGTCGGCAGGGCAACCCGCGTGGCGTCAGCACGCATCTATACGGTCGACGCGGCAGGTGGGACGCCCGAGAACGTGCTCGCTCCAGCGTTCAAGTATGAGCCACAGGCCATCGACTGGCTGCCGGACGGTTCACTCCAGTTCGGCGCCGATGTCGGAGGCAGCAGCGGCCTGTTCCGATTGGATCTCGCCACCAAACAGCCAACGCAATTGCTCGGCGGACGTCGCAAGGTGAATGGCTTCAGCTACGACGCAACTGGAAAGAAGGTCGCGTACGTCGCCACGAGCATGACCAAGCCGACGGAACTCTACATCGCAGACGCCGATGGAAAGAACGAACGTCGCTTGACGGGCTTCAACGACAAGCTCACCAGCGAGGTCGCCTTCAGCGACGCCGAACGTTTCACATTCAAGTCCGTGGGTGGTCTGGAAATCGAGAGCTGGCTGATGAAGCCGTACGGTTGGCAGCCGGGAAAGAAGTATCCGGTTGTCCTCTATATCCACGGCGGCCCGCACTCCCAGTACGGCGAGAACTGGTTCGATGAATTCCAGAATCTTGCCGCGCAGGGGATGTACGTCCTGTTCACCAATCCGCGCGGCTCCAGCGGCTACGGCGGTGACTTCACGTATGCCACGCGAGGGCGGTGGGGAGCCGAAGACTACCAGGACCTGATGAAGGCCACGGATCTGGTCGCCGCGCGCGCCGACATCGACTCCACACGCATGGGAGTCACCGGCGGTTCCTATGGTGGCTACATGACGGCGTGGATTACCACGAAAACCACCCGATTCAAGGCCGCACAAACGGATCGCATGATCAGCGACTGGACGTACTGGTACGGTGCCTCGGATGCCCAGGGGCTCACGGAGTTCGAGTTCTACGGAAAGCCGTGGGACAATTTCAAGATGTACGACGAACTATCGCCCATCCGCCACGTCACCAAGGTCAAGACGCCGACACTGATGGTTCAGTCCGAAGAGGACTTCCGCACGCCCATGGGCAATGCCGAGCTGTGGTTCATCGCACTCAAGAAGCAGAACGTCCCCGTAGAGCTCGTGCGATATCCCCGCTCCACACACGAGCTGTCGCGCTCAGGCGAGCCATGGCTTCTCGTCGACCGCCTTGGACGCCTGCGCCAGTGGTTCACCTACTGGTTGCAAGGGGAAGCGCGCGCCACCGCGAGTCGCTAGCGTACCACGCAACTCATGATTCGAGTTCGATACCTCGCAGCGCTCGGCGTGCTCTGGTCGGCGATTCCGCATGGCGACATCAGCGATGCGAGTTCCCCGCCCGGCAGCCAAGTGGCCGGGCAAAGCCGAAGCGCCGACTCGCTGGCGCAACGTGCGGACTCGTTGATTCGAGCGGGGCGAGCATGGCGCGCTACGGTCATGCTCGCCGGTCGCCTTGCGAATCCGGCAACGGCGTCGCCGGACCAGGTCATCGTGGGCGCGCGGGCCGCGGACGCATGGGGTGGCTGGACCGAAGTGGATCGCGTGCTGAGGAACGCGCCATGGCTTGATCGGCAATACGCCGGAGAAGGGCGGGAGCTCCTGGCGCGCAGCGCGTTGGAGCGCGGGGCCGACGCGGTTCCGGACGCGCGAATGGCACTCGAACAGGCTACCACCGAGCTCACTCGAGCCACGCGACAGGTCCTGCTCGCTCGTGCACACGATCGTGCGAACGCACAGGACAGCGCCGCCACCAACTATCTCGCTGGGGCAACGAGACTCGGCCGCGTTGCCGACTGGCTTCGCCTCCGCAGTGCCGGCGCCACCGCCGACAGCGCGGCCCGCTCCGCTCTGTTTGCCCGGCTCACCAGCGCGATCGCGCGAGCACGCGTTATTCCCACCGATGCGCAGGCGCGCGAACGATCTGCTGATTTCGATGGTGCGGCGCGGCAGTTTCGCCGGGCCAACATGGAAGGCTCTGCATTTCGCGTCGAGGCGCTCGCCGCAAGGGACGACGCCGCGCGCTCGGCACTGTCGCACCGCATCATCGCCGATCTGGGAGCCACGCCGCGAAACGGAGAGGTCCGGCAATCACTCGAAATCCTCGACAAGCTGGGCGCGCTCTCGCCCTCTGATGAACTGGTCGCCGCGCGCGCTGCGGCCAACGCTGGCGCCGCGGCGCGCGCCATCGCCGGGTTCCAGCGTACGTCTGCGCCGCTCACGGCGCCTGACCGCATGCTGCTCGCCGCCGCGCAATCGCGCACGGGACGTTTCGCTGATGCGGCTCGCACCTATGCATTGGTGGCGGATGTTCCGGCGCTCGCGCCAGCGGCGGCGTATCAACGCGCACGCGCGCTCGTACAGGCCGGCGACGGCGTCGCAGCACGCACTGCGCTGCGAGATGTCATTCGATCCTACCCTGGCATTCGCGATGCCGGGGCCCCCGCGCTACTCCTGCTCGCCGATCTGCAGACCGACGACGGCGACCTCGCCGGCGCCGCTCGCACCCTCCACGACCTCCTCGCGCGGCATCCAACGGTATCGCAGGCGCCTCTGGCGCGGTTCCGCCTTGGACTCATTCAATGGTCCGACGCCCCTGCGACGGCAGCCCGGACCTTCGACTCGCTCGTGGCACTCCATCCAAAAAGCGACGAAGCTCTGGCGGCACGCTACTGGGCGGGGCGCGCCTACGATCGGACGGACAACCATGCCGACGCCGAGCTACGTTGGCAGAAAGTCATTCAGTTGGCGCCGCTGAGCTACTACGCCATGCTGGCGGCAAATCGGCTGCACTCTGCAACGTGGGCTCCACCGTCGGGGCCGGACACGGCTGCACACGTCGTTGCAGTGGACAGCGCCGTGACGCGAATCGCGCTGCTGCAACATCTCGGGATGGACGTTGAGGCCCGCTTCGAGATTGACGCACTCGCCGAACGGGCCGACAAGATGCCGGCGGAGGCGTCAGCGGTAGCGCAAGCATTGTTGTTGATTGGCGAGCCAGCCCGCGCGGTACGGGTGGCACTGACGGCGATCGATCGAGGACCGGCCTCGCGCGCGCTCTTCCGGATTGCCTATCCCATCGTCCACGCCGATGCACTGTCCGAGGAGTCGAGGCGAAACGGCCTCGATCCAGCGTTGGTCGCGGGACTGATCCGTCAGGAATCCAGTTGGAATCCGCGCGCCATCTCGGTCGCCTCGGCGCGCGGCCTCATGCAACTCTTGCCGAGTGTGGGGGCGTCAATCGCTTCCGCTCACGGTTATCCACTTTGGAACGTCGCCCTGTTGCTTGAGCCCGACGTCAGCCTGGAACTCGGCACGGCGCACCTTGCGAGCAGCCTGAAGCGCGGCGCACCGCCAGCGCGTGCCCTGGCCGCGTACAATGCCGGCGGATCTCGCCTTGCTCGGTGGCTACAGCGTCCCGACGTCGACGATCCGGAAGTCTTTACGGAGTGGATTCCGTTTGTGGAAACGCGGGATTACGTGCGAATCGTGCAACGAAACGCGGACGTCTATCGAGCACTGTACGGACTGAAGTAGCGAAGTCGAACAGCGCGAAGCAATTGATCGCTTTTCTTCACCCTCCATACAGCGCTTTCACTACTGCATCATTCCTACCAGCCTGGCACCAACTGAATGCCGTAAACCCAGTTCATGCCTGGCCGCTGGAATGGATGCGCCACATAGCCTTCGATGACCGCGTAACCAAGCAGGTTGACTCGAGCGGACACGCCCGTGCTGACCACCGGGATGCGGAAGTTCGCGCTACTCGTGTTCAATGTCGGCGCCTGCTTCGAATCCCATGCTTCACCCGCATCGACAAACGGGGACAACGTGAGCGGAAGATAGGGGAAGTTGATCAGGCCGTATTCCGGCACACCGAACACCGGAATGCGAATTTCCGCACTGACCACCGCCAACCGGCTGCCGAGGAGGCGATCGAATACCGGACATGACGTCTGTCCGCATTCCTTCTGGTCAAAGGAACCGACGCTGTATCCGCGCATGATGGACTCTTCGCCAAGGAAGAGCGGATACATGTGCGTTGAGTCTTCCGCGCTGCGTCCGTAACGACCGTAGTGCAAGCCGCGGAATGCGAACGTGATCGGACGCGCGAAGAGATACTGACGGTAGTCACCGAGCACCGCGTTGTACGTCAGCGTTCCCACCGTCGGGTCAATTTCGAAACGGAAGCGCGATCCCTGAATTGGATTGGTGAACGCCGAATACGAATTGTCCCCCACGTACGCGATGCTCCCGGAACCGTAGTACACCGGGTCGTATCCTGAATCCACGTTCCGCACCGTCTGGTTGACCGGGATGCCGGACGCGTCGTAAAAGAGGCTTTGCACCTGCGTGCTGTAGGCAACTCGGGTAGCTGATGCACCGAACTCCACGCGACGAGTGGACGACAACGGATACGCCGCGTTGAGTGACGCCTGATCGACGAAGATGCGTTGGAGGATCAGATCCTGTTGATACACCCCATTGCTTGCCTGGGAAGAACCGTAGTACGCATACTGGTAAGGAATGTGCCCGAGCGATGCGCCCCAGTTCCAACGGTTCTTGAGGTTGGAGTACTGCACCTGCCCACCGATATCCTGCACCTGTCCGTTGGCCTGAATGGCCACGCCAATCTGGCGATCGCTCAACTGGTCGCCGAACAGGAACGAAACGCCGCCGGCGACGCCGGTTCCGAACGGGCCGCCTACCGCCACGCCGAGTGACGGCTGGCCAACCGCGTCAAGCGAGAAGCTCGAGTGGTAGGACGAGATGCTGAAATCATTCCCCGTCGCGAGCCCGGTGAGCGGATCCTTGAGGTACGGCGTCACGGTGGCAAGCCGCGGTGTGTCTCCCGGCGGCAGGATGCCTGAAGAGGCCACCACCTGACCGGGCTGCATCAACTCACCATGCGTCCGCGATGAATCAAGTGCGAACACGGCATAACCCTGATCCTCGAAGACCGAGAACAGCATGCGCCCGGTCGAGGGGGCAACGGTCATGGCCGGTGAGATTGCCGTGATGCCGCTGACACCCGTGGACAGCTTCGTCACGCGCGACACGGCGTTGCTCGTCATGTCGAGCCGGTAGATGTCGTTGAAGCCATCCTGATCGCTGATGAAGAACAGGCTCCGGCCGTCCGGCGAGTACTGCGGGTTGAGGTGCTTGCCATGCGGGAACGCCGG
This sequence comes from bacterium, assembly GCA_040003455.1. Classification (GTDB taxonomy): domain Bacteria; phylum Gemmatimonadota; class Gemmatimonadetes; order Gemmatimonadales; family Gemmatimonadaceae; genus AG11. The sequence goes on from JBDUCM010000008.1 coordinate 18,745, forward strand.
GTGAACCGTCACTGCGCCCGTTGCCACGTCGATGGTGCAGAGCTGGAGATCCGAAAACGTCATCGTCTCGAAGCTCGTGGACGGGCCACGATCCGAGCTGAACGCAATCGTCTTTCCATCCGGTGACCACGTCGGCTGGATATCGCCGAAGCGATCGTTCGTGAGTTGACGCACCGTCTCGGCAGCGAGGTCCACGAGATACAGGTCGGCAAGACCACCCTTCTGTCCAGAGAACGCCGCCGTCTTTCCGTCTGGCGACCACGCGATGTTCGAGATGGCGCCGATGCCCGGTACGCGAATCCGCCGTTCGATGTTCCCCGACTCCACGTCAAGGATGGCAATCTCGTGATTGCCCTCGACCTGGGCGATGAAGGCGAACTTCTTGTTGTCCGGCGCCCATGCACCCGACGACGAGATGAAAGTGATTGCGTCGAAGTGCGAATTGCTGGTCGGACCCGCGAGCTTCTTGATTACGCGCCCGGTTTGGGCATCAGCCACGAACAGTTCGATCTCGAACAGTCCGCGCCGAGCGAAGAATGCCACGAGCTTTCCATCCGGGCTCACCGTGGGCGCCAGGTTCATTTCGCCCGACTTGCGGTCAGCCTGCAAAATGGGGTCGCCCGCCTGATTGGGCCGCGTGCGGCCCTCCAGCACCGGCAGGTACGCGCGACGCGTTGACGCGATCCAGTCCTTGGAGAGCGAATCGGTGGAGACGCCCAGCACGCGGTGAATGCCCTCTTCGAACCCGAGTCGCAACGACGTGCGGTACACGTCAACGATGGCGCGATCACCCCACCGACCGCCCACATACGCCCAGAGTGCCTGGCCATAGCGGTACGGGAAGAAACGCGGATCGGTAGTCAATTGATGAATCGTCGGTAGCTTGTCGCGCTCGGACGCATCGCGCAGCCACATGGCCGTCAACGGGTTGTCGCGACCCAGCGAGAAATACTCGGCCATGCCTTCGATGAGCCACAACGGCAACGCATTCAGCCGCTGCAGTCCGCCAGGGCCAGCTTCAGCCACGCTGTACTGAAAGACGTGCACCAGTTCGTGGCCGAGCACATGGTCGTTGTCGGCGTAGATGCCGGTGAACGGCATGACGACACGCGTGCGCAAACCTTCCGTGACACCGCCCGTGCCTTCGTCCAATGCTTCGCCCACGACGTTCGTCTGTTGAAAGTCGGGTTGATCGGCATAGAACACCACCGACTTCTTGTCGAACGTGTGACGGAAGCTGTCCGAATGTCGCGCATACCAGCGCTCGGCCATTCGTCCAGCATCGTGGACGACCAATGACTCGGCCGGATAGAAATACAGCTCGAAGTGCGACGTCCGCATGATGCGGAAATCAAATTTTTCGTACTGGACCTTGTTGCGGCCGAAGTACTGGGCTTCCCCGGTAGCCGGGAGTCCAATGAAGAGCGCGCCGAGCATCGCAAGCAGCGTTGCCGGGCGGAGGGCGAAACGGGTCATCGCGTCAGTCCCGCGGTCGAACCGCAACTGAGGATCTTGTTGAACGACGCCGCACGGCGGCGCCGCATACTCCGGGCAATCTTGGTGCCCGGCCACACCACCAAATTCAAGCACGATCATCCATCCGCCCCCCAGACCCTGCATCCCATCGAGGCGTCAAGAACTGCTCGAGCCCGCTCAGCGTAACCTCTGCCTCGGCGCGTCGGGACACAAGCTGTTGCTGTGTGGACGGGGGAGGCGCAATATGAAGACACCATGCGCTCGCCTCCCCCTGTGCTGCCTCCCTCTGATAACGGGGAGCCCCGCTACCAGCCGACGTGGATGGAGCGCGCCGGCCCTGACGCCCCGCTCAAGCTCAGGATCGCCCTCTTCGCCATCGTCGTCGGCTTCGTGGCAATCCCGGTCTGTATAAGGGCAATAGGGAAGTTGGGGCTTCACGGCGCACCCGCCGTCGCCCTGATTCTCTTGGCGCCGCCCGGGTCGGCGTTTCTGGCATATTCGTTCGGAATGAGGTTCTTGACATCGGTCGGCTCGGCGGTCGGTGCATTCACGCTGCCGACTGGCAACAGCACTCCGTACGAGCACCAGTTTTCCTTGCAGGAGTCGCTGGTGGCCAAGGGGGACATGGCCGCCGCGCTGGAATCCTACGAGACGATCATCGCGGAGCAGCCGGGGGCGATTGCACCCCGCCTCCGGGCAGCTGAACACTATGCTCGTTCCAATCGCAACCCGTTGCGCGCCAGTGAGTTATTCAAGGAGATCCGCGACACGGTGGGGGTTCCAGCGCGCGATGCGGTCTACGCATCCAGCCGGCTCGTGGATCTATATGAAGGGCCATTGGAAGATCCCGGACGTGCGCTCGTGGAACTGCGTCGAATCATCGAGCAGTACCCCGGTTCATCGGTCGCCAAGGCCGCACGCGGCGCCCTTCCCGCCATGAAGGCGCGGCTCCACGCCCCGGCGGAAGACCGCTAGACCGGCACTGGGGCTAGTCCGCGTCCGACCGGCGCTGTCGCTTGGTCTCGCCCCGCTTCTTCTTCTCCGTGAGGCGTGCTTCCTTGGCACCACGCGACGGTTTGGTGGCTTTCCTCTTCTTCCGGACCACCAGCGCACCTCGGATCAGCTCCACCAGTCGTTCTTCAGCGGCAACTCGGTTCTGGCCCTGACTTCGGCGCGCACTTGCCACGACACGGATCCAGCCCTCGCTATCGATCCTGGTCGATAACTTCGCCTCGATCCGGCCGCGCGCGTCCTCGTCAATCGCCATCGACGTCCGCACGTTCCACAGCAACTCGATCCGTGTGGACGACGTATTCACGTGCTGGCCTCCCGCTCCCCCCGCTCGGCTGGCCTTGTAGGTCAGCTCGGACCGCGGGATCGTCGATGTGCTCGACAGCTCCAGACCATCCTCAGTTCCCATTCGTAACCCCCTATCCCGAGAATCGTCCTTGCCAATGTAGTATGGCAGAATGCCAGAATAAACGTGCCTTCCGTATTCTGGCACTTTGCGAGACTCTGTCATGCACCTCACGGCACGAACCGCAAGCGAAACTCGAGCAGTCTTCATGGACCCAGCACGCCTGGTGCGATGGGTCTATGTAGCACGCGTGTCGATTGCTGCGGCCATCTTTCTGGCCGCGGTCTTCGCGTGGCAGGCGGATCGCACCGCCGACGCCGGCGGGATGCAGGTGGCCCTGGTCATCTTCGTCGTCACCCTCGTCGTGACCGCGGTTTCGGCCTTCTTCGGCCGCTTCGGCAGTCAACCGCGCCAGACATTCTACTATCTCCAGTCGGTCTTCGACCTGCTGCTCGTGACCGCCGTGGTGCATCTCACACGCGATTCGGTCGTGAGTACGTCGCAGTTCGCGGCCCTGTACATCCTCGTCATCGCAACCGCCTCCCTCCTCCTGCCAGTCGGTGGGGGGCTGCTCATCGCCGCCCTCGGCAACGTCCTCTATGTCGCAGACACCTTCTGGACGGTGGACTCATCGTTCACCGCCGCAGTCTGGCTGCAACTCGGCGTATTTGCCGTGGTCGCACTGGGCAGCGCGTACCTGAGTGAGAAGCTTCAGGAAGCGGGGATGGGCACGGAGGCGGAACTCGCCCACGTACGCCTGCAAGCTGCGGACATCCTCTTCAACATCCGCAGCGGTGTCGTCACCATCGACGCGAACGGGCGACTGATTTACGCCAATCCCATGGCGGAGCACCTCCTTGGAATGGACCTGGATGCGTTCATCGGCAAACCCGTGCTCGAGGAGTTGCGCGCCATCGCTGCCGAGCTGACGCAAGCGCTCGAGCGGTCCGTCCAGGACCGGTCGCGCACCACGCGCGGCGAAGGGATCATCCTCGGCGTGGATCGGCAGTTTCCAATCGGCGTCACCACGACCTATACCGACGGCGACGGTCAGCGCACCGAGCGCACCGCCACTGCCATCTTCCAGGACATTTCGGAACAGAAGCAGACAGAGACGCTTCGTCTCCGCGCCGAACGCCTGGAAGGCATTGCTGAGTTGTCTGCATCGCTCGCTCACGAGATCAAGAATCCACTGGCGTCCATCCGCAGCGCCGTCGAGCAGCTATCGCGATCTCCGTTTTCCGGGGCCGACGAGCAAACACTCGCACACCTGGTCATGCGTGAGTCGGATCGGCTCAGCCGACTCTTGTCGGAGTTTCTCGACTTTGCCCGCGTGCAGGTGGCGCGACGGGAGCCGCTCGATCTGGCGGAGCTCGTCACTGGCTCGGTACGCCTGGCGCTCGCGCATCCGGATCGCGAGCCCGGCGTCACCATCACCACGCACGTCGAACCGGGCCAACACATCGTGGAAGGCGACGACGATCTCCTGCATCGAGCGGTCTTCAATCTCCTGCTGAATGCGGTGCAGGCGTCGCCGGCAGACGGTGCGGTTCGCATTGAAATTGGTCCTCCCGCGCCGAGCCTCTCCGGCGCGGTCAGCACCTTTCTGGGCGGCGCCATTGCCCTGAGTGTCACCGACCGTGGGAAAGGCATTCCCACCGACATACGCGACCGTTTGTTCGACCCGTTCTTCACCACGAAACCTGGCGGAAGCGGGTTGGGGCTGGCCGTAGTGCATCGGGCCATTGAGGCACACCGCGGGCTGGTGCTGCTCGACAGCGGCCCGGCCGGAACACGCTTCACGATCGTCCTTCCCTGCGCAGCTCGCCCGATGCCGGGTGAACGTACCCCGACATCCTCACACGCACCGGTCTACTCGTGAGCTCCACGCGAATCCCCTCGGTTCTCGTCGTCGATGACGAGCACGGAATTCTCGAATCACTCAGCATTCTCCTTCGCAATGCCGGGTTCAACACCCACACGGCAAAAGGCGGACGCGCAGGACTCGAGCAGCTCCATGCCATTCATCCGGACATCGTGTTGTCCGACATCCGCATGCCCGACGTGGGCGGTGTGGAAATACTGGCTGCCGCGCGGTTGCAGGATCCAGATACCCCCGTGATTCTCATGACGGCGCAGGCCACCCTGCAATCGGCTATGCAGGCAGTGAATGAGGGTGCCTTCTATTACATCCAGAAGCCCTTTCGCAACGACGAGCTGGTCGCAATCCTCAAGCGCGCCGCGGAGCATCGCGAACTGCGCGTGGAGAATCGGTCGCTACGCCAGGAGATCAAACGACGCGAGGGCCCCACGGGATCGCGGCCGGTCGGCAATAGTCGCAGCTGGCTCGAAGTGCTCCGTCTCGCCGAAACGGTCGCTCCCACCGAGTCCACGGTGCTCATTCAGGGCGAATCGGGTACCGGCAAGGAAGTCATCGCGCGGTACATTCACGAATTGTCCGGCCGCTCCGATCGTACATTTGCGTCCATCAACTGCGGCGCACTTCCGGAGAGCCTGCTCGAGAGTGAACTCTTCGGTCACGTCAAGGGATCCTTCACCGGCGCCATCAAGGACAAGAGCGGTCTCTTCACCGCTGCGGCGAAGGGTACGTTCTTCCTCGACGAGATTGGCGAAACCACGCCGGCCACGCAGGTCAAGTTGCTGCGTGTGCTTCAGCAGCGAGAGGTCATCCCCGTTGGCGGCACGGATCCGCAGCCCATCGACGTCCGGCTCATCGCCGCAACCAATCGCGAACTGGAAGAGGAGATTCGGCGCGGCACATTTCGTACGGATCTCTACTACCGTCTCAACGTTATCGCGTTGCACCTGCCCACACTGCGCCAGCGTGCCGACGATATCCCGCTCCTCGCCGAATACTTTCTCGAGCGTATTGCCGGCCTCCGCAACGAACCGCAAAAGGTGCTATCGCCGTCCACTGTCGAAGCGCTCGTGAACTACACGTGGCCCGGCAATGTGCGCGAGCTGGAGAATGCGCTCGAGCGCGCCGTCATCCTCACGCCGGATGTGGAAATTCCACCCTCGGCACTTCCGGAGCGCGTCACGGCGCGCGTTAGCGAACCACTGGTGGCCGACCGCGTCCAATCCAATCCCACGTTGGAGGCCGTGGAGCGGGCGTACATCATGTGGGTGCTACAGAGTGAAGGCGGCAACAAGAGTCGCGCGGCAGATGCCCTGGGCATCGATCCGTCCACGCTCTATCGCAAGCTGTCGCGCTACGGCCTGGAGGCATGACCTCGGTCGCCACCGATGCCACGCTCGCCCGCCAGCGAGCGGCGTGGCTGTTGCCCGTCGTGATCGTCGCCGTCGCCGCCGCAGTCACGTCCTGGGCGGTGGCGCCCTATCTCGTCGGCGTCTTTCACGACGACGGTGTATACGCGTTGTTGGCACAGTCCATCGCATCGGGTCATGGATTCCACTACTCCCATCTCCCAGGCGCGCCCGCTGCGACGCACTATCCGCCACTCTATCCTCTCCTGCTCGCCGCGGCATGGCGGATCAGCCCCGACTTCCCGGAGAACGTCACGCGTCTGCTCGCGCTGAACGTCGTGTTCATCAGTGTCGCCGCTCTTGGGTGTTGGCACTTCACCGCGGCGCAGCTCGCGTGGTCCCGTCGTCCGGCGGCCGTCGCGTCGCTTGTCGCCACGCTCGCGTCGCCGACGTTGGCGCTGGCGAGCGCCCTCCTCTCGGAGTCGCTCTTCCTCGCACTCCTGTGGCCGGCCCTCGTCGCCAGCGAGCAAACGGTCGCCTCGCCGCATCGTCCTGCGCTCCGCACCACGGGCCTGCTGATTGGCGTGCTGATGCTGGCGCGCACTCATGCGGTCGCGGTCGCGATCGCCCTCCTCCTCGCGCTCGCGTTGCGCCGGCGCTGGCGTGATGCCCTCACGCTCGCGGCGTGGATGGAGTGCGTGCAACTCCCGTGGCAGCTCTGGTCGCATTGGGCCACGCCCCCCGTGGTCACACCGCTCCAGGGCTCATACGGATCATATCTCGGTTGGTTTGCCTCAGGAGTGCGTGCCGGTGGACCGCCGTTTGTTCTCGCGACTGCGCGCACGAACGTCGCGGAATGTTGGCTGCTGTTGCGCGATCGGTTGGTGATTGGAGCGTCGGAACCACTCGTTTCAATGGCCGCGGCCATTACCCTGATTGCGATCATCGCTGGCGCGGCGTCGTTTTGGCGCAAGGCGCCCGTCACCATTCTGTTCGTCGCATGCTACGTCGTCATTCTGTTGGCGTGGCCCTACGCGCCGTGGCGCTTTCTCTGGTGTATTTGGCCCCTCGTGCTGCTGTTGGCATTCGAAGGCGTGCGCACATTGTTTAGTGCGTCGAGCCGTTGGCGCATTGCCGTTGCTGTTGGTGCGGCGCTTCCGGCCCTCGCGGTCCTCCGTACGGAGCTGCACTCGTACGCCACCCGCGCGTGGCGCACGCCCGCGTTGCAGGCGAGCGCGCAGATCGCACCAGCACTTGCATGGGTGCGCGCACACACGGCCGGCAGCGATGTCGTGCTCGTCGAGGGAGAGCAGGTCGTCGCGTTGTACACAGGAAGGCATGCCGCGCCGCCCATCTCGTTCAGCGCGGCGGAGTATCTGTTTCCACCGGACGTGAAGGAGGGCACCGCGCGACTCAGCGCCATGCTCGCGGCCGTACCCGCGCGCTATGCCATCCTCTTTGCGCCCGCGATGATCAGTGCCGCGAATAGCCTGGAAGGTTCCCACCCCGGAATGCGGCGCGTGGAGATGCTGCCTGATGGCGTCGCATACGAGGTCGTTCCGTGAGCGACGCGCGTCGGTGGACCATCGCGCTTGGGCTTGTGGGTGCCCTCGCGCTTGCGATGGGACTCATCGTCATCGACCATCTGCCTGTCGGCGCTTTTCACGACGATGCGATGTACGTCATTCTCGCGAAGTCAATCGCGACGGGGCAGGGCTATCGCTACCTCAACATTCCTGGCGCGCCAACGGCAACGCATTTCCCGCCCGGATATCCAGCCGTGCTCGCATTGCTATGGCGTGTCGCTCCTGGCTTCCCCGCCAACCTTGCGCTCTTCAAGACGCTGAACGCGACATGTTTTGCTGGAACAGCCATTCTCATGTCGGTGTTTGCCCGCGATCGCCTACAGAACGCATCGTGGGCCATCGTGGTCGGAGTCTTGTCAGCCATCAGCGTTCCCCTGCTCGTCCTCGTCACGATGGTGCTGTCCGAGCCACTGTTTCTCCTGTTGCTCGTGGCCACGCTGCTGTTCGCGGAACGCCACGTCGCGGCACCATCCTCGTTTGGAATGGCGGCGTTGGCCGGCGCGTGGATCGGCGTGCTGACGTTGGTGCGGACGCACGGCATCGTCGTCTTGCCGGCAGTGGTGCTTCCGCTCCTTGTCCGCCGTCGTGTTGGCGACGCCATCGCCGTCGTCATCGGCACCATGGCGATCGCGTTGCCCTGGCAACTGTGGAGCGGCGCCAACGGCAGTCCTCTTCCCGCTCCACTCGCGGGCAACTATGGCTCGTACATCGGCTGGTGGACGCGTGGCTACGCCGCCGCCGGCCCATCAATGATTTGGGCCACCCTCTCCCGCACGCTTCCCGAAGTGGGAGCGATGCTGTCGGCGCTCTTCTCCCCCGCCCGCTCCCACTTCGCGCACACGATCACACTGGTAGCACTATTGGCTTTGGTAGCCATCGGCGCCGCGATGTGCCGGCGTCGCGCGCCAGTGACGCTCCTCTTTCTCGCGGGGTATGCGACCATCGTCCTCGTGTGGCCTTTCCCGCCGTCGCGATTTGTCTGGGGCGTCTGGCCACTGTTCCTCTTCCTGCTCGTGGTCCCGGCAACGCGTGTCCACTTGACGGGAACCCCCGGACGCCGGGCCGGTAACCTGGCGATCCTCGCGATGCTTATGTGGCTCGGGGCGGGCTACGCAGCGTACGAGACGCGCGCCATTCGAGGACGATGGTGGGGGAGCATCTCCCGGTCTGCCAGCCAGCGCATCGAACCGGCCATTGCGTGGACACGGCAACACACGTCACCGTCGGATCTCGTGGCCTCCGACGACGAAGGCTCAATCTACTTATATACGGGTCGCCTCTCGGTGCCCGTCGCCTCCTTCACAACAGAACACTATCTAGGCAACCGGACGGCCGAAGTAGAGGCCAGGGAAGGGCTCGGTCCGTTGCTCGCCACGTATCCGATTCGCGTCGTACTCGTCGGAAGCAGCAGAACATTTGATGCCGCAGCCTATCTCGCCTCACGGCCGGTGCCGATACTGTCCCTGCGCGATCAGTTCGCCGGAGGTGCCGCCTTCACCGTTCTCACTCGATGAATCAGTCGTCCGCTTCCGTGCCGACCGTTCCCGCTGTTGCCCTCACCCTCGCCGCCAAGCCGCGCGAATTGACCCCCCTTGATCCGGAGACGATGCGTCTCTCCGTGCTCATCCCGGTCTATAACGAACGGAATACGATCGAGACCATTCTTGATCGCGTTCGAGCCACGCCCATTCGCAAGGAAATCATTTGCGTCGACGACTGTTCCACGGACGGCACGCGCGAACGGCTCGGCGAATTGCAGGCCGCGGGTTTCATCGACAAGCTGATCCTTCAACCGCAGAACGGCGGAAAGGGCAGAGCCATCCGCACCGCACTGGCGGCCAGCACCGGCGACGTGGTAATCGTGCAGGATGCCGATCTCGAATACGATCCGCAGGATTGGCCGGCGTTGCTCCAACCCCTCATTCAGGGCAAGGCCGACGCCTGCTTCGGTTCGCGCTTTCTCGGCGGCCCACACCGGGTGTTGTATTACTGGCACTCCGTGGGCAACACGCTGCTGACGCTGTTCAGCAACATGTTGACCAACCTGAACCTCACGGACATGGAGACGTGCTACAAGGCGGTGCGCGGAGAACTGGCGCGATCACTTCACCTCACGTCGGACCGATTCGGCTTTGAGCCGGAAATCACGGCGCGTCTGGCGCAACGCGACGCACGCATCTATGAAGTGCCCATCTCGTACGCCGGCCGCACCTATGCCGAAGGCAAGAAGATCAACTGGCGCGACGGCATCGCCGCGTTCTGGCACATCCTGAAGTTCAACATGTCGTCATGACGGCTGTGTTCCGCCGATGGTTGCCCGCGTTGTCGGTTGCCCTGCTCGCCTTCGCGGCGACGATCACCAGCCTGGGCAGCGATTTCACCTATGACGATCGCGGCGTCATCTTCGAAAACGGGCGCGTGCACGCACTGCGCAACATGGCGCACCAGCTCGTCGAGACGTACTGGCCAGCCAACCTGGGCGGCGACGGCTATCGCCCCGTCGTGTTGTGGATGTTCACGCTGCAATGGGTGGCCGGGCACGGATCGCCGATGCTCTTCCACGCCATCAACGTCCTGCTCGCTGTTGCAACATCCCTCGCCGTCTTCTATTGCGCGGCGGCCCTGATGCCGACCGCGGGCGCGTGGGTGGCCGCCGCACTCTTCGCGGTACATCCGGTCCACGTGGAAGTCACGGGAAACGTCGTCGGGCAATCCGAACTGGTCGTCGCTCTCTGTTTGTGCCTCGCCATCGGGATCTACCTGCGAAAGCGGCAGTCGCACCGTCTCGATGGCCGCGCCGTGGCAATCATCTCGAGCCTCTTCGGCATCGGCCTGTTCACCAAGGAGCACGCCATCGTCCTGCCGGCCATCTTCTTCGCCGCGGAGTTGACGGTGCTCCGCGGCGAATCGTGGCGCGAGCGGGCGCGTGAGACACGATTGCTGCTGCTCTCCGTCATCGCCGTCGCACTCGTCTACCTCTTCATGCGCGGCATCGTCCAGCGAGACCTCGCCGGCTTCGAACCGTACCCCATCTTCCGCTTTCTCAACATGACCCCGATCGATCGCATCGGGACCATGATGCACGAGATGCCGCGCATCGCGCAGTTGCTCGTATTCCCCACGCACCTGAGTGCCGACTATTCCCCGTCGGATGTCGTCATCGCGAACGGTATCGACGCGTCCGAGGTGCCTGGCGCATTTATCTGCGCGGGCGTAGCCGTTCTCGCGTTCGCGCTCCGCGCCACCGCGCCGGTTGCCAGCTTCGGGCTCATGTGGCTCATCGTTGCGTTCCTTCCTGTCAGTAACCTCATTCTCCCGGCAGGGTTCGTCACCGCGGAACGCACACTCTTCTTCCCCAGCGTGGGAGTGGTGCTCGTTGCCGGCGCATTGGCGGAACGGGTTCGCCTCTCGGCCCCGCGATCACGCCAGGCCATCGCCGCCCTCGCCGTGGCGCTGCTGCTCGTCGGCGGTCTGGCCCGTAGCATCAGCCGTCAACGCGTTTGGAAGAATAACGATGTGTTCTTCGAAGCCCTCATGAAGGACGCGCCGAATGGGTATCGCGCCCACTTCATGCACGCCCGGCATGTAGGCCTCAAGTCGCGTCTCCGCGAGATGGAGCTCGAATACCGGCGCGCCATCCGTATCTTTCCATATGACGCTGCCATGACCATGTCCATTGCGGATGCGTACACACGCGCCGGACTGTGCAAGCCGGCGGTGGACCTGTTTGAATGGACCTACGGGGTGTCCCCGGTCGCCGCAGACGGGCGGTATCAGTACGCCTATTGCCTCACCCGCCTGGGACGTTGGCGGGAGGCCCGACAGGCAGCCCTGGACGGACTCCGCTTCGCTCATCCGCGCGACATCCGCCTCCTGCGCGAGGCCGTCCGTCAGGCCAACATCAACCTCGGCCTGCCTCATCTTTGATCGCATGTGACCGCCACGGCCCTCATCGCAAAGTGCGACGGATGGTGCAAAAATCCGCAGACGTACGCGTCAGTCTTCGTTGACGAAGAATCCTAAGTGGTTGTATTCCACTGTTTTACGTTTTGATGGCGCCGTGGTCCGCAGGTTGCCTTGACAGGGCACGTCAAGAACAGCCGCCGCAGCATCCCGCCCGACGCCCCATCGAGGTCGTCACCCTTTAGCATCGTTCCGGAGAACACCTGACTATGAACACGCGCTCACGTCGTGGCTTCACGCTCATCGAATTGTTGATCGTCGTTGTGATCATCGGCATTCTGGCCGCCATCGCGATTCCGAAGTTCGCCAACACCAAGCAGAAGGCGTACATCGCCGCGATGAAGTCGGATCTCCGCAACCTGGTCACGGCCGAAGAGTCGTTCTTCGCTGACTCGACCAAGTACGTGACGTACGACACCACGAAGATCAAGTTCAAGCCGTCCACCGGTGTCGGGAACCCGACGATCGTGCCGGGCGCGGGCTACTGGTCAGCGACGATCACGCACACGCAGATCGCCAGCTTCAGCTGCGGTATCGGCGTCAACACGACGAACCCGGTGGTTGGCACGGCCGGCGACGGCGAGCCGGCTTGTAAGTAAGCAGCCCAAGCTGTCAACAACGGAGCGGCGCGCCCAATCGGGCGCGCCGCTCTTCGCTTATGAGCGCGGCAATTCGATGACGCCGCTTCCACGCGCGGGCCTAGAATCCCGCTCATGCACACACCCGCCCCCTCCCGCTCTCGTCCACGCGCCGGCATAACCGTCGTCGAGGTGCTGGTCGCCCTCATGCTCGTTACCGTCGGCATGATGGCCATCGCCGGGAGTTCCGCACTCGCACTCCGCTCTGCCCACGATTCGGCCCGACGTCGGGAAGCGGCCCAACGCGCCACCACCCGCCTCGCTCAATTGGCCGCCGCGGGATGCCCGTCAGCATCATCCGGTTCGAGCGCCGACTCCACGCGCCAGCTCTTCGAACACTGGTGGGTGGTATCCCGCGCAAACGGCGTCGCCATTCTCACGGACAGCGTGGACTGGACGAGCGCACGCGGACGAAAGTCATTCGCGATCACTACCGGAGTCGCATGCTGAACCGACTCGGGACAACCTTGGTAGAGCTGATGGTTGGATTGGTGCTCGCCTCCATCGTCCTCGGCATCGCAACGGTCACGACCCTCAGGCAGCATCGCGTACATGCCCGCATCCAGTCAGTTTCCGACGTCGATGCTCAGCTTCGCTCAGCAATGCTCGTACTCGGTGCACAGCTCTCGGTGCTGGATGGCGGCGTTGGCGATCTCGCGAGCGGACAGGCCACCGATACCTCCTTGCAGTTCCGCGCCCCCATCGCAACGTCAATCGCCTGCTCGCAAGCCCTTGGGGCGGTCACACTGCGGCCTGACGCCGCAGGCGAAATCCCGCTGAGCGGACAAGCCGTCCCCACGCGCGTCAGCGACACACTCTGGTGGCTCGGCGACTCAGCCTGGACGGGTCAGCGGGTCACGTCTGTCGCCACGACTTGGGCGTCGTGCGCAGCTCCGGTCGCTACAGTCGGGTCATCCGCACGGCTGGGAATCACCGGCACCGACACCATCCCGGCCGGCTCACCCATCCGCATCACTCGGCAAACACGTTACGCGATCTACCGCGCCAGCGACGGCACATGGCAGTTGGGCTTTCGTGAATGGAACGATCCAACCTTCCAGTTCGCGGCGCCCCAACCCGTGGCCGGACCACTGCTGATCAGAAGCGGCACCCGACATTCAGGATTCCGGTACTTCGACACCACCGGCGCTGAACTTCTGCCCTCGGCAGGCCCGGTGGACGTCACTCGCGTGGCACGCATTCGGATCACTGCACACTCGCTCGTGCCTGATCGCTCAGCAGGGCAGGACAGCGTGCGGACCGATTCACTCGACATCGCGCTGACCCGTGTTTCCGTCCCGTAGCTCCCGGCCGCCGCACCCGCGCCATGGAACGGCACTGGTCATCGCCCTGGCACTGCTGATTCTCGGTAGTGCGCTGCTTGCAGGTTCATCCGCCTCAGCGCATGCCGCCAGTCGTGCAGTACGATCCCTCGAAGCCGTCGTCGTTGCCAACGCAGAGGCGCGAGCGGAGGCGGCCAGGTTCATCGCCACGTGGAGCGGCAGCGCCGCCGCACTCCCGGTCGGCGGAGAACTGGTCACCACCTCCGCGCCCAAAACAGGCGGGATCGGCGCCTTGCCCATCGTGTCATCCACTCGCCTGCGCCGCATCACCGCCACCCGCTACGTCCTTTCCGTTGAATGCCTCGTTGGCCCCGTCGGCGCGCCCCTCGCCGCAAGGCGAGTCAGAGTGATTCTGGGACAGGTGTCGCCCGCAGATACTACCGCGCTGGCCGGACCTCCCGTGCCCATCAGCCGATGGGCCATCGGCGACCTGTTCTGAACCATCAAGCTCGAGCTCCTGTCGGCTCCCGGCTCACATCCACCCCCTCACGCCCGCCGCCGCTCGGACACGCCGCACGCCTAACGCCTCACCCCCGCCGCTCCCCTCACGTCCACGCCGCCCGCCGAGCCGCCGCACGAATACGCCGCACGCCTCACCTCTGCCGCACATCCAGAGTTTCAACGAATCGAGCTCAGCGTGACATCAATCACACGCTCAGATCGCTACCGATGTTACCATCGGCTACGCCCAATCGTGTTCGGTACGAGTGACCGGACGCACGGGCACTATGGCCGACGAGCGGGGCCACAATAGGGAGCTGCTGAGCATGTAAGTGTAAGCAAGGCAATTTTATAGGACGCCTCGCTTAAACTCTATTGATAAGTATCCCATGGTGGCTCAACTTTGCGCCGCCTCTTTGCACCTTCGGATGCGTCAATCGCCGCCGTCCGCGTCGCCTGTCCCTCCGCTCTTCCCCGAACTCCACAATGGCACTGTTCGGTCGCAATAAAAAAACAACCGTCGGTCTGGACATTGGTTCTGGGCTGATCAAGGTCGCCGTAATCGACCACTCCCGAAGTGAACCGGAGTTGGTGCGGGTCGCTGTGGTCCCCCTCCTCGCCGATGCAATCGTCGAGGGCGAGATCATGGATCCCGGCATCGTGGCGGAAGCCATTCAAGGCGCCCTTGCAGCTGCCGAGGTGAAGGGAACCCAGGTCGTCACCGCCGTGGGCGGCCGCGACGTGATCATCAAGAAAATCCAGATCGAGCGCGTCAAGGAGCAGCAGGCGCGCGAGTTGATGCGCTGGGAAGCGGAGCAGCACGTCCCCTTCGATATGGAATCGGTGGAACTCGATTTCCAGATCCTCGATCCCCACGCCGACGGTGTGGAGATGAGCGTCCTGCTTGTTGCCGCCAAGCGCGAACTGGTCGAGTCCAAGCTCCGCATCCTCACCGACGCCGGCCTCGAACCCGCGCTCGTGGATGTCGATGCGTTCGCGTTGCACAACGCCTTCGAGGTGAACTATCCCGAAGCCATGCACGGTGTCGTTGCGCTCGTGAACATCGGACACGAAGTCACAAACATCAACATTCTGGACGAAGGCATTCCGATTCTCACGCGCGACATCACGGTCGGCACACGTCGTTTCCGTGAAGATCTGCAGCGCGAGCGCGGCCTGTCGGCCGACGAAGCGCAGCAGCTCCTCCAGGGGTACGATCGCTCGCCTGATCTCGATGCCGTGCTGGAAGGAAGAGGTGAAGAAGTTGCCGTCGGCATCGAACGCGCGGCTGCGTTCCTCGCCTCATCGTCACGCAGCGGCGGCCAGGTTCGCGCCATCTACACCTGTGGGGGCGGCTCGCGCATCCCGGGCTTGAACGACGCCCTCGCGGATCGGCTGCGCCTTCCGGTGCAGCAGGCCAACCCGCTGGTCAATCTGAAGGTTCGTGACGGTGCGCTGAGCAGCCTCGTCACCGATGAAGTCGCACCGCTCCTGATGCTTCCCATCGGGCTCGCGTTGCGGCAGGTGGCATGAGAGAGGTCGCGCGATGATCGAGATCAACCTCCTCCCCGGTGCGCGCCACAAGACGCGTCGGGGTGGTGCAACGAAGGTGGACATCGGCGCCTCCATGGCCGCGCTTCGCGAGCGAATCCGCGAACCGTGGTTGATTGGAGCCGTCGCGGTCAGCGTCCTCGCCGTTGCCGTCGTGGCCGTCATGTATCTGACACAGTCCACCCGGACGGCAACCATCGACGACGCCCTCCAGCGGGCAGTGCAGGACTCCACCCGCTACGCGTCGGTGCTCAAGGAACGGGAACGCGCCGAGGCGAAGCGGGATACCGTCCTGCGCTCGCTGAATCTCATCCGGGCCATTGACGACGATCGCTTCATCTGGCCGCACGTCATGGACGAGGTCAGTCGTGCGCTCCCGCCCTATACCTGGATCGTGTCACTGGGCTTCACCGGTGCAGGGCAGGCCGTCGCGCCGGTGCAGACGCTCGCTGCCGCGCCGTCAGACACCACCGGCGGCAAGAAGAAAAAACGGCAAATCAGCACGATCGTGGTCCGCGACACGGTGCGCATCCGGCTGTTGGGCAACACGGTCGACATCCAGGCACTTACCCGCTTTTACCGGCAGCTCGAAGCATCGCCTTTCCTCGAGCAAGTCCAGTTGGTCAAGTCCGAGCGCGCCAACGACAACGGCAAGGAAGTCACGCAATTCCAGCTCGACATGCTGTACTCGCGCCCCGACCCGGCGTTCGTGAAGCGTGTTCCTCTCGCCGTGTCGGTGAAATAGCATGGCGATTCTACCGACCAACAAGCGGGATCAGGTCCTCGGACTCGTCGGGTTCGTTGCCGTCGCGCTCGCGGTGGTGTTCTACCTGTACGTCTGGGATCCAAAACGCATTGAGCTGAACGAGAGCCAGGCACGCATCGATTCTCTCACGTTCATCAACCAACGCGCCAAGGCGGAACTCGCGCAGGGCAAGACCAATCAGCTCAAGGAAGAGGCGGAGCGGTACGCGGCCGATCTCGATGTCATGCGCAAGCTCGTGCCAACGGGCAATGAAGTTCCCCTCCTCCTCGATCAGGTCTCTACCGCCGCACGGCGTGTGGGCCTCGACCTGGCGGACGTCCAGCCTTTGCCTTCCCTCCAGGGCGATCAATACGACGCGTATAAATACCGCCTGAGCATGCGCGGCAACTTTCACCAGATTGCCGTTCTGCTTGCGAACATCGGATCACTCCAGCGAATCGTCGCGCCAATCAACCTGACACTCGCCCCCATTGCCGCCGACCCGCGCGCGCCCAAACGGGACCGCTCGCAGCAACTGGAGGCACGATTCGAAATCCAGACGTACGTGGCGCGGACAGTTGCACCGCCCCCGGCGCCAACCATCAAGGCGAAGTCGGGTCCCGACGCGGCCAAGCCGGGAGAGAAGTAATGACCGCACCCCTGTCGCACCGCGGCCTCCCGCTCGCTTCCGGCGCTCGCCGGCGTCTCCTCCAGGCAGCAGCCCTCGCCGCGGTCGCGTTGATTCCGGCGTCCCTGCTCGCGCAGAGCGTTCCCAACATCGCCGCCCCAATCCGCGCTGCGGAAAAGGCAAGGGCTGCCGAGGACGCACGGCTGTCTGCACAGACTGGCCAGGCACTTCCCGAACGAAAGGAGTGGAGAGCCGCAGGTTCCGCCCCCATTTCCGGTCCGGGCAGCGCACCGCAGCAGAAGGGCGCCAGCGGTGCGCAATCTGCCGCCCCGTCCGCCGCAACGCCCGCGAACATCCAGCCCGTCACGCGCGAAATCTTCTCATATGAAGCCGAAGGACGGCGCGATCCGTTCTTCTCCCTGATTCTCACGGAAGACCTGCGTCCGTTGCTCTCGGACCTCAAACTCGTCGGAATCCTGTACGCAGCGACTGGTCGCGGAAGTGTGGCGATCATGCGCGATATCCTGACCAACGCGCAGTACCGCGTAAATACAGGCCAGACGATTGGCCGAATGCGTGTCGCTCAGATCAAGCAGCGCGCCGTGATTTTCACGATCGACGAGTTCGGGCTAAGCCGTCAGGACTCGCTGTTCCTGGTTGATTCAACAAAGGTGAGGATTAGATGAAGCCAGTCCTGGCGGTCATCGCTGCTGTGGCCCTCCTGCTCGGGCCCAGCGCCCAGCCGGCCGCAGCCCGCCCGGCGGAAGGGTCGGTCACGTCACTCAGCATCATTCCCGCTGCGGGAAAGGCCGAAGTGGTGATCGGAGTCGCCGGTGGTTTAGAGGTGCGTGACTTCACGCTGCGGTCGCCCGACCGCATCGTGCTCGACCTCACCGGGGCATCGCTGGCGTCCTTCTCCCATGGATACGACAAGGTGGCGCGCGCCGGCATCACCGACGTTCGCTACTCCCAGTTCAAGCGCGGCACGGTTCGCATCGTCGTCTACCTCGACGGCCCCCGGTCCTACCAGGTGTCCCGCTCCGACAACGACGTCCGCATCGCCGTCACCGTTCCCGCGGGCGCGCAGTTCTCCGCATGGCACAGTGGCAACGGCGACATGCCGGACCCCCGGGTTGCGTCACGCTCAGACAACGCAGCGGGAGAACCCACGTCAGGGCCCGACCGTTCCATCGACAAGGCCGTGGCGCAGAGCGGCCGCGACAACGCCGACCTGAACGAGGCGCGCCCCATGCGCACCAGCGTTCAACTCGCAAGCCAGAACGCGCAGCAGGCGCAACAGAAGTCGCAGCAGCCACGCATCAGCGTGATCTTCAACGCGTCGGATATTCGCGACGTCATTGCGGCATTCGCTGCATGGTCGGGCCGCACCATAATTCCGAGCACCAATGTCGGCGCGCTCAAGGTCGATGCCGAGATCAAGGACCAGCCGTGGGACGTCGCCCTCCAGGCCATCCTCAGCGCGCAGGGTCTGGCCGCCACGGAAGACGTGAACGGCATCATCATCGTTGACACACAGGAACGAATCGCGGCGCGGCAACAAACCGAGCCGCTCATGACGCGCATCGTTCGCCTGAACTATCAGCGCGCTACCGCCATCGGCGACCAGATCAAGACCCGACTGCTCCAGTGCATTCCGTCGGAGCGTTCCAGCAGCGCCCCCGCAGGCCCGCCGGCCGCCGCCGGCCAACCGCCCGCGCCGGTCACCACCACGGGCAGTCCAGCCGCAGGCAGCGGAGACGTCAGCTCATGCCGCGGTCGCGGTACCGTCACGGCCGATGAAGTCACCAACAGCATCGCCATCACCGCGCCCTCGAGCGGCGTGGATGACCTCGTCGCGTTCGCCGAGTCGCTGGACCAGCGCCAGCCACAGGTGAACATCAAGGCCAAGATCGTATTGGTCAACCGCACCGATCTCGACGCCCTCGGCATCAAGTATGACCTGGGCTCGCCGCAGCAGTTCTTCAACACGATCGTGCAGCGGTCCGACTCGGCTGGCAAAGTCACCAGCCCCAACGACCCGCCACGCGTGGTCCTGGGCGGCAATACCGTCTCCGCCATCGCCAACGCCTCCGGCACCGTTCCCGGCGCCGCGCTTCGCCTGATCTACTCTACCGCACTCGGCAATTTCGATTTCAGCACCTTCCTCGACGCATTGCAGGAAGTCTCGCTGCTCGACGTTCAGTCCGAGCCGAGCGTGACGACACTGAACAATGTGCAGGCCGAGCTGGTGTCTGGTTCGCAGGTGCCCTTTGTGCCGCTCATCAGTAGCGGCGGCGCGGGAACATCACTCACTGGCGCGATCACGGTTGAGCGCGTGCAGACGGGTGTCCACCTGATCGTGAAGCCCAGCGTCACCAACAACGGGCAGATCATGATGCACATCGAAGTCACGAATTCCGACGTGAACTTCACGAATAACGGAACGTTGATCGACAACAACAACACCAAGAACGATCTGCTGATTCCGGATGGACAGACGGTAGTGATTGGAGGGCTGACGCAAACCAGCGTTCGCGTGACCAAGTCAGGCATTCCACTGCTCGTTGATCTCCCGTTCATCGGCCGGCTGTTCGGCTATACGACGAGACAGGAGCAACGGCGCGACCTGCTCATCCTCATCACGCCCCACATCATCGACGACGGGCAGCGGCCTTCCGAGGCGGTGCGGCGCTAGCCGCACTGTGGAGCACAAAATGAAGCACATGCGAACCACGCTACGACGACTGGCTTTCTTCACCGGGGTGATCATGGTCACCTCGAGTTGTGATACCCGCCTGCCAACCCAGCCCGGCGGTCTCATCGACGACGTCAATCGCCCCTCCGTCAAGTTCGCCCTGTCCACAGGGTCGAACATGACGGTGGATGTTGGCGCGCCCGTCACGCTCACCGTCACGGCAAGCGACAACAAGGGCATTGCGTCCATCATCACCACCACGAAGAACGGCGCCGCCGTGCTCGCGGTCGATTCCCTCACGGTGTCGCCGTCGGCGCTCACCAGCACGCGCGTCATTCCGCTCGCCCTCTCCGGCCTGCTCAATGGCGACAAGGTCACGGTGCGCACCACCGTCACCGACATCGCGTTCAATTCGAAGACCGACTCGCTCGTGTTGACCATCGCCGACACGTCCGCGCCTGCCGTCGCCGTCACCTCCACGAAATCGAGCCGCAGCCTCAAGGGGCTGGACACGCTCGACATTCACGTGACCGCGAGCGATAGCTCCGGCCTTCGCTACGCGGGATACCGTTTGCTGCGCGTTCGCGCCACGGATTCCCTGCTGGTCACGCAGGACAGTACGCTCGTTCCCGCCGGCACCTTCCCGCGGAAGGTCGGCCCGCTCGGCTTCACCTACATCCTGAACGACACACTCCCGGTTGGCCCCTACGCCCTGGTGGCATTTGCCAAGGACGCGTCAGGGCTCAAGAGTGGCGTCGGCCCAACGGCCGCCTTCAATGTCGTGGACGTCAAGAAGCCCACGCTCACCTTTATTGCTCCCTCGCTCACCGCAAAGCTCAACGTCGGTGACTCCCTGCTCGTGACCGCCCGCTTGCAGGACAATGTGTCTGCCGCGCGCCTCACCATCACGGGCGTCAGCGCGCGCGGGAACGCGGCACTCGGTACCGCCGACACGTTGATCCGGTACGCCGCAGTGTCCGCACCCACCGCGACCACCACGTTCCGCGCCGGCCTCCGCGACACCACCATCCAGCGCTATCTCAAGGCGGTCACGCCGATCGATACGCTCACGGATTCCCTCATTGTGCTCGGCGTGCTCGCCGACGGCTCGGACAATCGCGACACCGTCCGCCTCAAGATCAAGATGGTGAGCGGCCCGATCGTCACCTTCCTCAGTCCGGTCCCCGGCGACAGTGCGACCGCCGGCGCTGGCCTGACCGTATCGCTGCGCGCCGTCCACGCCCTCGGCGTGGCACAACTGGGCTTCCGCCTCCAGGGCGACCCATCGTGGCCGACGAAGCTGGACACGACCATCACGCAATCGTTCGGCGGAACGCAAACCAACGTCACTTTCACGTCGACGATCAACATTCCGGCGAACGCAACACCGAAGAGCATCATCACCATCACGCCAATCTCGGCTGACGTGAATGGTCAGGAAGGGTCGTCTGCCGCCACGCTGATTGCGATTCGCGCCGGCCTGCCACCCGGACCACGCGTCCTGCAGACAGTACAGACCCGGGTCGAGACCATCGATTCAGTTCTCGTCACCGCGCTTGGCAACGGACTCACCTACGTCGGGTTCGAACTGCACGACGCAACGGGAGCACTCATCCGTCGGGACAGCGTCGCCATCACGGCTCCGTTCCCGTCTACGGCGCTCGTCTCGCTGCCGCTCGGCCTGCCCTCCAGCGCGCAGGGCAAGAAGATCTCGGTCATCTCCTTCGCCTACGACCAGGGCGGCCGCATCGGCTACTCGCTGCGCGCCGGCGCCACCGCGTCTCAACCGCTCCTGAGCGGCGCCTTTGTCGACTCGGCACTCGTGGTGTACGGACGCACCTTCATCCTCCCCACCAACCGCAACGGCACCATCGCTGATCTGGCGGTCGACCGTGCACGCGGAAACATCTTCCTGTCGAACATCAACTACGGTCGCCTCGAAGTGTGGCAGGGGGCGTCGTCGTCCTTCGATGCCAACGGCGTCGTGGTCGGCTCGCAACCCTGGGGCATGACCATGTCCCGCACAGCGCTCGGCGGCGACACGCTGTACGTCGCCAACTCGGGCGGTACAAACCTCAGCCGTGTGTTCGTTGGCGCGGCCAACGCATCGAACATGCGCGAGGATCTGCCAAATCGTATCCTCACCCGGGCCTCGTACCTCTTCAAGGTCACCGAGGTGCGCGACGCGTCCACGCAGAAGATTCGCCTCACGGCCAGCCTGCCAATCACCTTCTCCGACAGGCCGCAGTACGTGCAACAGAGCACCAGCGGCCGCCTGTACATCTCCACCAAGCCCACCGCCGCCGCACCACAGGGCACCGTGCGCTTCATGGATCCGGCGGCCCCTGCGCCCGATGAACGCTTCATCCTCGATTTCGCCACCATCGGCAACGATCCCAACTCGTACGTAATCGCCAACCTCGACGCCGTGTTCGTGACGCCAGCACCGGCCACGAGCAATGCGAACGACATCCTCACGCTCTGCGACCATCCGTCCGGCACCACATTGCCAACGGTGTGCGTCAGCAGCGACTCGGGTGTGGCCGCCACCATCGGGGCACTCAAGTTCGCGATTCCCACCAGCGACGTTGATGCGCGCGCCAACATCGACGTGAACTCGCTTGGGCTCACCGATACCACCTACGCCGCGTCCAGCGGCGACGGCAAGTGGATCTCCTTCGGCGAAGGCAACAAGGCGCCAATCGCTCGCGCCTTCCTGCTCCAGGATGACGGCACGGTCAACAACTACTACACGTACGCGTCGCCTGCCATCAACGTACTCGACCTGATAAACAACGCATCGGACAAGGTCTTTGGCGTGGCCTTGGACAAGACAGGAAAGACACTCGGAGTGCACGGTGCGGAGACCTACTTTGCCTCCGTCACCAGGCCGTTCACGCAACGCCTGCAGGGCAAGAAATCCACGTTCAGTTCGGGATCGGGCATTGCCTTCCACCCGAACGCCGACGGAACGACAACAACACAATCGGATCGCCTCGCCTTCGTGGCGTCGAACAACGGAACGATTGAAGCGGTAGACATCGCGTACTACGACTTCACCCGCGCATCACTGGCCACGAAGTTCAACTTGTACGGGCCGCTTCGCGCCTCGCTCCCGTTCCCCGGTGATAGCCCATCGGTGATCTTCAAACTGTTCGGATTGTCCGCGAAGGGACTGGTCATCATCGACGTGACCGCGGCGGACATTCTCCCCGGACCATGACCTGACGCAGGTTCCACAGATGCGGTAGCATGAGCCCGGCCAGTCGCCGGGCTCGTGTTTTATCACTGCCTGCCGCCGGCCTCCGCTCCCGGCCCGCCGCCCATTGGTTTTATTGCAGGGATCGTCCTTCACCGAATACCGTTCCCCCATTCCAGCCATGCTTCGCTTCACCACCGCAGGTGAATCACACGGTCCGGCTCTCGTCAGTGTGCTCGAGGGCATGCCTGCCGGCGTCCCACTCCTCGCCGAACATGTGGATGCGGACCTCGTGCGTCGCCAACAGGGCTACGGGCGCGGTCGCAGGATGCAGATCGAGAAGGACGGCATTGAATTCCTCTCGGGCGTGCGCGCAGGCGAAACCCTGGGCAGCCCGATCTCGATGCTCATTCGCAATCGCGACTGGAAGAACTGGCAGGAGATCATGGACCCGGCGCCGCGAGATACCGACGCGGAGGGAGTGTTGCGTCGGCGGGCGGTAACGCGCGTTCGGCCCGGACACGCTGACCTGACAGGCATCCTCAAGTACGACCGTGACGATGCCCGCGACATTCTGGAACGCGCCTCGGCGCGCGAAACCACAGCGCGGGTGGCAGCGGGTGCCATCGCGCGCAGGCTCCTCGCCCAATTGGGCGTCTCCATCGGAAGCCACTTGGTGCACCTGGGTGGCGTCGACGCAAAACGACCTGCCGAGCTGCCCGCCGACCTGAACGCAACGTCGGACGCGTCGCAGCTCCGCACGTTGGACGCGGAAGCGGAGCGGGACATGATCGAACGCATCGACCGCGCGAAAAAGGAGGGCAACACCCTTGGCGGCGTGTGCGAGGTGGTCGCGCTCGGCTTGCCCGTGGGGCTGGGGTCGCACGTGTCATGGGATCGCAAGCTCGACGCGCGTCTGGGTGGCGCGATGATGTCCATTCCCGCGGTGAAGGGAGTGGAAATCGGCATGGGATTCGGCGCGTCGCGCGTGACGGGTGCCGAGGTGCACGACGAGATCGTTCTCGCGCCGGGTCGCATTCGCGCCGGCAATGTGAGTCGCCCCACGAACAACGCAGGCGGCCTGGAAGGCGGCATTTCCACCGGTGAGCCATTGGTCATCCGTGTGGCCATGAAGCCAATCAGCACGCTCATGCGCCCCCTCGGCACCATCGACGTGGCCACTGGCGCTCCGGCATCGGCCACCGCCGAGCGAAGTGACGTCACGGCGGTACCGGCGATGGGGGTTATCGCCGAAGCCATGGCGGCCCTGGTGCTTGCCGACGCCATGTTGGAGAAGTTCGGTGGCGACTCACTCGGTGAGATTCAGCGCAACCTCGATGGCTACCTCGCCCACATCGCGGCCCGGCTCGGTGGCTGATCCGGTCTCGCCGCATGTTGTGCTCGTGGGCTTGCCGGGCTCCGGCAAAAGCACGGTCGGCGCGCGCCTCGCCCGCCAGCTCGGCCGCGACTTCCTCGACTTCGACGTGGAAATCAGCCGCCGCCAGGCCATGAGCATCACCGACATCTTCACACAGAAGGGCGAGCCGTTTTTTCGGGCGCTCGAGCATGACCTGACCGAGGAGCTTCGCCACCAGGAGAACATGATTCTCGCGCCGGGAGGAGGCTGGGTGACCCGCCCGGAAACGGTAGCACTCCTCCGGCCGCCTGCCGCGCTGGTCTACCTGCGGTTGAGTGCGGGCGCCGCCCTGCGTCGCATGGGTAGCAAGGTGGATGGCCGTCCTCTACTTCAGCGCCCGGATCCGCGCGGCGAGCTGGAGCGCTTGTTCGCGGTGCGTCGATCCATATATGAGTCGGCTGAATTCGTCGTTGACGTAGAACACCTTTATCCACAACGAGTTACAGAACAAATCATCGCACAACTAGGCGTTGGCCGGCGCGGCTCAGCCCGTCCAGATTCCGCAGGCGGTTGACGCCCCCACTACCTTAGAGCGAGTATCGCCTCGGTCTCTGGTTCGTCGCACATCTGCGACGGCGGAGGCAGAGCCCCGGTATCGCCCGCTGCCCGAACCGGGTGTGCGATTCCGGTGACAGATGAGCTGTAACGATGGCGGTTGGCGCGAGCGGCACCATAGCCTGCGACACCGACTGCATGAGGATATATGACGATTCGCGTTCTCGGGCCGCATGAAAGGGGCCGTTTTGCACCGGAGGCTTGGGGGCATTTGCTGGCACTTTCCGGTGCCGGAGCGCTCAATCCCGCGGAGTTGGAGCAGGTCATCGAACGCGCAATGGTGCAGTTCGACGGCCGCATCGCGCTCGACGACCTGCGCTCCATGATGGAAGGCGCGGGATTCGATGATCCCGGCTCCGCGTCGGACACCCAGACCGTACACTAGAGAAATGGCAGCGAAGAAGACAACCGCGAAGAAGGCGCCAGCAAAGAAAGCCACGGCAAAGAAGGCCGTTGGCGTCGCCGCGAAGAAGACCGCAACAAAAACGGCCGGCACCCGCGCGAAAAAAGCGGCTGTCGTCGAAGAGGAGTACCCGGAATCACCGGCGGGAACCACATCGCTCGTCATCGTCGAATCGCCCGCAAAGGCGAAGACGATCGGGAAGTACCTGGGCCGCGCCTATCGGGTGAAGGCCACGGTCGGCCACATCATGGACCTGCCCGAGAAGAAGCTCGGCATCGACATCGATCACGGTTTCGAGCCGGAGCTTGTCGCCATTCCCGGAAAGGAAAAGACCATTGCCGACCTGAAGCTGGCCGCGAAGAACTCCAAGGAAGTGTTCATCGCAACCGATCCTGATCGCGAAGGAGAGGCCATCGCATGGCATGTGGCCGAGCAGATTCGGCCCAAGCGCGGGCAACCCGTGGTGCCCGTGCGTCGCGTGCTGTTCCATGAGATCACGAAGGACGCAGTGCAGCTCGCCATCCAGCAGGCGGGCCAGATCGACGACAAGAAGGTCGAGGCGCAGCAAGCGCGGCGTGTGCTCGACCGCCTCGTGGGGTACAAGGCCAGCCCCGTCCTCTGGAAGACGGTGAAGAAGGGAATCTCCGCCGGCCGCGTCCAGACCGTGGCGCTGCGCCTCATCGTGGAGCGCGAACGCGAGATCAAGGCGTTCACCCCCACCGAATACTGGACCATCGAGGCGTTGCTGGAAAAGGCGGGCCAGCGCTTCACGGCCAAGCTGCATCAGGTTGACGGAAAGAAGGCCGAGATCGCGAACGAAAACGAAGCCTCGCGCATTCTGTCCGACCTCGAAGGCAAGACAACTTTCGGTGTCACCGAGGTCAAGCGTCGTGAACGCCGAAAGAATCCATCGGCGCCGTTTACCACGTCCACCCTTCAGCAGGAAGCGGCCAAGAAACTCTCGTTCGGATCCAAGCGCACCATGCGCGTGGCGCAGGACCTGTACGAGGGTATCGAGATTGGACCGGAGGGCGGCGTTGGTCTCATCACCTACATGCGTACCGACTCCACGCGCGTCGCCGAAAGCGCGGCCACGCAGGCGCGCGAATATCTGCGCACGCTGTTCGGCAAGGAGTTCCTCGCCGACAAGATCCAGCTCTACGAAAGCGGCAAGGCCAAGAACTCGCAGGACGCGCACGAAAGTGTGCGCCCCACGGATCCCACGCGCCGTCCGGACGACATCCGGAAGTACCTGAGCCCCGACCAGTTCAAGCTCTATCAACTCATCTGGCAGCGCTTCATGGGTTCCCAGATGGCGCCGGCCGTGTTCGATACCACCACCGTGGACTTCGACATTCCGGCAAAGGAGCAGCCGCAGATCGGACGGCGCAGCTACCTGTTCCGTTCCACGGGCAGCATCATCAAGTTCCAGGGGTTCCTCGCACTCTATCGCGAGGCTCGCGAAGAGGGCGATTCCAAGGCGCTGGAAGACGAGAACGAACTGCCCGTGATCGACGTGGGCGAGAACATTCCCGTGCAGTCCATCACGCCGTCACAGCACTTCACCGAACCGCCGCCGCGCTTTTCTGAAGCCAGCCTCGTGAAGGAACTCGAGCGCCTCGGCATCGGCCGTCCGTCCACGTACGCCAGCATCATCAGCGTCCTGGCTGATCGCCGGTACGTGCTGCTCGAGCAACGACGCTTCTTCCCCACGGAGCTCGGCGATCAGGTCGAGCGCGTCATGGTCAAGCAGTTCCCGGACATCTTCAACGTGGACTTCACCTCCGGCATGGAGCTGGAGCTCGACAAGGTGGAAGAGGGCGAACTGAGTTGGAGGAATGTGCTCGCCGATTTCTGGGGCCCCTTCGACAAATCGCTCAAGGACATCAAGTTCCCTGCGCTCATCGCCGAGGCGCACGATCTGTCCGGGTTGGCCAATGAGCGGTGTCCGGATTGTGGCGGTCACCTGGAGCCGCGCGCCGGCTTCTTTGGACCGTTCCTGGCGTGCGAGAACCACCCCAAGACGTGCAAGTACACCCGCCCCATGAAGGGCGAAAAGGCGAAGCCCAAGATGACGGATATCCCCTGTCATCTCTGCGGCCAGCCAATGGTGGTGCGTGTTGGGCGGAGTGGTGAGTTCCTCGGCTGTAGCACGTTCCCCAAGTGCCGGGGTACACGCTCCATGCCAACCGGTGTGTTCTGTCCCAAGGATGGAGGCGAGCTGGTGGAGCGCCGATCCAAGAAGAGAGGCACAGCGTTCTACGCATGCTCCAACGAGACATGCGATTTCGTCGCCTGGAACAAACCCGTGTCCGAAGAATGTCCGGAATGCCACAACATTGGCGCCGAGATGAAGTTCACCAAGACGCGCGGCGATTTCCGGAAATGCCTGAAGTGTGGAAACGAGTGGGACGTGCCCGCACCCGCGGAACCACTCGACGCCGTGCTCGCGGGCTGATCCTGCACTACCCCACCCAATTTCCAACCAGATGTCGACGATTCCGGCCGACATTCCCGCCGTGCAGGGCCCTAGGTGACTGAGTCTACAAGCAGAGTATCCCGGCCGATGATGGCGGCGCGTTCCGCCGGCCGGTGGATGAGTGATCGGGGCCTTCAACGCGCCACCGCCATCGGCGCGTCGTGGTCCCTCATCATCCGCGCGTCGGGAATGTTCGTCGCCTTCGGCGTCCAGACGCTGCTCGCGCGCAAGCTCGGGCAGCACGGCTACGGACGCTATGTGTACGTGCTCGGCTGGATGAACATCGCCATGCTGTTCGCCAAGCTGGAGTTCGACACCCTCGCCCTGCGCTTCATCGGCTCGTACGCGGGCCTCCAGAAGTGGGGGATGCTGAACGGCTTCCTCCGGAAGACGCAATTCCTCACGCTAGCGCTATCGGCCGGAACCTCACTCCTGGCGGCAGCCGTGCTGGTCATCGCACGCCCCTATGTGAATCCGCGGCTGTTCCTCGCGGGCATGTGGGCTTGTGCACTCCTCCTCCCCACCGCACTCCTTACCGTACAGGGCGGCTTCCTTCAGGGCTTCCAGCGCATGGTGGC
This sequence comes from bacterium, assembly GCA_040003455.1. Lineage (GTDB taxonomy): Bacteria > Gemmatimonadota > Gemmatimonadetes > Gemmatimonadales > Gemmatimonadaceae > AG11. Next base: position 47,027 of record JBDUCM010000008.1, read on the forward strand.
GGCGCAGGCGCCCCAGCAAGTCATTCGGCCCGTCGCGTTCCTCGCGCTCCTCTCCGCCTTCATCTGGCGGCTCGGACCCGACGTCAGGGCATGGCACGCCGTGCTCGCCAATCTGATGGCCACGCTCATCGCCCTGGGCATCTCCAACCACTACCTCAACAAGAGCACACCCATCCGGGCACTCGCGGCCGATCCGGAGTTCGACATGCCGCTCTGGATGAAGACCGCCGGCGGCTTGATGGTCATCGCCGGCGCGCAACTCGTCATCGGCATGCAATCGGATGTTGTCATCGTGGGCAGCATGCTCGGCACGCATGTCGCCGCGCTCTACAGCACGGCGAGCCAGGTGGCCACCCTCGTGAGCTTTGGCGCCGTAGCCATTACGGCCATCTTCATTCCGCAGCTCGCGGCGCTGTACTTCAAGCGCGACATGCGTGGATTGCAGCACTTGCTCCAGATCATGCTGCTCAGCGCCGCGGGCATGACGTTGCCGGTACTGCTCGGCGTGATCGTGCTGGGGCATCAGTTGCTCGGATTGTTCGGCGAGGCGTACACGGTTGGCTACCGCGTGATGTTCGTACTCTCGTTCAGCCAGGCGGCTGCCGCCATTGTCGGCGTCACCGGCGGCTACCTGCTTACGATGACCGGCCACGAACGAGAGGCGGCCAAGATCATCGTCGGCAGCTCCATCCTCAACTTCCTCCTGTCCATCATCCTCACGCGATGGATCGGCATGACCGGCACGGCGCTGGCCACGTATGCGGCAACCGTGGTGCGCAGCGCGTGGCTGTACTCGTTCGCGAAAAAGGAACTCGGCCTGAATCTCCTGCCACTCAAGTGGTGGAAGGCGGCGTAAAGCCGGGCATCACCGCGCGGTGGTGAACCACCGAGGCTTGATGAGCAGGTAGCGATCCTCGATGGCGAGGAACCAGCGGCGCATCAGTTCGTCCTCGCTGATGCCAAGGGCCGCATGCACGTTCGCATCGTGCTGTACGAGTCGCGCGAGTCCCTCGGCACCCCACGTTTTCACAATGAACTCCGCCAGCCGGTAGCCGATCTGGTAGATCTGGCTATTGGCTGGATCATTGAGCGCGGCAATTGACGGATAGTTGCCGCGCATGAGGTAGCCGAACCGATTGAGGTCCGTGGACTGTCCGGCTTCGTACGTAGCGATGGCCTCCGACAACCAGCGAACGCGCTTGCTCACACTGTCCGGAAAGACGTAGCCGGCAGTGTCTCGTCCCGCCGCCGCGATGTAGTCGAGTGCCGTCCGTCGCGTCACCGCGTGCGCGAACTCATGGAGCGCGTCCTGGCCCAGCGCGCTGCCAGAATGCTGTCGCGCCCAGGGCCCATAGATGTAGATGGCGCCGTCCGGGCCAGTGAGCGCCTGTGGCTGAAAGCCGATGCCGGATGCCTTGATGACCGGCGCCCACATCACGTCGAATTCATCCTTGGATTGAACGACCACCGACGTGATGCCCATGGGAGACGCGCGCAGCTCCTTGACAACGCGTGCCTGATTGTCTTCGAGGTACGCGGCCAACCGTCGCACCGCGACGGAATCGAGGCCGTACGACGACACCGCAAAATGCTCTGTCGCGAGCGAGATGCGCGTCGTCGCCGACGCGTCGGTCTGCGCTTCGCGGGAAGTGCATCCGCCCGCGAACACCAGCGTCGAAGCGAGAAGCGCCAGTGTTGACGTAGGTCGAACGAAGCGCATGAGCACGCAAGTTGGGGTATTGGCGGGTGCAGCATGGCGTGGGTATCCCTACGCCAGCCCGTTCACGAACGTTTCGTACCGGTCACCGACAGCGTTCCGTCCTTCGTTGTCCGTCAGGAGAAACCTGCGCCCGGAACGGATCACGGAAAACGGAAAACGGATCACGGAAAACGGGTAGGAAAACACGCAACGGACGACGAAGGACGGAATCCCTGCCGCGACGGCCCTCCGCCAGCCGGCGAAATCCGCACTAGATTCGAGGCATGTCGCAAAGTCTGGCAGGGCCAATTCGCATCGTGGGTGGAGGGCTCGCTGGCAGCGAAGCCGCGTGGCAACTCGCGGAGCGCGGCTACGACGTGGTCATCCACGAAATGCGACCCGACGTGGGCACCGAGGCACACAAGACCGACCGGCTCGCGGAGCTCGTCTGCTCCAATACCTTCAAGAGCACGGAAACGTCCAACGCGCACGGCCTCCTCAAGGCCGAAATGCGATTGCTCGGCTCCATGATCCTGGGGTGTGCCGACGAAGCACGTGTCCCCGGCGGCAGTGCCCTCACGGTCGATCGGGACGTGTTCTCGTCCGGCGTCCACGCGCGCATCGCCGCGCATCCGCGCATCGTCATCCAGCGCGGCGAGGTCACGGATCTGCCGTCGCCTGGTATCATCGCCACCGGGCCGCTCACGTCCAGTGCTCTTGCCGAGTCCATTCGCGAGCGACTCGGCGTAGCTGCGCTGGCGTTCTACGATGCCATCGCGCCCATCGTGTCGTACGAGTCCATCGATCACGACGTGGTGTTCCGCGCGTCGCGCTATGGAAAGGAAACCATGGAGGGCGAGAGCGACGGCGCCTACCTCAACTGCCCGATGACGCGCGAGCAGTACGAGTCATTCCTCGACGCGCTTACGCAGGCCGACAAGGCAACGGCGCACGAGTTTGATGCCGTCCCGTATTTCGAGGGCTGCATGCCGGCGGAGGAGATGGCGCGACGAGGGCGCGAGTCGCTGCGGTTCGGGCCCATGAAGCCGGTGGGGCTTACCGATCCCAGAACCGGACGAGAGGCGTACGCCATTGTGCAGTTGCGCATGGAAGACCGTGCGGGGCAGATGTGGAACCTGGTGGGATTCCAGACGCGCCTGCGCTATCCCGAGCAGCAGCGCGTGTTTCGCATGATTCCGGGGTTGGAGAATGCCGAGTTCCTGCGCTTCGGCTCTATCCATCGGAATTCGTACCTCAATGCACCGGCGTCGCTCGCGCCGCATCTGGCCGTCAAAGACGCGCCAACCACCATGTTCGCCGGACAGTTGACCGGCGTCGAGGGCTACACGGAGAGCACCGCCACCGGCCTGCTCGCGGCCATCAATCTCTCGCGGTTGCTCAATGGCAGGGAAGCGACCCTCCCACCGCCCACCACCATGCTGGGTGCATTGTATCGCTACCTTCGCGAGGCAGACCCACGGCACTTCCAGCCGATGAACGCAAACTTCGGCCTCGTGGACGAACTGGGCGTGCGCGTGAAGGACAAGCGCATGAAGAAGGAGGCGCTCGCTGCTCGCGCGCTCGAGGACATGACACGGTGGCGCGATGCACTCTGATGTGGAGGAGTACCTCCGCCACCTCGCGAAGGAGCGCGATGTCTCGCCCAACACCGTGATCGCCTACGAGCGCGACCTGCACGCATTCGTCGAGTTCCTGGGCGAGCACTACGGCGTCGACGCGTGGACATGGGAAGGGGTGGATCGCCTGGCCATGCGAGGCTTTCTCGCGCACCTGTCGCGTCGCGGCGTTGGCAAGCGCACCATGTCGCGCACACTGTCGGGCGTGCGAAGCTTCTACCGGTGGATGCATCGCAACGAGATGGTCGAATCCAATCCGGCCAAGGCCGTCGGCGCGCCGAAGGTAGACAAGTACCTGCCGGGCTATCTCGACCGCGCGCAGATCGACCTGCTGTTCCAGATGGCGGAGACGCGCGCCATGGAAGGCAGGTATCTTGACGTCCGAAATCTCGCCATCCTGGAACTGTTCTATTCCACCGGCATGCGCCTCTCCGAACTCCAGGGGCTCAGTCGCGGCGACATGGACCTCGTCAGCCAGCAGGTGAAGGTGCGCGGCAAGGGACGGAAGGAACGCATCGTTCCCGTGGGTGACCACGCGATGCTCGCGCTTCGAAACTACGAGTCAAAACGCGACGAACTGCTCCGCCGGCTCGGCCCAAAAGGCGAACGCTCCGCGTATTTCCTGGCGAACACGGGAAAGCGGATCGGTGTGCGCATGGTGCAACGGCTCGTGTCGGCCTTTCTGAACGAGATTGACGAAGACGCCGGCCTCTCCGTGCATTCGCTTCGTCACACCTTCGCCACGCACCTGCTCGACAACGGCGCAGATCTTCGCGCCGTGCAGGAACTCCTCGGCCACGCGTCCATCTCCACCACGCAGATCTACACCCACACCAGCGTGGAACGGCTCAAGCAGGTTTATCAGCAGGCATTTCCCCGGGCATGAAGATCGCTTTAGCCTAGCTCCGTCCAGTCAGCGGAGTGTGCCGTGCGAGTCGAAACAATTCCCGTCATTCTGGGCGTGATCGTCGGCCTGGTGGGGCTGGCAATCCTGGCGGATGCCTGGCTTCCCGAAGAGCTGGCGTTCAATCGGGAACGGCGGCGTCAGGAGCGCAGCGAACGTCATACCGCGGGCGAGGCCTGTATCGGGCTCTCGGTGCTCTGTATGGCGGCGGCCCTCATCGGGCGCGACAGTTGGGCGTACGAGACCGTCGCCATCATGGTGGCCGCGGTGCTCTTCCTGGTGGGCGTGGTGCTCAACCGCGAGTTTCTCCGCGAAAAGATCGTCAATCGCGGCGCGTTGCGCCGCGGTGGCGCGCCAAAGCCTCCCCGGCCCGAAGGCAAGGACAGAATCCGGTAACCGCCCGGCCCAGTCGGCCGGTCGCTGCATGGCGGCCGTCATCCGGCTAAATTCACCCCCATGTCGGAACTACCGCGAATTCGCGCCACGACCATTTTGGCCGTCCGGCGCGGTGGAAAAGTGGCACTCGGCGGCGATGGCCAGGTAACCGTCGGCGACACTGTCATGAAGGCCAAGGCCAACAAGGTTCGGGCAATCGGCGACGGAAAGCTGCTGGCCGGCTTCGCCGGTTCGGCGGCCGATGCGTTGACCCTGTTCGAGAAGTTCGAGGAGAAGCTCCAACGCTATCCGGGCAATGTCCCGCGAGCGGCAGTCGAGCTGGCCAAGGACTGGCGAAGCGACCGCGTGCTGCGGCGCCTCGAAGCCTTGCTGGTGGTGGCGAGCGCGGCGCACGGATACATCATCTCCGGTACCGGCGAGTTGATCGAACCGGATGACGGCATTCTCGCGATTGGATCGGGTGGCGCCTACGCCCTCGCCGCCGCTCGCGCCCTCGCCGCCAACACCGAACTCGGCGCCGCCGACATCGTGCGGCAGAGCCTCACCATCGCCGGCGAGATCTGCGTCTACACCAATACCAACATCACTGTTCTCGAGGCGAGCTGACATGGCGTCGCCACGCACGCAGCAGGCATTGGCGCGGCTCGCCGACCTGACGCCAAGGCAGATCGTTGCGGAACTCGATCGCTACATCGTGGGCCAGGCGGACGCCAAGAAGGCCGTCGCCATTGCGTTGCGCAATCGCTGGCGCCGGCAGCAGGCGCCAGAGTCCATTCGCGACGAGATCTCGCCGAACAACATCATCCTCATTGGCCCTACCGGCGTAGGCAAGACGGAAATCGCACGCCGGCTCGCGAAGCTCACCGGCGCGCCGTTCATCAAGGTGGAGGCGTCCAAGTTCACCGAAGTGGGCTACGTGGGACGCGATGTGGAAGGCATGATTCGCGACCTTGTGGACAGCGCCATCGAAATGGTGCGGCAGGAGCGCGAGAGCGAAGTAGAGGACCTCGCCAACGAGCGCGTGGACGATCGGCTGCTCGACCTGCTGCTGCCTCCGCCCGTGGCGGACGCAGCAAAGGCAACCGCCGACGCCGCCAAGGTCCCGGCCGACGCACCCGAGCCAACTCTGGCGTCGGCCGGCGATGTGGGCGGCGTGTTCGTCGTCTCCACCAGCGGCGACGTCAAGCAGGAGGCCAGCGGCGACGTGGCGCAGGATCGCTACAAGCGCACCCGCGACAAGCTGCGGCAACTCCTCATCGACGGACAGCTCGACCAGCGCGAAGTGGAAATCGAGGTGGTACCCAACTCCAGTCCCATGTTCGACATGTTCGCGTCGCAGGGCGCGCCGGAAAACATGGAGAACTTCACCGAGATGCTGCGCGACATGATGCCGCAGCGAAAGAAGAAGCGCACGGTGAAGGTGAGCGAAGCCCGCCGCATCCTGATGGAGCAGGAATACGAGAAGCTGGTGGATATGGAGGACGTCACCGCCGACGCGCTCGAACGCGTGGAGACTCTTGGCATCGTCTTCCTCGACGAGATCGACAAGATCGCCGGCGAGAAGAGCCAGATGGGCGGCCCCGACGTGTCACGCGAAGGCGTGCAGCGCGACCTGCTGCCCATCGTGGAAGGCTCCAACGTCCAGACCAAGTACGGCATGGTGAAGACGGACCACATCCTGTTCGTCGCCGCCGGTGCGTTTCACGTATCCAAGCCGTCGGATCTCATTCCGGAGCTTCAGGGACGCTTTCCCATTCGCGTCGAGCTCAAGTCGCTCACGGAAGCCGATTTCGTGCGCATCATGACGGAACCGGAGAACGCGCTCACCAAGCAATATGCGGCCCTCGTCGCGGCGGACGGCGCATCGCTGGAGTTCACTCCAGACGGCATTGCCGAAGTTGCCAAGACCGCCGCCACCGTGAATTCGCGCATGGAGAACATCGGCGCGCGCCGGCTGCACACCGTCATGACCACGCTCCTCGAGGACACCCTGTTCGAGCTGCCCGATGGTGGCGAGAAGAAGATCGTCGTGAACGCCGATGCCGTGCGCGAGAAGCTCAAGGCCATCGTGGAAGACGAAGACCTGCGGAAATACATTCTCTGAGCCGTTCGACCACTACTCCCAAGACAATGCCCGACCGCGCACATCGCGACTTTCTCGCCATCCCCGATTTTTCCGCAGCGGAACTGCTGCCGCTGTTCGATCTCGCCGACCGCATGCGCCGAGGCGAATACACAAAGAAGCCCCTCGCCGGCAAGACGCTCGCGATGATCTTCATGAAGGCGTCCACGCGCACGCGCGTCTCGTTCGAGGTGGGAACCTTCCAGCTCGGCGGCCACGCGCTGTTTCTCTCGCCGCGCGACGTACAACTCGGCCGCGGCGAACCCATTGCCGACACGGCGCGCGTGCTGTCGCGATACGTGGACGGCATCATGATTCGCACCTTCGCGCATCAGGATGTGGAGGAGTTGGCAAAGTATGCCGACGTTCCCGTTATCAACGGGCTCACGGACCTGCTGCATCCGTGCCAGATCCTCGCCGATCTCCTCACCGTACGCCAGCATCTCGGTACGTACGAAGGCAAGAAGGTCGCGTGGATTGGCGATGGCAACAACATGGCCAACTCGTGGATCAACGCCGCGTACCGGCTCGGGTTCGATCTCGCCATTGCGTGCCCCGAAGGGTATGAGCCGGCCGATCATCTGCTCGAGCGCGCGAAGGGCCACGCGAACATCACCATTACGCGCGACCCGAAGGAAGCCATTGCCGGCGCGCACGTGGTCAACACCGATGTGTGGGCGAGCATGGGGCAGGAGGATGAGCAGAAGAAGCGTGAGCTCGACTTCGCCGGCTACACCGTGAACACCTCCATGATGGAACGCGCGGCCAAGGACGCCATCTTTCTGCACTGCCTGCCCGCGCATCGTGGTGAAGAAGTAAGCGCCGACGTCATCGACGGTCCGCAGAGCCGCGTGTGGGACGAGGCGGAAAACCGCTTGCACATCCAGAAGGCGATCATGGCCGTGCTCATGGGCGGCGAGGTGCTCGCATGAGCATGCCGGCCGAGGGCACCGTTGCGCCGGACTTCAAGGCGCTGCTCGACGACGAGAGCACGTTGCAGCTGAAGTCGTTGCGCGGGTCAGTCGTGGTGCTCTTCTTCTATCCGAAGGACGACACCTCGGGCTGCACCATGGAGGCCTGCGGGTTCCAGGACGCGTTGCCGCGCCTCCAAGGTGTGGATGCCAAGGTGATCGGCGTGAGCCCCGACCCCGTGAAGAAGCACATCAAGTTCAAGGAGAAGTACGGGCTCACGTACCCGCTCATTGCCGACACCGACCATGCGGTGTGTGAGGCCTATGGCGTATGGGCGGAGAAGTCGATGTACGGTCGCAAGTACATGGGCGTGTTGCGCACCACCTTCGTCATCGACCAGAAGGGGCGCATCGCCAAGGTGTTCGAGAAGGTGAAACCCGAAGGCCACGCCGCCGAAGTCACCGAGGCCGTGAAAGCGCTGGGCTGACCCGGATCAGGAAGACCACTGCAACGTCCGTCCTTCGTCGTCCGTCACGTGTTCTCCTGTGATTCGCAATTCGCAATTGGTGATCCGTCCGGTCCGCAGGTCTCGCAGGACGGACCACGAACAACAAATCACGGAAAACGAATCACGGAAAACGGGTTGGCAAGCGCGCAACGGACGACGAAGGACGGAACGCTCTAGCTGGTTGCCGCCGAGCCTTGCGTCGCGAAGAGTAGCGCCGCGTTCGTCACCGCCCATTCACCGTCCGCCACGGTGGGCACTGCGGCGCAGACCTGCCCGCAAACGCCTCGTCCCGCCTCACCTGCGGCGCCACGGCCATCAGCTCCACCTCGAACACCAGGTCCGCTCGCGCGGGTATGGTCGGTGGGCTGCCCTTGTCGCCGTAGCCCATCTGGTAGGGCACGAACAGCCGCCGCTTCCCGCCCACGCGCATACCGGCAAACCCCACCTCCCAGCCGTCGATCACCCGCTTGGCACCCTGCGGAAAAGCCACCGGCTCCGGCGCCACCCCCCGCGCCACTGTATCGCGCGATGAATCAAATTTCCGTCCGTCGGGTAGCCATCCCGTGTAATGCGTATACACGCATCGCCTGGGCACCATTTCTTCGCCCGCGCCGATCACGATGTCCTGATAGCGAATACCGTCCAACTCGTGCATCTCACCCGCGGCCGGCGCCGGTGCGGCCGACGGCGTGGGAGAGGGCGCGGACGAGGCACAACCCGCGGCCATCGTCGCGACGCCAACCAGCATCATCAATCTTCGCATGCCGCGAATCTACCGTCGCTCCAGAGTCCAGGGAAGCAACTCTCCGTTTCGTTTCGCGATCCCCGAATTGCGTTAGTGGATACATGAAAACGAACGCGCGAATTGCCCACGAGTGCGGGCTCCCTCGCGTTGCTCCTGCGTCTCGCCTGCGGCAGCGATGCCCCACGGCCCCTCGCACTTTCCTCCGCCCGTCATCGCCGACGATCGGGCGCAGGCACAGTTCGTCTCCATCGACCTGGTGAACTTCTGGGCTGCCTGCGACGCCGGCGGCAGCTCGGCACAGTTTTCAGGAACGCGCCGGGGGCGTGCTCACGCACGCGAACAAGACACTATTGGAGCAAGCACTCATGGAAGGCGGCGCCGATTTCATCGGGTCGCTCTCGTCGGGCGGCAACATCAACGCCTGGATTGCGACATGGGCGCTGCCGCGCGAAGCCGCGCTCTTTGCCGAGTTCAAGACATCCATGCACGGCACTGACGTCAGCCGCTGGCTCTACAACCAGGGGAGCCCGCCCCCGGACCGTCCCGGCGATCTGGGTTACTTTATCGGATACAGGATTGCCGAAGCGTACTACAACAAGGCGGCCGACAAGACCGCCGCGCTTCGGGACATCATCGAAATGCGCGACGCGGACGACTTCCTGACGCGGAGCGGATACGCACCGTGAGTGACCGCACACGTGAAGCCCATCGTTTCGTTCCAGGGAGAAAGCGGCGCCTTCAGCGAGAAGGCCGCCGAGCAGTTGGTACCGGGCCCCATCACCCTGGTGCCGTGCCCCACCTTTGACGCCGCTGTCCGCATGGTGGTCGATGGCCACGCGGATTTTGCCGCCATTCCCATCCACAACATCACGGCCGGCCCGGTGCACGCCGCTGTAGCCGCGATCGAACAGTTCAACTCTCTCGAAAAAGTGGGAGAGTACGCCCTGATGGTGCGGTTGGCACTCATGAGCATCAGCGGCGCCACCGTAGATGGCGTGCGCGAAGCGCTCAGCCACGAGATGGCCTTCAAGCAATGCCGCCGCTTTCTGGCCTCGCACCCCGACATCGCTGTCGTCGAGGCACACGATACCGCCGGCGCCGCGCGCTTGGTCGCGATCAGGCGCGACCCCACGGTGGCCGCCATTGCCGCACCGTGGGCCGCGAAACACTACGGCCTCACCATCCTCGCCGAAGGGCTCGAGGACCGCAGCGACAATGCGACGACGTTTGTGTTGCTGCGACGGAAGTCGTCTATCGCTTCGTCTGCGCCCGTTCAATGAAGCCCAGCAGCGCGTTCACGAACGCCTGCTGCCGTTCCAGATGCGCCACGTGATCTGACGCGGCCAGCACAACCCAGTTCCGGTCCATGTTCGAAAGCCGCGAGAGGAATTCCGGAATGTTCGCCCCTTTCGCCACCGGATCGTTCTCGCCGTTGATCACGAGCGTCGGTGCCCGCAACGCAGACGCGCTCAGCTCACCGAACTGCTCTTCCCGCCGCCAGTCCACGCGAACCGGATCGCGCATGGTGGCGTCATGCACGTAAGCCTCCTTCACCCCCGCGGCCGTTGAATCCGGTGAGATGAAGTCCTCGCCCGCGGCCACTTCCGTCGTCTTCGCACGTGGCGGCTTGGCAGGCTCGGGAATGGTGTCGTACACACCAGATACGTCGTACGCAAAGCCATACAGAATCAGCGTGGACAGCTTTTCCGGGTGTCGTTGCGCGAAGAGCAGGGCGGTCATCGACCCGCGTGAGTAGCCAAGCACGGCAGGATGCCGCGACCTCGGCGCACGGGCGGCAACCCAATCCGCGACCACGGCCGCATCCTTCGCCGCGCGATCCGGCGTGAGCCACCCAGTCTTGTCCCGCGGCGTCGAGCCGTAGCCCCGCTGGTCCAGCGCATACACTGCATACCCGCGCGCCACCAACGCGTCCATCAGCGACACATGCTGTCCCGTCGCATGCAGGTCAAAGTTCGGGAGCGCGCTCCACGTGCGGCCGTGCAACAGCACGATCTCGCCGCGTGGCTCCCCCGCGGGCCGCTTGGACCACACGGTGAGTTTGTGCCCATCATCCGCCGCGACGTTGTCGCGCTGCGGAGCAGAACCGCCCTGACCCAGCGCGCTGGTGGCAACAGCGGCACCGGCCGACAGTACCATGGCAGTGGCGAATGTGATCCGGCGCAGGGAGCGTTGCTGAACTCTGGAGAACATTGTCATCACCCAATATGCATGACAGGGCCGCCCACGCCTACCGCGCGCAGACGATCACGCTGTCGTACTCCACGTCGGGCAGGTAGAGCACCTGCACGCGGTCGCCCGGTTGCCACCGGTTGGCAATCACGGGTAGCACCCGATCCACATCGCGATGCCTCTCGCCATCGGCTTCGAACTGGTACGCCACCGCGGCCATTTTCTGGTCGAAGTCGATCTTCTCCATCGTAATGCTCATAACCTCCGCCGCCACGGGGGTGCCCTCCAGCAGAAAGCGCCGCATGCGTTTGCGTCGCGCTCGCGCGAGACGAACGAATATCGCGGGAAGAATCCCCACGGTGAGCGCCGAGAAGAACAGCAGTGACAGCACGTCGGTGAGGCCTGGTGTGTCGCCGGGCTTCGCATTGGAATCCAGGTAATCCAGCGTGCTCGGCGCCACGCGCTTCAATATGGCCGCCATCCGTGAGTCCATCTGCCGCGGCGTTGCTCCCATCGACGACAGGTCGACAGTATTGCGAATGGACACGCGTGCCGACGATCGCATCACGCTGCCCGCCGACGACGAAAGCAACGCCTGCCGAACATCGCGCGCGCTGGCGAACCTGTCCGTCGGCGACGGCTGGAGCAGTTGCGCAATGATGGGCCGCAGCCGCGCATCGCCGGGCAACAGCTCGGGCACCTGGATGCGCCCCTCGTCGTTCATGAACTCGCGAGGCGCGCGACCGGTGAGCAAGTGCAGAAAGGTGGCGGCCAGCGAATAGAGATCACTCGATGGCGTGGCCTGCCCCATGTATTGCTCATACGGCATGTAGCCATAGGTGCCCACGATGCTGGATCCCGCTTCATCCGCCGCAACAAACACCCGCCGCACGGAACCGAAGTCCACAAGCACCGGCCGGCCATCGGTGCGCACGATGATGTTGCCCGGCTTGATGTCGCGATGCACAATGGGCGGCACACGGCTGTGGAGGTACTCGAGGATGCCGAGCATCTCGAGGAACACGTACGCCACATCCGTTGGATCCAGTTGGCGCTGAGCGTCGATCATCTCGCGCAACGACACGCCGTCGATGAACTCCATCACCAGCAACGACGCCGGCATGCCGTCCCACTCGTCGCGCACCAGCTCGTACATCTGCGGGATGCCCTGGTGACGCGCTGACTGGAGCACCGCCGCCTCCCGCTCAAACAACTCCAGTGCCTTGAGATCCACATCCGCTCGGCGGTCCAGCAACTTGATCGCCACCTCACGCGTATCGCGAACATCGCGCGCGAGGAACGTGCGGCCAAACGAGCCGTGCCCGATGGCGCGAATGATCTCATATCGGCCGGCGATGATGCGGCCCGCGGCGTCGTCGCTCGAAGGCACAGTGTCCATGCCGCCTACACGCTCGGCGCCCAGTTGCTCGAGTGCCTCCACGTCATGGCTTCAACTCCCGGATGCGGATGCCGCGGAAGTAGGCCGCTTCGTTGTGGTCCTGAAGGATGACGTGCCCCGCGCGCCGGTCCGCAAAGCCCTTGATCGACTTGTACTTGCTGGCGGCGAGGAGCGCATCCAGTCGTGGCGTCCCCAGGTCATACGACACCACCATCTTGCCGTTCAGCCAGTGCTCTCCATGGTTGCCGCGCAGAATGATGCGCGAGCGGTTCCACTGGCCAACCGGGACCAGGTGCTTCTCGTCGTTGGGCGGGATCAGGTCGTAGAGTGCGCCGGCTCGGTGGGACGGTACCTTGTTGTCGTCGTTGAGCGAGTCGTCCAGCACCTGGTACTCGAATCCCAGCGCCGCGTGATTGCCCGACGCCTTCATCGAGAGTTCCTCGGAGACGTTGTACTTCACGCCGCTGTTGGAACCAGGCACCACCTTCCATTCAAACACCAGCTCGAAGTCGCGCCACGTGCCGGTGGTCATCAGGTCGCCGCCGTTGGCCGGTTGGCCATCCGGCATCTTCGGCACGTTGTTCTTGGCCACCTTCATGATGGAGCCGTCCACGATCTTCCAATGCGCAGTGGGCACACTGTCGTAGCCGAGTCCCTTCCAGCCCGCGAAGCTCTTCCCGTCAAAGAGCATGTGCCAGCCCGCGGCACTCTCGGCCGCAGTGAGCTCGTTGGGCGACACCGGCTTGGTCTGCGCCTGGGCGATGGTCGTGGTGCCGCAAAGCGCGGCAACGGCTGCAACTGTTCTGGCTACGCGCACGGTTCGTCCCGTCGTTTGAGATGGGACGATGTTACGTCATTGCGCCGGGACGTCAACGGCGGGAACCCTGCTTGCGCGCGCCAGTCGGCGCAGCGCCGAGCGAGCGATAGCATCGCCGTCGTCCAACGGCCTGATGCGCCGCTGTCACGCGGGCCCGCCATCGTCACTGAGTCCTCGCGGCACTTGGAGTCCGCGGCCGGCGATATTGCTTCCTCGCCGCATCGACGTCGGCAAAGTTGGTGATGACCCATCGGTCGAGTGCGCTCAGAGTTCGCTCGAGAGAAGCGCCAAGGGGCGTCAGCGCGTACTCCACCCGTGGCGGAACGGTGCCATGGTCGTGACGGCTGACCAGACCATGCTGTGTCAGCGCCCGCAAGGTCTGCACGAGCATCTTCTGCGAGATCCCGTCCGCTCCCCGGAGTAGCTCGGCGTTGCGCCGCGGACCAGCCTCGAGCAGCGGCAAAAGGAGCAATACCCATTTGTCCGCCACCAAATTTAGAATCTGACGGGACGGACAGCCCGAGTCCCATGGATTGGCGCGCACACAGACTGGCGTGCGTGCGGCCCTGCGAGAGCTGGAGGGATGCGGCATGTGTGACAGTTACTAAAAGGTGCGTACTGGATGAACGGATCGTGAAGAGTATGCTGCGGAGTATCACCTGCAAGTGCCCATTTCACCAACGTCAAATGTCCATATCGCATCGCACCTCCGAGGTCTCATCGCACACCGGGGGCGGCACCGAGCCCACGCATTCGCGCGCCACAACCTCACGGCAGGGCGCTGGGGTGGATACTCAGACGGCCGCCTATGCGGTCTTTGCGCTCCGCATCGCGCTCGGCGTCGTCTTCATCGCGCACGGACTGCTGAAGTACTTCACCTTCACCCTCCCTGGAACGGCCGCGTTCTTCGTGGCGCACGGATTCCCGGGATGGACCGCCTATCCGGTGTTCGCGGCCGAATTAATTGGCGGCGCAGCGCTCGTCACCGGCGTGTACGCGCGCTGGGTCGCGCTAGCACTCGTGCCGGTGCTCTTCGGCGCCATTACCGTATCCTGGCCCAACGGGTGGTCCTTCACCGCGCCGAACGGCGGTTGGGAATACGTCGCGTTTCTCATCGCTGCGGACCTCGCTCTGGTGGGCCTCGGCGACGGCGCGTGGGCGCTCAGGCGATCGTGGTCGTACGAGAACCTTTCGCGCCGGACGACTTCATGACGTCACGAACGACGACCACGACAAACGGACGCATCGCCAGCGCGCTGTTCTCTACATCCCAGATCGCTCCCTTCTCGGAGTCGTCGGGTGTCACGGCACGGCGGACCACCGCCATTGCAACGTCGCAGAGGGAATTGTCCTGCACCAACACCGCGGCATCCAAACCACACACTCAGCTACGTCACGGCTACTTCACCGCGCGGGTGTCTTGCCGGGTGCTGCATCGCGAGACGCAGATTGACCGGCCCCCTTCGCCGCCCCGAGCAACGCCTCTGCTTCACGCGCCTTGCCGAGCGCGCGCTTGGTGAACGCGAGCGCAGTCATGAGTTCCGGATCCCCCGGCGCAAGCCGCAGCGCTTCTCCAAAGTACGTTTCCGCCTGATCCGGTCTATGCATGCGCATCATCGCGCGACCAAGGGTAAAGAACACCAACGGGTCATGTTCATTTCGCGAGGCAGCGATACCGGCTGTCGAGAGCGCGGCGCCTGTCTCTCCCACAGATGCGTGCGCGAGACTCAACAGCGCGAGGCCCATCGGCGTTGCAGTCTGACTCTGGCTGGCGTGTTCAAGAAGGGCAATCGCCTCCCGCGCTTGCCCCGTCCGCAGCATTGCATCGCCGAGGTAGTAGTCGAGTCTCGCGTCCTGAGGGCGCACTTCATGCGCTATTCGAAACGTTCGCTCGGCCTTCTGCCAGTCGCCAAGGGCCATATACGCAGAGCCGAGCCCTACGAGCAACTCGCCCGTGGGGTCGTCTTCGACGATGACTGCTGGGTCGGTGTCCTTCAAGTAGGACGCGGCTTTGTCTGGCTCACCCGTTGACGCGAGCACGATCCCAAGCAGTGCTTCCGTATCCGCCCGCCCAACCGGATCGACCTGCATCTCGCGTTCCAGTAGCGGTCTCGCAACGGCAAACTGGTGTTGCGCTACCGCGATCCCTGCCAACCCGCGAAGTGCGGTGAGGTTGGTGGAATCGAGAGACAGCGCGGTCTTTAGAAAGGGAAGAGCCGGCTCAATTGCAGGCGGGCGTTGGTGAAGCAGGGTGTAAGCCATTCCTGCGTAGCCACGCGGATTGAGCGGCTCGGCATCAACCACCTCCGCCCACAACTGTTCAGGGTGCGCGTATTCGCCGCTTCGCTTGAACGTCTGTCCGAATAATGTGGCGAGCGTAACCAGCACGGCAGCAGTCGCCATGTTTCGCGCAAGGCGCCCACCAAGTGGCCTATTCGTCCCCGTACGCAGAAGCGCGGCTGCAGCGATGACTACCGCAGCCACCGCGGCCGCAGATGCCAAATAGACGCGCCGTTCCGCCGCAATCTCCGTAGCAATCGGAATGACGCTCGAAGAGGGCGCCAGGAGCAAAAAGAACCACGCACCCATGAAACCCACCCAACCCCAGGCGCGGCGCTTGCCAAGTGACACGATCGTGATGGCACCGAGTATCACGAGCAGCACGGTCCCGGGAATCCCGCGCCAGCCATCGATGTGATGGCTCCCATAGTCGAGACGTTGATGCGCGGGCCAGACGAGCAAGTACAAATAGTGTGTGACCGCCCACATCTGCGTGTAGAGATAGTCGTACCACGCGATACCGGCGCCGAAGCCCGCCGTATTTGCTCTCGCGCCACCAATATTGAGCGCCAGCAAGACAAGCCACGTCAGCCCAAGCAAGACATACCACCCACGCGTGACGGTCACCTGCTCGCCCGGCGCGCGATTGCGCGCACTGTGGAACAGCCAGTCGTACATCAGTACGATTATTGGGGCAGTGACCATCACTTCTTTCGTGCCCATTCCAATTGCGCATATCGCTACCGCAAGGAGTCGCCACAGCCGTCTCCGAACGACGCTGCCAGACTGCCAGCCCCGTATCCACGAATACAGCACGCCAAGGTAGCAGAACGAAACGAGCAACTCGGTACGTTGGCTTACGTAGTTCACGGCTTCGCTCTGCACGGGGTGCAGAAGCCAGATACTCGTAACAACACCAGCAAATAGCGCGGCCTGATCGTCGCCTGCGGCCCTGCCGAGCCAAAGTGCCGCGCCATGTCGCAATATCAAGAAGAGCAGGGCGCCACAGAGCAGGTGGATCAGGACATTTGTAAGATGGTAGGCGATCGTCTTGTTCGGTCCAAGCGGATCCGGTCGTTGATCCACGCCCAATGCGCTATTCAGCGCGTAGTTCAAGGCGAGCGAGACGTTCACCACCGGTCGTCCGGAAACAGCCAAGCCGCCGGGCGGTGGTTCCAAGGCAGTCGACAGAGGCCACAACGCGCGAATCGTTGGATTGCGCTGAATAGCCAGCTCATCATCGAAGAGGAACGGCGCTCGCACCGCGGGTGCGTACGCGAGTGCAGTTGCAACGATAGACAAGACGAGCAGTGGCCTATGAAGGCGGAGCGCCATACCAATTCTAGCCGGAGGTGAACGGGACTCGCCCGACGCACACCAACCTAACCCCGGTTAGGCTATTGGAGAGGAGGTGGTTAGACTTCTCCCGATTCAATGAATCGCTGACACTGCCCGACCACGCATTGTGCGGAGGAGGGCAACCGCATCTGTCACCCTTGTTTTAAGGGCCTGTATGCACACGGTCTCCCGCTATCGAGCAGCGCTCGTGTTGGGCACGGTCCTGTTCCTGGGCGCGTGCGGCGCAACCAAAACAATGGATGCGGGTCATCCAACATTGCGGATCTCGCTCTTTTCAGGCGGCGGTGCCAAGAGTATCACGGCGGCCGTTGGAGACACCGTAACGCTCAAAGCGTATCTCGTCTACGTTGCAGGCGATTCGGAATTCACTCACCTACCGATTGTGTCCCGTCAACCTGATATAGCCTTGCCCCTGGACCCAATCAGCCACGCGCTGGCGCAAGCGAAAGGATCAACCTGGGTTGTGGCGATCGGGGACGAGGGCAAGGATTCCGTACTGATTACGGTCAAGTAGGTCAGGTCCATTGCAGCTTCCGCGGCGCCAGCCTGATGGGTGGTTGACGCCGCGGGACGAGTCCTGCTCCGCCGTCAGAAACCGCTCAGAACCCGATCGACACTCCCACCCGCGCACCGGCCCCGTGCGCATCAATGGTCGGCGTCAACGCCGCATCCGCCACCACCCCTCGCGCATTCGCCCGCTCGCTCGCCAGTATCGACTGCCGGTACATCGCCCGCGACGACAGCGCGATACTCGCCCCGCCCATCGCCAGTGCCGTTGTTCCCCAGGTCGGCGAGATGTCGTTCTTCGTCAGCAACGCCACTCCCATCAGACCAGACGCCAGCCCCGACACAATCCCGAGCTTCGTCACGGCCGTACGATGGCCATCGGCATTCCCGAACGCATTCCATAGGCTCGTCACCGCCACCCCGCTCAGCACTAACGGCGCAGCCGTCACGAACGCCACGTTGCGCGCGACTTGCGCGTTCGACGTGGGCTGCAGGTACGGCACTTGAATCCTCGCGGCCTCTGCGAGCGTGATGCCGTTCTCGGCCAGCCACGCCGTGAATGCCGCGTCGCCCGCGAGTTGCGGTACCCACACATTGTTGTTCATGGCCGCCACGCGGTCCACGATGTCGCGATGCCCGGTATGCTCCAGCAGGTGGGCCACGGCGCACAGCGTACCTGTGCCGCGATCCACGAAATACGGCATCGCCTGGCCGGGGAAGTCGTAGTTGTGCGGAAATACCCCGCGCGCGCGGTAGGCCGTGAGGGTGGTCACCAGCTCGCCTCGGCGCACCCGCTGCGCCGGCGTCAACGCCGCCACGTCTCGCGCGGCCAACTCGGTGAGCACACTGTCAAAGTGCGAGCGAATACGGGCAATTTCCGCCGCATTTTCCGTCGCGGGCAGGCCAGCACGCAGGGCATGGGGCCGAGCGGCAACGGCGCCAGTCGCACAGATGGCGGCGGCGGTGATGAGGGCGACACGACGCAGGCGCATGAAACTCTCCGGAGGGACGGTGGGCGAGAGCTGGCATCAGACACCCGCCCAACTCCCACCCGGCCCATCCGGTCACCGCGCTCCAAACCCGCCCCCTTCATATAGAAGCACCGGGACCGCACCTTCCCGCCACTCTGGCATATCACCGTGCCATTGGCGCATATTTTGACAACTCGAATTCACCCTCGCCCGCCCGGTTGCCTACCCAGATGCAGAACAGCGACGCCCCCCTCAAGCGCACTCCCCTCCACGACATCCACGTCGCACTCGGCGCCAAGATCGTGCCGTTCGCCGGCTACGAGATGCCCGTGCAGTACCCCAGCGGCATCACCGCCGAACACAAGGCCGTCCGGGAAGGATCCGGCGTCTTCGACGTGTCACACATGGGCGAGTTCTGGATCAACGGCGCGCGGGCAGTTGACTTCGTCAACTATGTCACCACCAACAACGTCGCAGCACTCGAAATCGGGCAGGTGCACTACTCCACCATCCTCAACGATCGCGGCACCATCGAGGACGATTGCCTCGTCTACCGGTATCCCGACAAGATCATGATGGTGGTGAACGCCAGCAACGCGCCCAAGGATTTCGCCCACATCGCGCGGCATGCCGACAAATTCGGCGTCACCCTCCACGATGCCACGGACGAGATGACATTGCTGGCAGTGCAGGGGCCAAAGACCGCCGCGCTGCTCCAGCCCATGACCAAAACGGACCTCTCCACCATCAAGTACTACCACTTCGCCGAGGGTGAGTTTGCCGGTGAAAAGGCCATCATCTCGCGCACCGGCTACACCGGCGAAGATGGCTTCGAGCTGTACATCGCCAACGCGTCGGCCGTGCCCATCTGGAATGCCCTCATGGCCACGGGACAGATCACTCCCGCGGGGCTGGGATCGCGTGATTCGCTACGGCTGGAAATGGGCATGGCCCTCTACGGCAACGACATCGACGACACCGTCACGCCGCTCGAAGCCAACCTCGCGTGGCTGGTCAAGTTGCCGAAGGGCGATTTCGTCGGCCGGGACGTGCTCGTGAAGCAGAAGGAGGAGGGCATCCCGCGCAAGCTCGTCGGCTTCACCATGCAGGACCGCAACTTCCCGCGGCACGGCTATCCGGTGTTCTACAATGGAGAGCCAAGCGGCGTTGTGTGCAGCGGCACCATGAGCCCCACGCTCGGCCATGCCATTGGCACCGCATACCTGCCGGCCGCCGCTGCGAAGGAAGGCACCACTTTCGAAGTGGAGATTCGCGGGAAGCGCCTGCCTGCCACCGTCGTGAAGCCTCCCTTCTACAAGAACGCTTCGCATCTCTAGCACCGCCGGCGCAGCCATGCGCATTGCTGTGCTCACCGTCTCCGACGCGGGCTTTCGCGGACTGCGCAGCGACGCGAGCGGCGATGCCGCCGCGTCGTGGGCGGAGGCTCAGGGGAATGCAGTGGTCGCGCGCGCAATCGTCCCTGACGACAGCGTGGCCATCGTGCGACAACTGCTCACCTGGTGCGATCAGGACGCCGCCGATCTTGTACTCACCACCGGCGGCACGGGCTTGAGCGCGCGCGACGTGACCCCCGAGGCCACGCGCGCGGTGATCGAACGGGAAGCCACGGGCATCGCCGAACGCCTGCGCGCCGTGAGCGGTGCCGACTTCCCGCGCGCCGCGCTCAGTCGTGGAGTGGCGGGTGTCCGCGCGCGAACCCTGATCGTGAACCTTCCCGGCTCCACGTCCGGCGTGCGCGACACGCTGGCTGCCTTCGAGCCCATCGCGCGACATGCCGTGGACATCCTGCGCGGCGAAGCAACCGACCACAGTCCCGCCGTCACGCCTACCAATCAATGACCGTTCTCATCACGCTGCACGACGTTGAACCCGCCGTTCGCCTCAACGCCAGGCTCGAGGCCGACGGTGTGACCACGGCGGTGGTGAGCCCCCTCGACGACGTGCGCGCAGAGATCAGGCGGGCGAAGCCCGAGCTGATCGTGTTGACAGGAGAACTCACCGATCCGGCCAACGTCGCACTCGTGCGTGAACTGCTGTGGGCAGGTACGCCGGTGGTGGGCCTGGTGGATGGCGATGATCCCGTGCAGCGCGACCGGCTGCGAACACAGGGCTTCGTCGAGCTGTTCGCGAAGCCCATCGCCGTCGACGACGTCGCACTCGGCGTGCGCCGCATCGTGGAACGTCACGCCCTTCAGGAAATGACGGGCCTTATTGGCGAGAGCGAGCCGCTGCGGGAAGTCATGGTGAAGGTGGAGCAGATGGCGGCGGTGAGCAGCACAGTGCTCATCGAGGGCGAGAGCGGCACCGGCAAGGAACTCGTCGCGCGCGCCCTGGCCACCCGCGGCCCTCGGCGCAACAAGCCGTTTATCGCCGTGAACGTGGGCGCGCTGCCCGAGACGCTGTTGGAGAGCGAGCTGTTTGGACACGAGAAGGGAGCGTTCACCGGCGCGGCCGAACGCCGGCTCGGGCGCTTCGAGCTCGCTGATGGCGGCACGTTGTTCCTGGACGAAATCGGCGAGATCCCGCAGTCCACGCAGGTGAAGCTGCTGCGCGTGCTGGAGGAGCGTGAGTTCACGCGCGTTGGTGGTGTGCAGTCCATTGCCGTGAACGTCCGCGTGATTGCAGCCACCAACCGTCCGCTCAAGGAGCACGTTGAGGAGGGCGACTTCCGGGCCGACCTGTACTACCGGCTCAACGTGTTGAGCATCTACTTGCCACCGCTTCGTGACCGGCCCGCGGACATTCCGTTACTCGTGCGCCGTTTCATTCGCGATCTGTCCGCGCAACACGAGCGGCCGTTTCCGGGGATCAGCGCGCAGGCGATGGAACTGCTTGTGAACTACGGATGGCCGGGCAATGTGCGCGAATTGCGCAATCTTGTTGAGAGCATGGTCGTATTATCGCACGGTCGCGAGATAGGACCGGACGATTTGCCTCGTCCATTGCGAGAAGGGGGGAATGCTCGCTTCCTGCCGGTGCGTGTTGGTCCTGTTGTGCAGAACACCGAGCGCGCGGAGGGTCGCGAGCTCGAGTTCATTCTTCGCAGCTTGCTCGAATTGAAGTTGCAGGTGGAGGAGTTACGGCGGCGGATAGATGATGATCGTGTCAGCGGGGCGACAGGAGGTCATCGTGCCGGTTTCATAGGGGAAATCGTGCCCGCGTCCAACGCGGTAGTTGCAGTGGCGGGCATTGGTCCTCGTGACGAAACCCCTCCGCCAAACGTCGTAACGATAGCACCGGGTACGAAGATGTCGGACGTCGAACGCGCGGTGATTCAGGCGGCGTTGAAGGAGACGCGAGGCAACCGGCGACGTGCTGCTGACCTGTTGGGAATTGGTGAGCGCACCCTTTATCGAAAAATAAAGGAATATCGACTGCCGGAAGTTGATTACTCTATTGACTAACATTAGAAAGCACTAAATATTGCGCGCGCCAAAGCAAGCCGCGGTGAGTCGACGATGATTCGCTGCTGCGCCGAGAGAGCCGGCGCGGTGAATTGATTGCGTTGGATCCCACCTGTACGTCTCCCCTACAATCTTGTTGACGGTGTCGGCGAAGCCAGACAGCGCTCCCGCCTCCTTGCCGCCGCGCGTACTTGGTGAGGTGTCTCCGATCTTGGGGACGGTCCTCCCGATTGCGCGCGCCGAGGAGTTGTTATTGACCCTGCCCGGCGTGTTGAACGCGCGGATCATTGTGGACTCTACCGGTGAGGTGGCGGAGGTTCATGTCCTGTCCACCACCGAGGTGTCGCCAAAACAAACAGTGCGCAACGTTGAAAGCGCACTTTTGGCGCAACTTGGGATGCGGGTGGGGCACAAAAAGATCTCAGTTGCGACGAGCGAGGGTCCGGCGGCCGATGCTATGAGGGCGGCGCGGATGACGTTGCCGCAGGGGGGCGGATCGAATGGCACGGATGAGGTGCTGCCGTCGCCGGACATATCCAGGAAGCGTCGTCTGTACTTCGAGGATGTCGAGGTGCGGCGGTCGCGTGCGAACGGAATGAGTTGCCGCGTGACCATTCGGTGCGGTGATGATTCGTTCGTTGGAGAGGCGACTGGTTTGGAGAGTGACCGCTTGCGCATCGAGACTTCGGCGCGGGCGGCAATTGCGGCTGTGATTCAGGCGGATGCGGATGGTCGCGGGCTCTCGTTCGAGGGGGCAAAGCTGATCGACGCGTTTGAGCGGGAGTTCATATTCGTTGCGCTCACGTCGCGGTTTGGTCGTGAGTCGGCGTTGCTGACTGGTAGTGCTGAAGTGAAGGACGGGATCGAGACGGCGACAGTGTTGGCGGTCCTGGATGCGACAAATCGGTGGGTGGAGTTGTAGT
>JBDUCM010000068.1:0-26436 GCA_040003455.1 bacterium
GGATCCTCGAATCGATGAGTGATGGATGGGACCGCGTTCGCCTACCGGCTGATCGTGCCCCAGAGGCCAAGCTTTGCGCTTCCGCCGGCCGTCAACTGCGACGTTGGCAGTTCGATGACGATGGACAGCACGTTCGAACCCTTGAGGGCGTCGACCGCGCTCGTGACATCGCGGAACGTTCCAGCCGTTGGCGAGTCGGGAATGAGCGACAGTGCGCCCGTGCTTGGCTTGCGGTCCGGAAGGATGCGCAGGAACTGTTCGAGATCGAGGAAGAACGGATCTTCGCGCGCGCCGGCATAGACCTGCATTCCGGTGGCCGTGCCGAGCGTGGTGTTGATCGCCCCGGTGATGACCGGATCGGCGGTGGACAGCGTGTTCACCATCCCGCCTACGACAGGCGGCACCAGAGGACCGCGTACTTCCACGGTCTGGCTGGCGCCGGTTCCGTGAAAGACGACCTGGATGACGCGGTCTTCCTTGGCATCACCCGTGTTGTCGATCTTGAACTGATAGAGAATGTTCGGGTCGAACGACGCTCCTGGCGTCTGTGCCGGCGTCAACAACGGCCGACTGTTGAGCACGAGCACCGTGCGATCCGCAGCCGAGCCGGGGAACGCATAGAAGTCGCTCATGTCCATTGATGGATTCAATTCGACGAGCGGGTTGTCCTGATGATCTGACGCGCGCGCAGCGCGCACGCCGGCGAAGCCGATGGCGGCAACGGCAGCGATGAGTGCGAGAGCGCGCGGGCCTCGCCCAAGCAAGCGGAACTGCATGGACCCTCCTGATGTGTGATGTGCGGGGCGGAGACGAGCATCTCCGCCGACCGGTGCGCGATCGTGCGTACTGCCGGCGCGCTGAGGCATCTACGACGCGAGTTCGCAGTCGGATGCATGGGGGCGGCTTGGCAGGGCGATCGGGTCAGGGCCCATGCCGAGCGACGACAACTGGAGCCGTGGAGGCTACAGACACTCCACAGCTCGGCAACGACCGCTCAACAACGACAGCACCAGCAACAGCGAAACCACAGAGGGCACGGAGGGACACAGAGTCCAGCAGGCAAAGCGTTACCACAAGGCTACGCCAGCGCTTCCTACCGCTTCGGCATGACCGCCAGGGTACAGCGTGACACGCACACGAGCCGTCCCTCCTCATCCGCAATTTCGATCGCCCACACCTGCGACGTTCGCCCCACGTGCACCGGTACCGCCGTCGCCGTGACGATGCCATCCGACTTGCCGCGCAGGTGATTCGCGTTGATCTCCTGCCCCACCGCCATGAAACGCTCGATGTCGATTCGGCCAACAGCACCCACCGACGCCACGGTCTCCGCCAGCGCCAGTGACGCGCCGCCGTGCAAGACCCCAAACGGCTGGTGCGTCTGCGCATTTACCGGCATGGTCGCGACGACACGATCAGGCGTTACCTCGAGCAGCACGATTCCGAGATGGGACGCCAGCCCGCGCAACCCGAGCTCCTTCAATTGGTCGTGGAAACTCATGGTATCACGCGCGGCGGTCGCTTGCCCATCAGCGCCTCAATCTCGTCAATCTCGCGAGGAGCGGTGCTCATCCGCTCCAGGCCCTTCTCGGTGATGACATAGTCATCCTCGATGCGCACGCCGGTGTTCTCGTACTTCTGTACCACAGACTTCACCTTTGCGATGAATGCGCGATTCTTCGGCGTGTCCGGGAGCGCGTCCAACGCGGCGGTGCTCACATAGATACCCGGCTCAATCGTGAACGCGTCCCCTTCCTTGAACGTGCCGTTGCCAGTGTAAAACTGGGCCGGGTCGTGAACGGCCAGTCCCACGCCATGCGAGATGCCATGGATCATCCAGAACATCGCCTGGCGACAGGACCTCGGCTGCGCCTGACAGTTGGCCCGCCAGGGAAGATCGATGGTCGCATCCTCGCTCTCCACCAACCCCAGGGCCGCCAGTCCGCGCGCGCGAATGTCGAACGATGAATCGGACGCGGCACTGGCCAACATGCCGGGCTTGGAATTCCGCTCGGCCGACTTCTGCGCGTCCAGCACGAGCTGATAGATGGCGCGCTGCTCCGGCGTGTACGTGCCGCTCACCGGAATGGTCCGCGTGATGTCGGCGGCATAGCCCTCGAATTCCGTTGCGGCATCCATCACCACCACGTCACCCGGTTTCACGTCGCCGCGATCGCGCATATAGTGCAACTGCGTGCCATGAATGCCGCCGCCCACGATGGAGCCATACGACGGCCGGGCGCCACCCAGCCGCATGAAGGTGTACTCGAGCGCCGCCTGGATTTCGTACTCCTTGGTGGGCGCAGGAACCAGCATGGCAGCGCGATGGCCTTCGCTACTCACTTCCGCGGCCTTGCGCAGCAGGGCGATCTCGGCCGGGCTCTTCCGTGCACGCAGTGCGTCTACCAGGGGATGCGCGTCGCGTATCGTCACGCCCGTGTGCCGCTGCGAGAGGGTCTTCGCGAATTGGCCACCGCGCGTGAGGGAATCCTCCCGCGCAAAGTCGGCATCTCCAAAGTCCCCGAGTACGTAGAACGGAATGTCGTTCGCCTTCGCGATCGAGTCGGCGTATCCGTCCAGCGCGGAGAACGACCGGGCTTGCATCGCCATGCCGTTCACCACCGCCGTGGAGTCCGGGCGCCGGCCGTAGTAGAACGCACGACGTGCATCCACCGGAGTGAGGAACATCGTTGTGGTCGCGTGCTTCCGTCGAACCACCATCACGAATGCCGCGTCTGGTTCGTCGAAGTTGGTCAGGTAGTGAAACGCCGGAAGCTGATAAAACGGTCCGAAATCAGTGACCGGCGTTCGCCCGCCGAAGGACACGACCACGCCGTCGCCAATCCGTGCTGCGAGCGAATCGCGCCGAGCGGCGTATTCGGTGGTCGGTATCTGAGCCGACGCAGCGCCAGCGGTGAGCAACAGCATGGCGAACGCGACGGTCGCGGCGCGTGGAGCATGTAGCGATTCTTTGAGTGTGCGCATGGTGCTCAGGATGCCACGGTTTCCTCCAGGGCGCCAGCGGTTGGACGAGCTCAGTCATTTTGCGTGGCTCTGTGGTCCCGCCGGCTGACACTGAGCCAATATCGATGGGTTTTCCGCGTTCTCTCCTGAACCCCTTTCGGAGCGGACGATGATGATTTCACCGGTGCGTGTTGTTGTTGGACTGGCGATCATGCTGACGACTGGACCCGCAGGTGCTCAGTACCGCGTTCCCTCCATCCTTCGCCCGGCAAACAGCGTCGGCCTCCGAACGACTCTGCCTACTGATGGAGATGCTGCGCCAGCGACCGCGCGCACTGTGCAGTCGGAGGAGTCGATCAACGGCACCGGGCTCGTGGTGGCCGGATTGGTCGGCGGCGCCGGTGGACTGCTGGCCGGCGCAGCCGTTGGCAGGGAGATCGCGGCAGGGTGCCATGGAGAATTCTGCGGACTCGGTCCGCTCATTCTGGGAGGATTGATCGGCGAGTCGTTTGGGTTGGCGCTCGGCGCGCACCTGGGGTCCGGGTCAACGCGAGGTGACCGACTCGCCCTCTCCACGCTGGCGGCGGCGGGCATCATGACAGGCACTGTGCTCGCTTCGCTCGGCGGGGGCGTGGTCATTCTCCCTCTCGCCCCCTTGCTTCAGCTGGCCAGCGTGTACGCAATCGAAACGCATTGATGCCGCTATCGACACCGGTGCGCGTTCGACTTGACCGCCGTAGCTTTGCGCCCATGCCCAATTCCATGCTGCGCACCATCCGTTGGGGAATCATCGGCTGTGGTGATGTCACGGAAGTGAAGAGTGGCCCCGCGCTGCAACGCGCGGAGGGCAGCGCGCTCGTCGCCGTGATGCGCCGGAACGGCGACCGCGCGCGCGACTATGCCCAGCGCCACGGCGTGACCAGGTGGTATGACGATGCGGAGGCACTGGTGCACGATGCCGATGTCGACGCGATTTACGTCGCGACGCCGCCATCGTCGCATCTGGAGTATGCCCTGCTCGCCGCCCGAGCGGGCAAGCCCGTGTACGTCGAGAAGCCAATGGCGATGACGTTCGCGGAGTGCCGCGCGATGATTGACGGATGTGCGGCGGCAGGCGTTCCGCTCTTCGTCGCGTATTACCGGCGCGCGCTGGCGCGATTCGTCGAGATCAAGCGCCTGATCGACTCCGGCGTCATCGGCGACGTGCGATTCGTCGCGATCACCTTCTACCAACCGTCCGTCCGGGAGGACGCCGATCCGGCCACGCGGTCGTGGCGCGTGAAGCCGGAGATTGCCGGCGGCGGTCGCTTCGTCGATCTCGCCTCGCACATGCTCGACTTTCTCGACTTTACACTCGGCCCGATCAGCCTCGTGAGTGCCACCGCGTCCAATCAGGCGCAGTTGTATGCGGCGGAGGACATTGTCACGACCTCTTTCGTGTTCGCGTCTGGCGTGCACGGCGTCGGCGCGTGGTGTTTCAGCGCATACGACCGCGCCGATCGCACGGAGATCGTGGGTACGGCGGGCAGGATCACGTACGCGACCTACGATTTTTCACCGGTGGTGCTCCTTCGCGGAGGCAACACCACGGAACTGACGTTCGATCCGCCGCCGCACATTCAGCAGGACCTGATCCAGAGCGTGGTGCACGCCTTGAACGGACGAGGTCACTGCCCGAGCACCGGCGAGAGCGCTGCCCGCACGTCGTGGGTGATGGATCAAATGCTGGCCTCCGAAGGTGCACCCACCTGATTCCGCACTGCCTCTCCGCCCCGCGGCCTCCCGGTAGCGCTAGCGGCGGAGGCAGGCCGATCACGAGATGCGATTGCGTCAATGCCCGTGTCCTGCCGATACTCTGTGGAAGGCCGGGACAGTAGTGCGCATATGCCGGAAACGGGCTGTGGGCACGAAGAGCAACGTATCTGGGGAGCAGCGTCGGCATGGCGACAGGCGGGACACCGGAGGATATCGACACGTCGATCGACGCCAACACGGACCAGGACCGCTTCTTCGAGGTGTCGCTGGACATGCTGTGTTTCGCCGACTACTCCGGCTACTTCAAGCGCCTGAACCCAGCCTGGGAGCGCGCCCTCGGATTCAGTCGCGAAGAATTGATGTCGCGACCATCCATCGAGTTCGTGCACCCGGAGGACCGCGAACGAACCCTCGCGCAGAACCGGGTAGTGAAGGAAGGTGGGCGGGCCGTGTTGTTCGAGAACCGGTATCTCCACAAGGATGGGTCATACCGATGGCTGCTCTGGAATGCCGCGCCGGACTTCGACCGCAGCGTGATCTACTCTGCCGCCCGTGACATCACGGAACGCAAGCGAGCCGAGAGCGAACGTGAACAACTCGTGCACGACCTTCAGGCGGCGCTCGCGGAAGTACGTACCCTCCAGGAGATCCTTCCGATCTGCTCGTATTGCAAGCGAATCCGTGATGACGAGAACTACTGGCTGACAGTGGAGCACTACGTGGCGCAGCACACCAACAGCAAGTTCAGTCACAGCATCTGCCCCAGCTGCTACTCGAGCGAAGTCGAGCCGCAGCTGGAGGAAATGGAGGAGCGGGAGCGACAGTAGCCGCTACGGCGTGGGCTTCCGCCCGATTTCGTATTCCTTCGGCGGCTCCGTGCCCAGCAGGTTCTTCACGAAGTAGTCCCAGCGCCGTCGCGTCATGTAGTTCGACATGCTGCCATATCCATGTGCCTGATTGGGTAGCATGAGCAGGTCGAAATCCTTGTTGGCCTTGATGAGGGCGTCCACCACCAGCGTCGTATTGTCGGGCGGTACGTTGTCGTCCATCGTCCCGTGCGCCAGCAGCAGCTTGCCCTTCAGGTTCTTCGCAAGGCTCTGATTCGCCTCGGCCGCATAGTTATCCGTGCCATCAGCGCCACGAACCAGCAGGCCCTGGTAACGCTCTCCCCAGTCATCTTCGTACACGCGGTTGTCGTGGTTGCCCGACTCGGAGATGCCGACCTTGAAGAAGTCGGGATACCGGAACATCGCATCGGCCGTCGCGAAACCGCCTCCGGAATGGCCGTAGATGCCTGCCTTGTCGAGATCGATGAACTTGTAGCGCGCCGCGAGTTCCTTCATCCCGGCAACCTGATCGGGCAGCGTATTGTCGCCCATCTTCGCGAAATACGCATCGTGGAATGTCTTTGAGCGCCACGGTGTCCCCATGCCGTCGATCTCGACGACGACGAAGCCCAATTCGGCGAGTGCCTGCTGGTCGCCCCGCGCCGCCCCAAAACTCCGGGGGCCCACACTTCCGGTCTGCGGACCCGGGTAGACGTGATTCACGATTGGATACTTCCGGTTGGAATCCAGCGACGACGGCGTGTACATCAACCCATACAGGTCCGTCTTGCCGTCACGCGCCTTCACCGTGATCGGCGTCGGCGCCTTCCAACCCGACGCAACGAGTTTGGAAATATCCGCCTTTTCCACTGTCACCAGCACCTTGCCGTTGCCATCGCGAACGACCGTGACAGGAGGGACGTTTGTCTGCGCGTAGGTATCCAGCAAATACTTGCCCGATGGCGACAGCGTCACCGCGTGATCACCATTTTCTGCCGTCAGCACCGCGAACTTCTTGCCGTCCATGTCGATCCGGCAGAAGTCGCGAAAATACGGGTCGCGACCCGGCGTCTTTCCCACACACTCGAACCACAGTGTTCGGGCCTTCTCATCCACCTTGACGAGTTGCGTCACGTTGCCGGTGCCGCTCGTGATCTTTGCCTTCAACTTGCCCGTCGCCAGGTCGTAGAGATACAGCTGGCCCCAGTCGTCGCGCTCCGAAAACCAGATTACCTCGTTCGACGCCGGCAACACGCGCCAGTTGGCGGCGCCGTTCCCCGATTCGTACTGCGTCGGGACGACTTCGTCGAGGACGTCACGCACGGCACCCGTGCTGGCGTCGGCCACCCGCAAGTGTGCCTGCTTGTGATCGCGTGACGACGACACGAAAGCGATGTGTGATCCGTCTGGATACCATTGCACATCCGTCCACTCGCCGACGCTACAGGAAATGTCGTCGCACAACGTGGATCGATGCTGGTCTGCCGGCATCTGGAAGCGCGTCACCTTCGCCGCGTCCACGTCGATCACCACGCGCTGGATGGTGGTGATGACACTGTCGCCGGGCAATGGATACGCCCATGCCCGCAGCGTCGGGTGACCGGCGGTGGTGTTGGTGAGATACATCATGCCCACGCCGCGCTCATCCTGCTGAAACGTTGCGATCTTCCTCGAGTCAGGCGACCACACGAGGACGGGGCGGTCACTGTGAATCCAGCCGGCGTTGTCCGTCGCATAACCGAAGCTCTTCACGCCATCCTGCGTGAGCCTGGTCTCCTTGTTGGTGGCGATGTCACGCGCCCACAGGTTGTAGTCGCGAATGAACGCCACGCGCTTGCCGTCCGGTGACATCAATTCCGGTGGCGCACCAGGGCGTCGTGCCGGCGCGCCTGAGCTCGCAGGGACTTCACCGGGGTTAACCGCGGCATCACACCGTCCCGTTTCCGGGTTGCAGTCATACGGTTTTGCCGCCACGCGCACGCGAACCGACCCGTTGGCGGTGAACTCGATCTGGTTGAACGGCAGTTGGTTCGCGCTGTACGCGCCGCCGGTGGCAGCGGAGAGACCAGCCGCGAGCTTGGCCGCGTCGAACGCGCGGGCGCGCGTGCCCTTCGCCGGATCGACGACGACGTATTCGATGCCCGCCGCCGTGCTGTTGCGGTACCAGAAACGGTCATTCGGCAGCCAGTTGGGCCGCACGGACGCTCCGAATACGAGCGGGAAGGTGGCCGGCGCAAGGAATCGTTCGGCTCGCGAATAGTCGGCCGCGGTAACGGGGGCCTGCTGCGCCGGCACCGGCAGGACGCCGATCAGCGACATCAGGGATGCAACGACGACTCGACGAGGAAGAGACGAGGACATCCGAAGGAGGGAAGCGAGGAAGAAAGCACGCAGGGCGGTGGACGAATCTATCTGTGCTGGGGCCGGCCTGTCATCTTGGTGCCAGAGGCGTCGGCGACGCCAGACCGCGGCGTGAGCCTTGCCCTTACGGGACGTGGCCACACCAGCCAGAACGAAATGCAAGGGCTCGTCACGCCGTAGCCGTACCCCTTGCTGATTGTACGTTCCACCATGACCTGACCCGGAGATCAATATTCGTCAAGCTCAGCGCCGCCAGGACCAGCGGGAACCAACTCGTCCCACCGGAATTGTGGCCTTCTGGAAGAGCCTTGGTCCGGGCATCGTCACCGGCGCCGCCGACGACGATCCTTCCGGCATCGCCACCTACTCCATCGCCGGCGCGCAGTACGGCACATCGCTCCTGTGGATGGCGCCGTTCACCTGGCCGCTCACCATCGCGGTGCAGACGATGTGTGCCCGCATCGGCATGGTCACCGGCCGAGGCCTCGCAGGAGCGCTCCGCCACAAGTTCCCCCGCAAGGTGCTCATTGTCGCGGCAACAGCCCTCTTCATTGCCAACACCATCAATGTCGGGTCGGATCTGGCCGGCATGGCCGACGCCGCTGACCTGCTCACGGGGGTCAGTTCACACATCTGGGTCGTCGTCTTCGGCCTCGGGATTGCCGTCGCGACCATTCGTCTCCGCTACGCCGTCATTGCGAGTACCCTCAAATGGCTCGCCCTGGTGCTGTTCGCGTATGTCATCACGGCACTCTATGTGGGGCCGGATTGGTCGGCGGTC
This sequence comes from bacterium, assembly GCA_040003455.1. Classification (GTDB taxonomy): domain Bacteria; phylum Gemmatimonadota; class Gemmatimonadetes; order Gemmatimonadales; family Gemmatimonadaceae; genus AG11. The sequence continues at coordinate 8,689 of JBDUCM010000068.1, forward strand.
GCGCACGATACGTTCATCCCACAGCTCCCAAAGGGAGCCGGCGCGCTCCCGACCATCGTCGGCATTCTTGGCACAACCATCTCACCATATCTGTTCTTCTGGCAAGCGTCGCAGGAGGTTGAGGAAGAGAAGTCGATGGGCCGCCGCCGAATTATTGATCGCGTAGGCGCCAAGGAATACGAAATCAAGACGCGGGCAATCGACGTCACGATGGGAACGTTCTTTTCGAACGTCGCGATGTTCTTCATCATCCTTGCCACGGCGCTGACGCTCCACCGCGCTGGCGTGACCAAGCTGGAGAGTTCGCGGCAGGTTGCCGAGGCGCTGAAGCCACTCGTTGGCCGGTTCGCGTCGCTGCTCTACACCGTTGGACTACTCGGCACCGGCGCCCTCGCAATTCCGACGCTTGCGGGATCGGCTGCGTACGCCTTCGCCGAGATCTTCGGATGGCGTCAGGGAATGGACGAACCCTACAATCGCGCACCCGGCTTCTACGCAGCGTTCGTTGCGTCCGTTCTCATCGGCATCGGACTCGACTTCACCCGTGTGAACCCGGTCTCGGCCCTGTACTGGACAGCCGTGATCAATGGCGTCCTCGCGCCCTTCCTGCTGGTCGGCATTCTGATCGCCGCGTCAGACTCGGTCTTGATGCACGGCCAGCCCAGTCCGAGAATTGGACGAATCGTCGTGGGGTTCACCACCGTAGTGATGTTTGCGGCGGCGATCGGCATGTTCTTCTTCTGACCAATGCCGGCATTCGGCGATGGTATCCACCCGATCCACGACACTGCGAGATGATGCGGAGCACTGGTGCGCGTTTGTTCGGAGCGACGGCGATGGCCGCCCTGGCCCTCTTGGTCACGGCGCCGCACTCGGCTCAGGCACAGGGTCGGGATGAGCAACGTCCACGGGAAATGCGGGCGCTCACCCTCATGCAGACCATGCAGGTGGCCAATGCGCCGCAACTCGCGCCCATGATCAATGCACTCCTGAGCGACACCAATTCACACATGCGCATGGCCGCTTCGCGGAAGCGCACCAAGGGCGACGTCGTGCGGACCACGAGACTCGCGAAGGAGGCGCGCCTGGCCCTCGCCAAGTACTCGGACGTGAGGCTCGCCGAGCAGGATGGCTACGTGCGTTTCCTGCCGTGGCTGGAAGACCAGGACATCTTCCACTACAACAACATTCAGAACGTCATGATCTCGGTGGACACCTTCGATGTCACGAGGCCCGTCTCCCTGCTGTACCGAAAGAACAAGGCGGGCAAGCTCGTCCTCGTGGGCGCGATGTACTCCGCACTCCCTGGGGCATCGCTCGCCGAGCTCGATGCGCGCCTGCCCCTGAGTGTGGCACACTGGCATGAGCACGTGAACTTCTGCGGCCCGCGCCCCGACTCGATGCGCGCGGGCACAGTGCGCACCGACAGTGCGACGCTCGCCAAGTGGCTCAAGATCACGGCAGCCGACACGTGCAACGCGGCCGGCGGTGTTTTTCTTCCCCGCCTGTTCGGCTGGATGACGCATGCTTACCTGTTCGGCAGGCAGGACCTCGCGAGCGTGTGGGGCGGCGAGCAGCACGATCACATGCGCATGCCGGGCATGTCGCACTGATTGCACCCCACACGCGACTCAGCCCGGTGGCCGGCCGCCTCGGCCGCCACCACCGGCTCCGCGCGCGTTGGGCTGCGTTGTCGGATTTCGGAACCATTCCGGCAACTTTGCCCATTGCTCCTTCGTGAGGATGGGCTCCAACTGCTTCACCGCCCGCACATAGTTGTCGCGCGCGAGCTGGAGGTGCGGTTGAATTTGCGGGAAGGCCGTTCGCACGTCGCCTCCGGCGGAATCGAGTTTGATCTGCAGTTCGGCGATGAGGAGAGAATCCTTCGCCTGGAGAGCGACGCCCACGGCCGTAATGCTGTCGACCTGCGTCTTGCTCAAGCCAAGATGCAATGAATCGGCAAGCTGAAGGATTGTGGTGGCCGGGTTGGGTGCCACGCGATTGATGATGGCTTTCACGTCAATGGGTGCGCCATTGGCGCCGCCGCGCCCCGTGATCGCGCGAAGCACCGCTTGTTGCCGGTCGCGCACCATGTCAGGTCCCACCTGTAGTCTGCCCGTCAGCGCCACCTGGAAAGGATTGAAGACGGACGACCGGGTGGCCGGATTGTTCCCGAACCGCTCATTCACCTGATAGACGAAACGCTGCGCCGTGGGATCGAAGCCGCGAACGAATAGAAGCTGCGGATCGGTGCGGCTCGTCTGGCCCCACCCGCGCAGGTTGCCGGAGCCATGCAGCAGTTGATCGAGACCAGTGAGTGGATTGATGAGCTGCAATTGCAACTGGAGCCGCTGCTGGATGACGCCGCCCAGGTCCGGGCGAAGGTTGGCCTGGAGATCGAGGCGCGGCGTCCAATCGCCAACACAGCTGTTGCGATCCGCAATCTGTCCCATCTGCGAGAGCAGGCAGCTTCGCGCCTTGGCGGGCGCCGATGCGAGCAGTCGCTGCATTCCATTCGCCAGTGCGGTGTCCGGCGCGGTCGCCGGATTGTAGATGAACGCGCGATCGTTGCGCGCGCCGTCCCCGTTGACATCACTGCCGACGATCGGCGTGTATGGCGAACCCGAGCTGAACGTGAGTACCGACGTGAGATCGATCCAGGATTTCGCCTGCCAGGTGGTACTGCCCTGGATATTGTGCGTGCGACCCAGATTGCTCTTGCCCCACGTGAGCAAGTTCGGATCGCCCGCGGTGGTGGGCGCACCGAATCCACCGCCCGGCGAGCCTCCCGAAAACGACGATTGGTCGCGCGCCTGCTGGAAGGTGTACGACATGCTCCAGATGAGGTTCGTGAAGGTGACTCCATTGAACGTCGCCGTCACCTGCGCGGTGTGTGAGCTCAGCCCCGAATTCACGTCGTACACATGCGCAAAGTCGGAGAATTTCCGTGACCCCAGCACGCTGACCGCACCCGTACTCGGCACGATGGACGACGACGGAACGTAAATGGGCCGGTTTCCCTCGCTCGTGAGCAGGAATTGCGGGGCGGCGTTGAGGTTGAGATCCGTGACACCATACAGGTTGGTGCCAAGCGCATACGATCCGTCCACGCTCGCGCTGTACCGCAGGCCGATCCGCTTCTGAAAGCCGAGCGAACCACGCCATGCGCGCGGTGCCGTGAACCCCGGATCGAACAGTGTGACATTCGAGCGGTTGCTCGAAAACGCCTGGCCTGGGCCCGAACCATCGGCGCAGGTGGTCGGCAACGCACCGGGATTGTTCTGAAAGAGCGACCAATCCGGAACCGGGACGGCACTTCCAACGCAGACCAGCTGCGTTTCGCCCGTGGGCAACCCGGTCGCATCAACCGCTGAACTGAAGAGACTGGCCGGAACCTTTCCGCGAAATTCTCCGATGCCACCTCGCAGTACGCCAAAGCTGTTCACGCCGCCGGGTACGGCGGCGGCTCCTCCGCCTCCACCACCGCGTCCGCCGCCGCCTCCGCCGCCCCGACCACCGAAGCCACCCCGTCCCCCACCGCCGCCACCACCCTCCGGCGCGGTCGGGACGTCCGCACCGTTCACCCTGTTCTGCGCGCCAATAATCCAGGTAAACCCAAGGCGGGGGCTCACGTGCGTCTCGCCGGGAAAATTGCCGGTGGTCTGGCCGAACAGCTGCTGGACGACCGGATTTGCGGCCGGCGCGCCGCGATAGTCGGAATTCTCGACACGCGCGCCGTACACAAATTGCCAAGCGGCACTCTTTCGCCAACTGTCCCCGAGATAGAGCGCCGTGTTGAGCGCAGACGTGGAGCGCGCCGACGGGGAGAAGATGCGAGTGTACTGGGCCGGTGTATTGCTGGCGAAGTCCTGGAGTGAGTTGTACGTGAAGATGCCGTTGCGGTTCTGCGACGACTGCGTGGCCACATCACTGAGGTTGAGCAGCAGCCCCAGTTTCCAGCGATGACCGCCGGCGCGAATCCACGACACTTCGTCCGACATTTCCAGGGCGTCGTTGACGCTCGAGGTGGGAAGCGACGGATTCCCACCGAAGTCGAGCGAACTCACGCCAATTGCGCCGTCGGACAGGAGCGACGACACGCGCACGCGCCCTTCTGGTGAATCGAAATACGGATCGGCACTCTGGCGACTGCGCTCGTAGTAGACACGCCCTTCGTTCACGAACTGGTCGAACAAGGTCGACGCCAGGGAAAGGAGCACTCCGCCGGAACTGGTCCCGCGATTCCCCCCCAGCGGGGGAATGCCAAGCTGTTCGCTGCGGAAATTGTCCGCGCGCGACCCCGCCCAGTTCACGCGCGCCGTCAGTGAGTGGTCCTCATTGATGTGGTAATCGAAGCGCGCGATGCCCGTGGCGTTGTCGGTCAGACGATCAGCCGGAATACCGTCAAGGGTGAGTGGCACGCGGTAGCCGCCAAGGAGCGCAAGAAAGCGCGCTGCCGAGTCGGGCTGCACGCCCAGTCGTTGCAGGACGCTGGGATCAGCACTCAGCAATGACTGCAGGTCACTCGTCTGGCGATTTACCTGCGCCGATACGAACCACAGCAGCTTGTCCTTCACGATGGCCCCGCCCAAGCCACCGCTCAACTGATTGCGGACGTACGCCCCCGAAAACGCGCCGGTGGACGCGGTGTCCGCGGCGGCGGTAAACTCCAGCGATGGATCGTTGAGCTTGTAGCCGAACGATCCGTTCATCACGTTCGTTCCGCCCTTTGTGGTTGTGGCCACCTGGCCGCCGGTGAACTGGCCTCGGCTTACGTCGTACGTGTTGGTGATGACCCGCGTATTGCGCACGGCCTCGGCGGGAACGCCGGCGCCGCCAAACGACATGCCGTCGAGGGTGATCTGGTTCTGGTCGGGCCGCTGGCCGGCCACCGAAAAGCCAGCGGCTGTGCTGTCGGTGCCGGCCACTTGCACGACACCCGGCGCCAGCGCCGCGATCGCATTGAAGTCACTCGGATCAATGGGCAGGCGCATCAGTTCGGCGCCGGTCAGTGCCTTCTCGATCGAACCAGCGGTAGGGAGGTCACGGTTGTTCGGCAGTCGAGTCGCCGTGGTGCTGACCGCCGTGAGCGTTTGTACTCCCGCAGTCATCTTGGCGTCGGCCACGAGCCGGTCTTCATCGGCCTGCTTCGCCACCGTGAATGTCACTGGAAGCATGCCCAGATGCCGCACGGTGATCTTGTATTGTCCGCCACCGTCGGGAAACAGCACGGTGTACTGGCCTTTTGCGTTCGTCGTCTTGTGCCGGCTCACCTCGGTTTCAACCGACATCACTTCCACCGTGGCGCCTTCGATGGGCTTGCCGTCAGGCCCGACCACTGTGCCGGTAATGATGTCCGTCGTCGCACCAACCTGGGCATGCAGGGGTGTGGCGAACGACACGAGCAGCAGGACGTACAGGATGGCGAGCCGGCGATGCATGGGTCACGGCGAGGAATGAGATGCTGGCGTCGGCCACGAACCTGAGCAGACGCCCGGACTCTGCCAGCCGTTAATCGGCGGGACGTCCCTTTCCCCTGAGTACGTTCCGATCGCCTCGTGCGTTTGTCGCGGCGCGTGGCCTGATTTTAGCGTCCGGCCGCGCCTCTCTGGCTCAGGTAATCAGCGCCGCAACCTCGGGCACCTGCGACGCCGGCGCCCACTGCGCCATTCCATCGCGCCACACGAGTGTCTCGCGCGTGAGGCTCCCCGTCGTCACTCGGTGCCGCAACCCGGCCAGATCGAATGGGCCCTCTGGACGCCCCTCGACGGCGACGAAAAACACCGCTCCCGGTTGTGGAATCGGCGGAGGCGCCACAGACGCCGGGGGCGTGGGTCTCTGGGCTGCCGGGAACCGTTGTGTTGCCTGGAGCGACGGATGAAGCGCTGCGGTCGCATTGCTCGCGAGCTGGCTGGCCATCGCCACGCCCACACCAATGGCAGCACCCGCGCCACCAGCACCCGGGTTGCGCGCCGCATCGCGAACGGCATCCGCGGCCTGGAGCGCCGCATAGGCGCTCACGTCGCCGATGATCCCGATGCGAGTGCGTTCGTCGAGCGTCGCCGCCACTTCATCGGGCAGCGCAATGCTCTCCACGACGAGCTGCGTCAACTCGAGGCCCAGACGTGCGAGTTCCGGCGAGAGCTGCGTCGTCGCCAGCCGGCCAAGTTCGGTGTACTGCGACGACAGCTGCAGGATGGGGATGGAGCGTTCGCCCAGCAACTCCGCAAATCGGGACACGATCAAGTCACGCAGTTGATCCGAAATCTGGTCAATGGTGAACGTCGCATTTGCACCCACCAGTTCGCTCACGAACACCTCGGCATCGCGCACACGCGCGATGTAGGTGCCGTAGGCGCGCAGACGCACGGGCCCAAGCTCCGGGTCGCGCAGCATGACCGGCGTCTTGGTGCCCCACTTGTGATTCGCGAACTGCCGTGTGCTCACGAACACCACTTCGGCCTTGAATGGACTCTGGAAGCCGTACTTCCAACCACGGAGTCGCGACAGGACAGGAAGGTTCTGGGTGACGAGTTCATGACGGCCCGGCTCGAACACATCGGCAATGGTGCCTTCGTCCACGAATACCGCGACCTGACCGGGACGCACGATGAGCTGCGCGCCATTCTTGATCTCGTTGTTCGGTCGGGCAAAGCGCCACACCATCGAGTCGGGAGATTCCTCGAGCCACTCCACGATGTCGATCAATTCGCCGTGCATGAGGTCGCGCAATGTCATGGGGTCTCCGTTGAAGCCTATTTGACGAACAATCCGAGCGCGTCGAGCAGCAGGCGCTCAACTGACGCACCCGGCGACGCTCGGCGTGACCATCCTCTCGTCATGGAGATGTGCACGTCGGCGGGTACGGGGATGCGTCCGCTTTCCTTCGCCGCCAGGCGCCGCTGCTCATCCGCCAGGCGTTCCCGCTCGCGGTCCCGTGCGACCGACAGTCCACCGTGTTCCACGAAGTCAATCACGCGCTGCAACTCGCCGCGATCCAGCCACACGCCGTCCGCCTTGCACACGTCCATGATCACGCCAGACGACTTGGAGAAATTCACGCGATTCATCAGCTTTGCGCAACAGGGGCACGGCACATATCGCACGACATCGGACGTGGCGCCCAGCGTCGGCACGCGCGCGGCCAGGGTGCTCATCACGGCGGAGTGTTCTTCGCGCGCGTTGCAGAGCGCTTGCAAGGTGGCTGGATCCATCCACACGCCACCACATGCCGCACATTCTCGTACGACTGTGTCACCCAGGCGAAGCGTTTGCATCTCCTCGACGCAACGCGGGCATGCGAGCGACACCTGTCCGTCGAGCAAGTCGCGTGTCGCCTCGGCGCCGCAGCGCGCGCAGAACCGGCTCCCCACGAACATGGCGCCAAAGCACCGCGGGCAGGTGACCGTGGCAAGCGCCGATCCGCAGTATGCGCATGATGCGTCGTCTGCATGAGCGGGTGCGCCACATCCGGGGCAACGAAGAACAGACTCGGGCAACGTGAGATGCCGGCTGGAGGCGGAAGCTGCATGAACCGCGCATGGATGACGACAGCGCTGGCGCTTCTGTCACGTCGGTCGCCCGCATCCGGCGCCCAGACGAAATGCCGCGAATCCCATCACGCTGCGGGTGTGACTGTTCTCACAAATCTACTGTCGCGTTCGAGTGGGCATAAATTTCTATAACACTCTGATATTCCTCAACTTACGCGTCGTCGAATACTTCAGTTTGGCGCAGTTTCGGTACGGTTTTGGCATACGGGAAGGCCAGAACTTTTCCGCCAACCTGGAGTGCGTGAATCATGAAGAACACGATGAGAACGTTGATGGTGTGCTCGGCCGGTATGCTCTCGGTTACGGCCTGCGCCACAAAGGGCGCGCTTCGCAACGGTCTTGCGGAGCAACAAGCGCAAATCGCGATGACGCGGGCGCAGGTTGACTCGGAACGCATGGCACGACTCGCCGGCGACAGCGCGCAGCGCGCGGACATGCAGCGAGAGGTTGCGTCGCTTCGGACCGACCTCACCGGGCTGCGTACTGAATTCGGCGCAAAGATCTCGGAGGTCGCGCAAGGCCTCCAGTTCGTGATGCCAGTGCATTTCGCGTACAATGACGCCGCGGTCCGCGATGCGGACTACGCGGCGCTCGACCGCTTTGCGAGCGTGGTACAGAAGCACTACGCCGGTTCGCGCGTCACTGTCGAAGGGTTCGCGGATCCCGCGGGGAGCAACAGCTACAATGTCGCACTCTCGCAAAAGCGCGCCGACGCGGTGAAGGCGTATGTGACCGGAAAGGGCGTCGATGGTTCGCTGCTCAACACCGTCGGCTACGGAAAGACGCGCCTCGTGAACCGCACCGCATCTCGTGACATGCCGGGCGCAGAAATGAATCGTCGCGTGGTGTTCGTGATCGAGACACAGGGTACCGACAACACGAAGATGACGGCAAGTACGGGTCAGTAGGGTCGCCGACGCGGGCGAACACGAAAGCGGCGGATCGCAGGTTGATCCGCCGCTTTCGTGTGTCCGGCAGTCTGGGCACATGACCAACGGCAGTGATCAGCCTGCTCGCGCACCGCGCTCGCGCACCGGCTCGCATGGCGCTTGGTCTCGAACCATGCGAGGTTGTACCTGCATCTGGGGCAGGTTTCGGAGCCACGCCGCGCCAGTCCACCATCTCCACGAGGAGTACAACTGCGATGAGATACCTTCGCGCGATCACACTCGCCGGTTTCGTGCTCATGCTGAACGCCGTGTCGGCGACAGCGCAGGGAGGCACCGTCGCTTGCAAGGACGGCACGAAATCAAAAGGTGGTCAGGGTGCCTGTTCCGGTCATGGCGGCGTGGCACCGGCGGCAGAGGCCAAGCCGGCAAAGGCTGATGCGAAGGCCGACAAGTCCGCGATGAAGGCGACAGTGAAGGCGGCGAAAAGCGCCGACAAGCCGGCCATGAAGGCTGACATGAAGGCCGCAAAGGCGAGCGACAAGGCTCCAAAGGCCGATACGAAAGCAGCCACGAAGGCCGACAAAGGTGCGGCGGACGACAAGATCGCGGCGGGCGCGACTGCGGAATGCAAGGACGGCACCTACTCCCACGCAAAGACTCATCAGGGCGCGTGTTCCCGCCACGGGGGAGTGTCGAAGTTCCTCGACGGGAAATAGCGCTCGAGAGACGAACCGCCGCAGTCGCAGTTGCATCGTTCCCTATTCACCGTATGTCTCGCGCACCTTACTCGCCGTTACATCGTGGCCAGCTCGTGCCCGTCGCGCTGGCACTGGCCCTTGGCTTCGGCACCGCGGGGTGCGCCGCCGCCACGGACGACCGGGTCGAGGGCACGGGTACCGTAGAAGTAGACGAAGTGAATATCGCGGCGCTCACCGCCGGACGCGTGCTGCACATCTGGACCGACGAAGGGAACATGGTCCATCGCGGCGATACGATCGCGTCGCTGACGGTCACGGGACTCGCCCAGGACGTGCAGGGGCGACAGGCGCGCGTTCAGGCGGCCGAGGCGCAGTTGCGGGATCTCGAGAATGGCGCGCGGCCCGCAGAGGTCGCGCGCGCCACGAGCGAACTCGAAGGTGCCGAGGCGGAGGTGGTGCGAACGGCGAGTGACCTGGCCCGGGTCACACAGCTCGTCGTCAGGGGTACCGTAAGCCGCCAGCAGCTCGACGCCGCCAAGTCCGCGGCGTCCACTGCCGTCGCGCGTCGAGATGCGAGCCGAAGTGCGCTTGCACTGATTCGCGACGGTGCACGACCGCAGCAGATCAACGCGGCGCGCGCACAGCTGGCATCGGCCCAGGCGTCCCTTCAGGCAGGAAAGGAGGCGACCTCCGACCTGCTGCTCATGTCTCCCGCAGACGGCGTCGTGCTCACCCGCAATGTCAACGAGGGTGAAGTCATCGGCGCAGGCATTCCTGCGGTGACCATCGGCGTGGTATCGCGGCCCTGGGTGCACGTATACGTGGGAGAAGCTGCGCTTCCCAACATCCGCATTGGTGATTCCGCCACCGCGAGGCTCGACGCGTACCCTGGCCGCACCTTTCGCGGTCGCGTGGTGGCATTGAAGGATCGCGCCGAGTTCACGCCGCGCATTGCGCTCACGGAAAAGGAGCGCGCCGATCTGCTCTTCGCGGTGAAGGTCGCACTGTCTGATTCAGGCGGCGCCTTGAAGCCCGGCATCCCGGTAACGGTTCGCATACACGGTCGCCTCACTCCGTGAGCGAAGCAGCGACGGAAAGTGCGGTTCGTACGGTCGCACTACGAAAGACATTTGGAAGCAGGGTTGCTGTTGCCGGCCTGGATCTCTCGATACACAAAGGCGAGGTATTCGGTCTGCTCGGGCCCAATGGCTCTGGCAAGACCACCACCATTCGCATGCTCTGCGGATTGCTCGTGCCCACCAGTGGCGAGGCTACTATCGCAGGACTCGATGTAAAGTCACAGCCCGACGATATCCGGAAAGTGATCGGATACATGTCGCAGAAGTTCGGGCTGTATGATGACCTCACGGTTGCCGAGAACCTTCGCTTCTATGCGTCGGTGTATGGACTGCGTGGCGCCGCACGCGACGAACGGATGCGCGAGCTGTTCGATTTCCTCGAGCTGACTCCACGGCGCGCGCAGTTGGCCGGAACGCTGAGTGGCGGCTGGAAACAGAAACTCGCCCTTGCATGCGCCACGTCGCACAGGCCGCAGGTGTTGTTCCTGGATGAGCCGACCGCCGGCGTGGACCCCGCGGCACGACGGTCATTCTGGCGAATCATCTATGAACTCGGCACGCAGGGCACCACCGTGTTGGTGACCACGCACTACATGGATGAAGCGGAACGCTGCCAGCGGCTGGCCTTTCTCTCGCGAGGTGATCTCATCGCGGTCGGAACACCGGACGAGGTACCCCGGCAGTTTGGGCAGGCCACGATCGAGGATGTCTTCATCGAGCTTCAGCGGCGCGACGAAGGAGCCAGCGTATGAGCGCGCTGGATCGCCTCACGGCATCACCGTTCTGGCCCATGCTCTGGAAAGAATTCATCCAGATGCGCCGCGACCGGCTGACACTGGCCATGATGGTGATGGTGCCAGCCATCCAGCTCGTGATGTTCGGCTACGGAATCAGGACGGAAGTGCGTCACCTGCCACTGATCGTGGTGGACGAGGCGCGCACGTCGGAAAGCCGGGCACTCGTGGCAACATTGGAGAACAGCGGGACCTTTCGCGTCACCGGAACGGCGCCCGATCGCACAGCGGCAAGTGACGCAATCGCGCGCGGCGACGCGAGCGCGGCCTTGATGGTGCCGCCCGACTACGGCCGGTCCATCCGGCGACACACGACAGCGACGGCCCAGGTGATCGTGGATGCCGCCGATCCCACGTCGTCCGCAGCGGCGCTGTCGGGCGCGTCAATGGCTGGTTCATCCCTGTCGCTCGACCTGCTGCGCGAACGGGGCGCCCTCCTCTCGCCGCCGCTCGACATTCGCGTCCTCCCGCTCTATAACCCGGCCCTGCGGACAGAGATCTTCATCGTCCCGGGCATCGTCGGTGTCCTGCTCACCCTGACGATGATCGTGATCTCCAGCCTGGCAATCGTCCGTGAACGCGAGCGCGGAACGCTGGAACAACTGATGGTCACGCCGATTGGCAAGACGAGCCTGATGCTCGGCAAGCTGCTGCCGTTCGTGCTGGTGGGATATGTTCAGATGTCGGTGGTGTTGCTGCTGGGACGAATACTGTTTGCCGTGCCGCTGCGGGGAAGCCTTCCGCTGCTTTACGCGCTCACGTTCGGCTTCATCACAGCGAGTCTGGGCATCGGGCTGCTGGTGTCCACACTGGTACGGACGCAGGGACAGGCAATGCAACTGGGCCTATTCTTCATGCTGCCCAACATTCTGCTGTCCGGATTCATGTTTCCACTGGCCGCAATGCCAGCACCCATTCGCGCTATCTCGCACGTGGTCCCGCTTACGTACTACCTCCAGATATTGCGTGGGATTCTCCTGAAGAACGTTGGCTTGGCAGCGCTGTGGCCTCAGGCCTTGGCGCTGCTCGGATTCGCCACATTGTTCATCTCCCTGAGTGTGTGGCGCTTCTCGCGGACCACTGAATGAACGCTGCCCCGCGCAGGAACATCCCGTACTTCATGTTCGAGTAAGACGACGTGCCAGAGCTACCCGACGTTTCCCTATATATAGAAGCGCTGGAGCGGCGCATCGTCGGACAGCCGCTCAGCGCGTACGCCATCCTGAGCCCATTCATTCTCCGGACAGTGGACCCGCCGCTTGATGCGGTGGTTGGCGCGCTGGTTCGCTCGGTGAGTCGCTTGGGAAAGCGCATCGTCATGGAATTTGACGGCGACATATTCGTCGTCATCCACCTCATGATCGCAGGGCGTTTCCGGTGGTTCGACGCCGGCACACGGAAGAAGATTCCGGGCCGTATTGCCCTGACGGAATTCGACTTCCCCACCGGGGCGCTCATTCTCACGGAAGCCGGCACGAAAAGGTGCGCATCGCTGCACGTCGTTCGGGGACGAGAGGGGCTCGCGCAATTCGATCGTGGCGGCCTCGAAGTGCTCACCGCCACGCGAGATGAGTTTGCCGAACGACTGGCGCGGGAGAACCATACGCTCAAACGCTCGCTTACCGATCCCCGACTCTTCAGCGGCATCGGCAACGCATACTCCGATGAAATTCTCCACCGCGCGCAACTCTCACCACTGAAGCTCACGAACCGCCTGACGGACGAAGAGATTTCCAGACTGTTCGAGGCGACGCAGGGAGCCCTGGTGGACTGGACAAACCGGCTGCGGGCAGACTTTGGCGGGGCCTTCCCGGAGAAAGTCACCGCGTTCCGGGAAGGCATGGCGGTTCACGGACGCTATCGCGAACCCTGTCCCGTGTGCGGCACCGCCGTCCAGCGCATCCGCTACCGCGACAATGAAACGAACTACTGCCCACGATGCCAGACGGAAGGGCGGCTCCTCGCCGACCGCGCGCTGTCTCGGCTGCTCAAGCAGGATTGGCCAAAGACCGTGGAAGACCTGGAAGGCTAGCGCGAGATGAACCAACCGACATTCGACCTCCGCGACGCGGAGCAGCTTGCGAGCGATCTCTATGCGCAGTCCGCGACGGCACTGTCATTGCCGAGCGAGCGCGACCAGAACTTCCTTCTCTCCGATCTCGGGGAAGCACGGTTCGTCCTCAAGATCGCGAACACCAACGAGGACCGCGCGTTCTTTGCCGCCCAGCAACGCGCCATGCAATACGTGGGAGAACGGTTTGGGCTGACACCCAGGATTCATCCGACCATCTCCGGCGCACTCTTCACGGACGTGATCGCGGCCGATGGAAGCGCGCACATGGCATGGGCAATCTCTGCCTTGCCGGGCGTGCCGCTTGGCACCACCACCCATCGATCACCCGAGCTGTTCCATCAGTTCGGTGAGACGGTCGCGCAGTTGACGCGCGCCTTCAGTGGATTCGACGATGCGGCACTACATCGCGACTTTCACTGGGACCTCGCGCGCGGCAGGGCGGTGGTGGCCCAGCATCGCCACTTGATCGCGGATGGCGATGTTGCCGCCGCCATTGACCTGCTGGTCGCGCGGTTTGACGAGCACACAGCTCCCCTGCTCGCCGATCTCCAGCACAGCGTCATCCACGGCGACCTCAACGACTTCAACGTTCTGGTCGGCAGTGGCACCGATCTCTTTGATCTACGCCAGCGCGTTACCGGCATCATCGACTTTGGCGACATGGTGCACGGCATCACGGTGGGTGACCTCGCCATCGCGATTGCCTACGCGATGCTCGACGCGCCCGATCCCTTGTCGGTGATGTGGCAGATGGTACGTGGATACAACAACGTGCTCCCAATGACCGGCGCGGAAATGCAAGCCGTATTTGGTCTTGCCGCCCTGCGCCTTTGCATGAGCGCGTGCCTTGCCGCCTATCAGCGGAGCCAGAACCCAGGCAATGACTACCTGGCCATCAGCCAATCATCCCTACGCCGCACGTTGCCCCGATTGGCCCGCATTCCATTCGCGTTCGCGACAGCCACCTCACGCCATGCGTGTGGTCTCGAACCAGTGGCATCCAGCGCGCGCGTCCGCGAGTGGCTGACGGAGAACTGCGAGTCATTTTGGCCCGTACTCGGCGTGGACTTGAAGACCGAACCATCATTGGTACTCGATCTGAGCGTGGGCAGTGCGCTCGTGAGTGGTGACGCGCGCGACAACAACGAGCCTGCGTTGACCCGGCGCGTGTTCGACCTGATGCGCGATGCGAAGGTTCGCGTGTCCATTGGACGGTACGACGAGCCGCGACTGCTCTACGTGACACCGGCCTTCGCTGCCGGCGACGGAACCACGGACGAACACCGAACGATCCATATCGGCCTGGATCTCTTCGCTACCGCCGGTACACCGGTGTACGCGCCGCTCGATGGCGAAGTCCACGCCGCTGACGAGCATCGTATCGCGCTCGACTACGGCGCCGTGATCATTCTCAAGCACTACACGAACGATGGCGTGCCATTCTTCACACTGTACGGGCACCTGAGTGCGGCGTCGTTCGCGCACCTTCGTGTGGGGCAGCACGTGCGTCGTGGTGAACAGATCGCGACACTCGGTGTGCCGGAAGAGAACGGCGGCTGGACGCCACATCTGCACCTGCAGGTGATCACTGATTTCCTCGGACTGGGCAGCGATTTCCCAGGCGTGGGCACGCCGAGCCGGCGCGACGTATGGCGAAGCGTCTCGCCTGACGCGAACCTGCTCGCCGGTATACCGGCCAATCGATTCCCCGACGGCACGCCACCGCTGCCCGAGACACTCGCGCGACGCCGCGCGATGGTGGGGCCGAGCGTGAGCATCGCCTACCGCCGGCCACTGCGCATCGTGCGAGGGTGGCAGCATCATTTGTTCGACGACGTGGGTCACCGATACCTCGACGCGTACAACAACGTTCCGCATGTGGGCCACTGTCATCCGCACGTGGCGCGTGCCGCGGCGCGACAGATGAGCGTGTTGAATACCAACACGCGATACCTGCACGACGGCCTGGAAGTGTACGCGGAGCAACTGACGGCGACGCTTCCCGATCCGCTGCGCGTGTGCTTCTTCGTCAGCTCCGCGAGCGAAGCCAACGAGCTTGCCATCCGCCTCGCGCGGACATTCACCGGGCGTCGCGACATGCTCGTGCTCGAGACCGCGTACCACGGCAATACCACGACCCTCATCGACATCAGTCCGTACAAGCACGCCGGACCCGGTGGATTCGGCGCGCCCGACTGGGTGCACGTTGCGCCGCTGGCCGACGATTATCGCGGTACATACAAGCGGTCCGATTCATTCGCCGGCGTGAAGTACGCCGCCGACGTCGCGCGTCTTGTGGCCGGCCTGCATGCCCGCGGTCGCGAGCTCGCCGCGTTCATTGCCGAGTCGTGCCCAAGCGTTGGTGGTCAGATTCTGTTTCCCGCCGGCTATCTCGCCGGGGTGTATGATGCCGTCCGCAGCGCCGGTGGTGTGTGCATCGCCGACGAAGTCCAGACGGGGCTCGGGCGTCTTGGTTCGCACTTCTGGGGTTTCGAAACGCAAGGCGTGGTGCCCGACGTCGTGGTCATGGGCAAGCCCCTGGGCAACGGCCACCCGCTCGCTGCCGTCGTGACCACGCGCGCCATTGCCGACGCCTTCGACAACGGCATGGAATACTTCAGTACCTTCGGTGGCAACACCGTATCCTGCGCGGTTGGCACGGCAGTACTCGACGTCATGCGCGATGAGGGGCTACAGGCGCAGGCACTCCGAGTCGGTACGCGGATGCTCGACGGGCTACGCGCGCTGGCCCCGCGTCATTCGATCATCGGCGACGTGCGGGGTTCAGGATTGTTTCTCGGCATCGAGCTGGTTCGCGATCACGCGTCACTGGAACCCGCCGCCGAGGAAGCCGGCTATGTCTCGAATCGGATGCGGGACCTCAGCATCCTGCTCGGGACGGATGGACCCCATCACAACGTGGTGAAGATCCGCCCGCCAATGACGTTCGGCGACAGCGACGCGGATCGGGTGGTGGAAACCCTCGACCGCGTACTTGGTGAATTGCAGTCAGCGTAAACTCGCATGACCTCCTCCATCACGATCCGACCTCACCGCCCCCTCCCAATCAGCCATGGCTGAACGAAAGCATGGAACGCCCGCCCCAAAGACCGACACCACCGTTTCCGGTGCCACCTGGTGCGGCACGGACATTTCCGGGCAGACCCATACCCGCGTCAAGTTCGTTGATCTCGACCTGACCGAAGTGCAGAACACCGGTGCCGTCTTCACCGACTGCACGTTCCGCGGCGCTCGATTCAACGCGTCGGCGCATCGCGACGCTGCATTCCTGAACTGCACGTTTGGTGGATGCAACTTTTTTGACACCTCGTTCACGGAGTGCAAGTTCGTGGGCAGCATGTTCGACCGGTGCACCTTTGACATCATGAAAGTGGTGGGGGGAAACTGGTCCCTCGTGGGCCTCCCTGGTGCCGACCTGCGAAGCGCGTCCTTTCGTGATGTGCGCATGAGTGAGTCCGATCTCACGGGCGCGCGCTGTCAGGATGCGTCCTTCCGCAACGTTGACCTGGCAGGTGCGTGGCTGCACTCCGCCAACTTTACGGACTGCGACCTGCGGGGAAGTGATGTGAGCGCCATCCAGCCGGAGGAGGTTCGACTCAATGGCGCAATCGTCACCGTCCATCAGGCCGTCGTGATAGCCGCCGCGCTTGGATTGGACATCCGCGACGAATAGTCCGCTGTGACGTTCCCTCTCGATGCTCGGCAACCCATGTTCAGCTCAGGCCATTCCCTTTCCCACATCAATCGATGACGCATTCTGCCGTCCTCATGACCGGCGCGCATGCTCCGCTCGTGATCGAAGAATTTCCCACTCCCGATCTTGCCCCTGGGGCCGCCCTCCTTCGTACGCTTTATTCGGAGGTCTGCGGCACCGACGTTCATCTGCATCATGGCAAACTCGCGGTGCCGTTTCCGATCATTCCGGGCCATGTGTCCGTCGGCATCGTCGAAGCGTCGGGCGGACCGCTGCGCGACATTCACGGTGAGCGGATCAAGGAGGGGGATACCGTCACGTTCCTGGACGTTCACGAGACCTGCAACAACTGCTATCACTGCCTCGTTGCGCGCCAGCCCACGCGCTGTCCATCACGCAAAGTCTACGGCATCACGTATGGCGCACGCGAAGGACTTCTGGGCGGCTGGTCCGAGGCCATCTGGATGAAGCCAGGAGTGAAGATGATCAAGCTTCCTCCCGAGCTTACCCCCGAGACGTTCATTGGCGGCGGGTGCGGGCTCGTCACGGCGTTGCATGCTGTAGACATGGCCGGCATCCGGCTGGGCGAATCCGTGGCGGTGCTCGGCGCGGGGCCGGTTGGACAATCCATCGTGGCGTTTGCGTCGCTGTCCGGCGCTGGCGAGGTGATGGCCATTGGTGCACCGGATGATCGTCTCGCGTTCGCGCATCGCATGGGCGCCACGCGGTCGTTCTCCCTCAGCATGCCCGCGGATGAGCGCCTGGATGCCGTGCGTCGCGCGACCGGTGGCCGAGGCGTGGATGTGGTGATCGAGGCAAGTGGTGCCCCGGATGCAATCACGCAGGGTCTCGACATGGTGCGTGACGGTGGGCGCATGATCGTGTGCGGCCACTACACCGACAACGGTGCCGTGGAAATTCATCCGCACTGGCAGATCAATCGCA
>JBDUCM010000205.1:0-8012 GCA_040003455.1 bacterium
GCTCATGCGCGGAGCACGCCGCGCATGCTCAGGCGCGGAGCACGCCGCGCATGCTCAGGTCGCACATGGCGCGGGCCGTCTCGCGAACGTCGCGCCACTCGATCCAGGGCTCGTCCGATTTTACGATCTGCAGGGCGACGATGCCGTGAAGGGCACCCCACATGAGCTGGGCCAATTGGTGCGCGTCATCGAATTCCGGACGATACTGGCCGGCCGCAATCCCTTCCTTCACGGTCTCGAACAGCATGAGGTACGCATTCTGATCGGGTGACGCTTGAAGCGCCGACGTAATGGCCGGCTTTTGCGTCATGAATATGAAACGGTAGTGCGATGGATAGTCCACCGCGAAGTCGATGTATGCCATGCCCAGACGGCGCAGGCGATCGACGGGATCCTCGATACGGCCGATGCGATGAAAGGCGTTGGCGAGCGCGCCCATGTCTCGCAGGCAGAGCTCCTCGAGCAATGCCTGCTTGTCGCGAAAGTGGAGATAGATGGTCGTGGGTGTGTACCCGATCCGCTTGGCGATCGCGCGCATGGTCACGGCCTCAATGCCATCCCGCACGAACAACTCTCGCGCTGCATCGACTATCAGTGCCTTGATCGCATCACGCGCCAGCGCCCGTTTCTGTGTGCTCATGTTTGGACAATCCCGGCGTTAACGCTGTTAAGCAAGTTGACACCGGCGCTTTCTCCTGTCAACGCCCGAGCCAACTCGAGCGTCGACTCCAAGTGTATGGACGTCAGCGATGATCGCCGACGTATTCATCGAAAATCATGCGACCGATGGGCAAGCCTTTCGGTCAGCTCATCGAGCACTTTGAATTTCTGCGCGATGACGTTTACCAGCGGCCCACTGCGCTCCGCTCGGCCATAGACCGCCAGAAATTTCGTGTGCCGTACGAGTTCACGATGCTGCTCGTCGATCGTTCTCGACACGATCACGTTGATCGAGCCAAACTCGTCCTCGAGAAGAAGGAACACCGTGCCCTTTGCGGTTTGGGGACGCTGTCGAACGACGACCAGGCCCGCGACCACCACCATCGTCCGGTCAGGCGCCAGGAGCGCTGTTGCCGTGTCGAGTACGCCCATGCGCTTGCACCAGGGACGTAGCTGTTCCATCGGATGCCCTTCGATGCTCAATCCCAGTGTTCGATAGTCGAGCACGATGGTTTCTGTCTTGTTCAACCCCCGCGGCGCGAAGGCACTCGCGTCATCCACATCGTGCTCGGTACGAGCGGGCGCGAGCGGGAGAACATCACCGGCAATTCGCAATGCCTCCCATGCGGCTCGCCGCCGGTCGGGTTGCCACACCGCGAATACGCCCGCGCGTGCGCAGGCCGCCGCATCTCTGCGCGTGAGCGCACCGCGACGTACCACATCGACAATCGACGTGAAGGGTGCGGCGGCGCGGGCTGCGATGAGCCGGTCAAGCACCGGCGTTCCGATGTCACGGATGAATCGCCATCCGATGCGGAGCGCGGGCTGCTCGTCCCTGATCGGCTCCAGTGTGCAGAATGAATGTCCCTGCACGAAACATGGACTGCGCACTTCGACGTCATGCCGCTTGGCGTCGTGCACGAGCGTTGCCGGTGAATAGAATCCCATTGGCCACGCATTCAACAATCCCGCATAGAACGCGGCAGGTTCATGCGCCTTCAAATACGCCGTCGCGTACGCGATGAGTGCAAAACTCCATGCATGACTCTCGGGAAATCCGTAGTTGGCAAAGCTCTGGAGGTCTTCGGCGATCGTCGTCGCCACATCATCCGCGATGCCATTCTCGGACATGCGCGTCCGCAATCGTTCGAGTGCGGCAATGAGCCTGGGTCGTTTGCGATCGTTGCCCATGGTCCGGCGTAGCTCGTCCGCTTCACTCGCGGTATATCCGCCAAGCGTCATCGCGAGCGCCATCGCCTGTTCCTGAAAGATCGGAATGCCCTGGGTGCGGTCGAGCACGGGTCCCATCCGGCTTTCCATTCCGGGCGGATATGCAATCTTCGCGCGGCCGCGCCGCCGTTCCGTATATGGGTGCACGAATTTCGCAACGATCGGCCCCGGGCGAATGAGCGCGACCTGGACCACGATGTCGTACATCCGCTCGGGGCGGGTATGCACGAGCGATGCGATCTGTGCGCGGCTTTCTATTTGAAACGTGCCGAGGGTGTCGCCGCGCGCAATCATCGCAAAGGTCTTCTCGTCGTCCTGCGGCAACTTGTAGATCGAAAGTCGTTCCTCCCCAGGCCGCAGTATCTCGATTGCGTCGAACGCGCGACGGATCATGGCGAGCGCGCCAAGCCCCAGGAAATCAAACTTGGGTATGCCGATCGCGTCGAGATCGTCCTTGTCGAACTGCAGAATGGTGCGTCCCATCGTCGTCGGTTCGATGGGGCAGTAATCGCCGAGGGGTGCGGATGAGAGGACAAAACCACCGGGATGCGTGGAGCGCATGCGTGGCAGTCCCTCGAACGCGGCCACTGTGCGAACCAGTGCGTCACCGCGCGGTGTGCCGACATCAAACCCATGTTCGGCGCACCAGTCTTCCCTGAGCTCCTCCGCACCGATGGCGGGATCCTGCCGGTGGACGCGCTTCGAAAGGGCGAACGCGACCTCCGGTGGATAGCCATAGGCACGCATGGCGTCCTGTATAGCGGTTGGTGCGCTGTACATCTGCACCACACCGGTGATGGCCGCGTTCTCGCGGCGCCAGTTTCCATAGATGTAATCGAGCACTTCCTCGCGACGGTCGTGCTCGACGTCGACGTCGATGTCGGGCGCTTCCGTCTGGCCATTGACGCGGATGTCCGAGAGGAAGCGTTCGAACAGCAACCCGTGCCTCACCGGATCCACTGCGGTGATGGCGAGACAGTACGCGACCGCACTGTTCGCCGCGCTGCCTCGCCCTTGGCACAGGATGTTGCGGCTATGCGCCTCGCGCACGCCATCCCACATCACGAGAAAGAACCCCGCGTAGCCAAGCCGCCCGATCATTGCGAGCTCGTGCTCCAATTGCGTCACCTGCGCATCCGACAGCTCGCCCCAGCGCTCTCGCGCACCTTCATATGTCTTCTCACGCAGGAATGCGTTGTCGTTCGGATAGCTGGCAGGGATCGGGTACTTCGGGAGCGGTGGCCGAAGCCATGTCAGCTCGAAGCCGCACTCGGCCGCAATCTCCGCGGTTTTCTCCAAACCACGTTCTGCGCCACGCCAGCGCGTTGCCATGGCCTCGGGTGACACGAGCTTCCAACTGTCATTGGGATGAAGCACACCCTGTTCAGCTGCTTCATCGAGTGTCAGACCAGCCCTGAGCGCGGTGAGCGTGTCGTGAACGAGACGTCCTCCGTCGTCGACATATCGGGGATCCCCTGCGACGATCCATGCTACGCCTTCACGCTCGGCGAGATCGACGAGCGCACCGGCGAGTGCTTCCTCGAATCGCCCCGCATGATGCAACTGGACTTCGACGGCGAGTCGTGGGCCGAATACGTCGCGCCATCTGGCGAGTACGCGCGTCGCATCATCACGACGGCCCTGATACAGCGCCGACGCAAGACTTCCCGATGCGGGGCCGGTAAGGGCGTGAACCCCCGCACTTCGTTCGGCAACGTCGGCCCATGTCACCAGCGGCCGGCCTCTCGTTGGGAAGACGTGCGCCGTGGCTGGTGAATCGTCGGCGCCAGATGGCGAGGCGAGATCCTCGAGCCGGCCTGCGCGCGCACGGGTCACGAGTGCTGCGATGTTCCGATATCCCTGCGCGGTTCGTGCGAGGAAGGCGGCCGGACACCCGTCCACGAGCAACTCCACGCCGATGATGGGCCGGATGCCTTCCAGGCAGGCCTGCCTTGCAAACCGCACGGTGCCACCCAGGTCGCCGTGATCCGTAAGGCCGAGGCTCGTGTATCCCAATTGCCTGGCGCATGTCGCGAGCACCTCCGGCGCAACGGCACCATCGCCAAAGGAGAAGGCCGAATGCGCGCGCAGCTCGACGTATGGGGACCGCATCAGTCCCACCACCCATGCAGGTACCATCCTCCGTGCGTGACATCGCGATACATCAGCACGAGCGTGCCGTCGTGCGTGAGGCCATGGAAATATTCACGCGAGTATGGCATTCCCACGTCGTCACTGGAGATGCAGTCCGGCCCGGTGGTGACGAGCAGTTCGACATCACCTGGTGCAGGTGGATTTGCAGCACCTCGTTGCTCGCGATACGAGACGGGCACGTCGCATCCTCGTCGTGGTTGCGTTGTGACGGTGACCTGTCGCGGCTTTGGCCAGAGTTGCAAGGAGAGCAGGGTGGACGCCGTTTCTTTCACGACCGCACTGAGCCGCGCTGACATGGGTGGCCGCTTTTCATTCGTGCGCAGTGCTTCGGAGACTGTTCGTGCGCTCCACGTTGCGCGGCGCTCGACAAGCGGGTGCGACGTAGTCGTGAGACCGGCGATGGTGGCCCGCTTGTCGTCGAGCAGCGATGCCACTGCACTCTCCACTGCGCGAGCGGACTGAAAGCCGGCGTCGAAGAGATCACCTTGCGGCGTCTCGAGTGCGGACGCGGCATCGATGCGCAGCGAGATTCCGGTGACTGCGTCGGGAAGTGTGGTGCGTTCCAGCTCTGTTCGAATGAGCCGCAGCCAGGTCGTCTTGCTTGCCGTTGCTGTCGCGGCGTGAATGCAACACTCCATGCTCGTGCCATTCGCCAATCGAAAGGCGAGCGTCAGTGCGCGAGCCGTCTCGCCCCATGCGCGCAACTCGGCGCAGACGGTGATGGTGAGGTTGTTGGCAACGAACAGGAGGCGCTCCACGTCGCGCAGGACGTACTCTTCCCACTCGATCGATGCTGATGGAAGCGCGCGACGCCTGGGTGGAAAGAGCAAACGCGAATCATCGGCCCGGGCGAGTTTCCATAGCGCAACGGCGTCCGCACCAAAGCGAACTTCCATGGCTTCACCCGTGAGCCGAGCCAGGTCGCCGCAGCTTTCGATGCCAACGTCGGCGAGCATCGGCAGGAGTCGTGGCGCGTTCGCGTGGGGCTCGAGAACGGAGAGCGGAAAGGGCGCAAGAAACTCTCGATCGTTTCCTGGCGGGACGAGCACTGTGCGATCCGGCGTGCCCGTATCAGCGCACGCCGCGATCTCCGCCGCGATTGCCGTGCGCGCTGCGCCAACGCGTACGTTGTCTCCCGCATGGTGTATGGCAATGGCGAGGACCTCCCGTGCCACATGGCTGATGGAGAGTCCACGGGCATCGATCCATACCAGTCCGCCCTTCTCGCAAATGTGCGGACTGACATGCATCAATGCCGTGCTGAGTCGTAGCGTGCTGTTTGCGATGCTCTTGGCTGTGCCGGCGTTGTCAGCGTTGTTTTGCGCGCTTGATTCCGCGGCGGTCGCCCAGTTCCGGATGGAGAGACAGACGAAGCTCATAGCGTGATACCGGCAGGATCACGCGGGTGTGCGCATTCCAGCCAAGAGTACGTGCGCGGATTTCCAATGTTGCTTCGACTGGCGCGGCAGCGTTGGCGAAGGGTCCACGTTCCCAGCGATAACTGTGCGGCAGAATGCGCGACGCGATTCTGAGCGTGGCCAACGACGGGTTGTGCGTGAGAATGACGAACACGCCACCGCCTTCGCGTGCGGCTCGCGTCAAGCGGACTCGTTCCGTTGGCGTTGGCTCGGCGCCGGAGAGCACCACCATCGCAATGCCTCCCGATCGCAACAACACTTCGGCGCTGCGAAGTGCGTTCTGGCGTAGTGGTTCCGTGGGGCGAATGAGCAGAGGTCCGTCCTGCCATCGTTCCCAGTCGGGGCCGATGGTGCCAGACGCGTCGAGCCATGCAGCCCGTTCGCCTGTGGCAACCGCCATCTGGCACGTGGCGAGCAGGACGGCGGTTGCTCCTCCCAGAGGTGCCCAAGCAGTCAACTTGCCGCGGGGAAGGCCACCTCCCGGCAAGATGTGATCGAGCGGTGGCAGGCCTGTTGGGACGGGGGTGGCCAGCCGTTGGGTGAGCGGGGCAGCGTTCGGAAACCGTTGCTGAAGCAACTGTCGGAGCGCGAGGAGTTGGGCAGACACGACGGTGTGGCACCACGAGAACCCAAATGAAACCTTCGGAGCCGGTCACGGGCCTGCACAAGGCCGGGGGGAAGAGTATACCGAAGAAATACCGAAATACAAGGGACGCATCCGTCCTTACGGATCATTTGCCGGCTTTGTGAGGGCGGATGACATACATGGCTTGACAGTTACATACCTGTACGAGTATATACGTACCATGGAATCTGCCTTCGGCATTATCGCGGAACCGAACCGCCGCGCCATTCTGAGCCTGCTCGCGTCCTCGGAGCAGTCGGTCAGCGAAATCGAGTACCACCTCCGAATGCCTCAGCCTTCCGTCTCCAAGCACCTCAGGGTGCTCCGAGAGGCTGGCTTTGTAGAGGCGCGAGTGGACGCGCAACGCCGCGTTTATCGGATCAGACCTGAACCGCTCATGGAAATCGACGCCTGGCTGGAATCGTTCCGGCACTTTTGGTCTGCTCACGTCGACGCGCTCGAACGTCACCTCGATCGCACGGATCCGCCGCCCAGGAAGAAAGGGAAGAAACAATGAGCAACCGTGAGAAGTACTCACCGGGCGCTGCCGCAGGCGCCGAGGCTCGAAGGGACGGAGACAGATGGACGCTTGTTCTCGTTCGAGAACTGCGTCATCCGCCGGAGAAGGTCTGGCAAGCCCTGACCGAACCGGAGCAGCTACGCGAGTGGGCACCGTTCGATGCCGATCGAAACCTCGACACCGCCGGAACAGTGAAGCTCTCGACGGTGGGAACACCCATTCCACAAGTCTCCGAAACGAACATCAAGCGTGCCGAGGCCCCACGGTTGCTCGAGTACAACTGGGGCGGGAATGACATTCGATGGGAACTTGAGCCGCTGGCCAACGGCACGCGCCTTACGCTCTGGCACAACATCGGTCGCAAGTTCATCGCGATGGGCGCCGCTGGTTGGCACATCTGCTTCGACGTGCTCGACCGGTTTCTGGAAGGTCACCCCATCGGCCGCATTGTCGCTGGCGACGCGTTGAAGTTCGGTGGTTGGCAACGACTGCATGCCGAGTACGCCAGGCAGTTCGACATTGAAGCGATTGACCACACCCCACAACCTGAATAACTGACAGGAGAAATTGCCGTGAAGATCAAAATCACCAAAGCGTACGTGAACGACCAGGAGAAGGCGCTCCGCTTTTACACCGATGTTCTGGGCTTCGTGAAGAAGGCAGACTTCAGCCAAGGGCCGTTCAGGTGGTTAACTGTTGCGTCAGCCGAGGAGCCGGACGGCATTGAGCTCCAACTGGCCCTGAACGACAATCCGGCCGCAGCAACCTACCAACAGGCGATGTTCGACCAGGGTCAGCCGGCCGCGATGTTCTATGTGGACGACGTCCAGCGGGAGTACGACCGCATGAAGCCGATGGGCGCGGAGTTCACCATGCCGCCTACCAAGGTGACCGGCTCCACCATCGCCATGCTGAACGATACGTGCGGCAACCTGATCCAGATCGTCACCCTCGACCGCTGGCAGAGCTGAGGAGACAACATGAATATTCTATTATGGGTCCTGCAAATAGCGTTGGCGTTGCTGTGCATCTCAGGGGGTGCCTTCCAGATATTCAAGATTGAGGAGCTCCAGAAGAATGTCGCCTCGATGCGAGCGCTTCCGCGGGGCCTGTGGGCATTCCTGGGAGTTATCGGGTGCTTGGCCGGGCTGGGCCTGATCGTGCCCGGTGCCACGAGCGTGTTGCCCGTCCTGGTCCCAATCGCGGCGGCCACCGTGGCTGCGGAATCGGTCTTGATCAGCGCGTTCTATATTTACTACCGCGACTTTTCGCCACTGAATTATAGCGTGGCAATGACGATCATGGCGGCGTTCATTTCCTATGGAAGGTTCGCGGTCCGGCCGCTATGAGTTGCACACCAGCGCGGAGCCGACTCGAATACCGTTGTATCGCCTTTGAGCGCGGG
>JBDUCM010000069.1:0-26158 GCA_040003455.1 bacterium
TCGTCGGCATAGAGTGCCAGACTCCAGCCGCCCACAAGCTGATCGGCAGCCACTCCCGACACCGCGCTCAGATTCGCCAGCCCCGTTGTCGTCGCATTGGTGAAAGCCGTGAGAAAGGCTGCCTCCGACGTACCATACCGATCGATGGCGTACCGAACGAGCGACCATGCGGTCTGGTAAAAAACGCTACCACTCTGCCCGGAGCCATCATTGTACAGCGACCAGTTCCAGGGCTGCTGCAACTTGTTGAGGATCTCGTTGAAGTGCCGTCGCATGCCGTACCCGGGACGACGCAGCACATCAGCGGCGTTGCACACGTCGTTTTCCGGATGGAAATCGCAAAAAATGCCGTTGGAGCCAGCTGTGCCGAATCCGGTATTGCCCTTCCACGACACATGTTCGAGATACTGCCGCACCCACAACTCTTCGGCATGACGGGCGGTCCCTTCCTCGAGCCATGACTCCTCGAAATTGGGCGATCCGTTCGCCACACGGGCCGAGAGCGCGGCGATATGCTTGACTTCATGCACAACGGTGCGTGCCATGAAGTTGAACCAACCATCGGGAGAGAGCGTGCTGTTGAGGTTGGAGGCCTTTGTTGTGGGAACAGAACCATAGAAGTTCTGCCCGAAGTTGCTCCCACGAAACACCGTTCGCGGAAACTGGTCACAGCTGGTGACGTACGCGGCCGCACCGGTGGCGTTGAGCCTCTCGCTGAAGACCATGTTGACATGACCGTCATTGTCCGTCACCGCGTCGCGACGGAGCGGATCACCAAAATTCGTCCGGACCACGTCATACTGGTCCTGATCGAAAATGACACCAAGTCGGTGGTAGTAGTCGTTTAGCGTGGAGTCGTTGGCTGCCCTGAGAGTGTTGGCAGAATCCTCCCAGATGATTGCTTTCGTCCCCGCGTACAACACCTTGCCGCGCATCACGCGAGTGCTGTCGTTGCACGTGGTACTATAGGTAAAGAAGAACGAACGCATGTCGCCGACATCCGGCGGCCGCGCGACTGATAGTTGGTTGGCACGATTGAGGAACGGTTGCCGCGCGAGAATGGCCTGTCCTTCCTGGTAGTTCGCCCGGTTGCGCTCGAGCATCTCCCAGTGTGCCCGATCGCGCGAGGCCTCAGGTCCCGGTGGTCCAGTTGCGATTTTCGCTGCCGCGACTGCCTGCATTGGAACCTTTGCGCCGAGAACGGCCGACGCCACATTGCCGCCCAACTCGAAGTCCGTGAGCGCGTTTTCAGACGAAGCGGTATTGAACACGCTGACCACGTAGCGGGCATTCCCGACACTGGGCGCAAGCTCGTTGCACGCCGGATCGGAAAGCACCAGCGCCTGCCCAACGGTCAGGCTGCGTTGGACCACTGTGACAGCTTGAACGAACGCGGGCCCGGCCCGCGTGTTGGCCATGACCCGAACGTCAACAAGTCCGCTACCCACGCATGGCACAGTGAAGATGATCTGCGTGGCACTCGCCGACAAAAGCGTCGCCGGAGCTCCGCGCACGGTCACGCCATTGTTCGATGCGATCGGATCGAAGCCGGTTCCCGTGATGGTCGCTGTGCTCCCGGCCAACATGCTGGCTGGTGCAATGCCGCTGACGACTGGAAGCGGCGCAGGCGGACCGGCAACCACAACCGACGTGGTGGCGCTCACCCCTTCACTTGTCGCGGAGATTGTCGTGGTACCTCCTCCCACGGCCGTCACGATCCCGGTACTTCCAACCCTGGCGACGTACGCCGTGCTCGACGTCCACGTGACCGCCCGGTCTACCGCGATCACACCGTTCCGATCCTTGAGTATGGCGACCAGCTGAATTGTCTGTCCTGCCGTCAACGAGCCCGGAACGGCGTCGATATTTACCGCTGCCACGGGGACGGCGACCACAACCACGGTGGCGATTCCAGCCTTGTCGCCCACCGAAGCCGTAATGCCGGCGGCACCAAGCGCTCGGCCCGTGACTATTCCAGTTGCATCAACGGACGCCACAGTCGACACCGTGCTGGCCCAGGCGACGGCCTGCCCCGACAGCACCGCCCCGAACTGGTCGCGAACAACGGCGGTGAGTGGGATGGCCGCGCCAAGCTCGATGGTGGGAGCGCCGGGCGACACGCTGATTGACGTGACGATAGGGGCCGGCGGTGACGTCTTGATGATCGCCGGTCCTGTCTCCGAGCCGGACCCGCACGCTCCGAGAACCAGAAGGGCGACGAAACCAGACATGCGTCGTAAATGCATTTCGCGCCGGGGAAAGGAGGCAATGCTGCCGGAAGACGACGGCGCACGACGGCGGGATGTCAACGCACAAATGATTGTTGTATCCATCGACCTCGAGCCGAGCGCCAAGGTGGACTCCGGTACGGCCCGCCAGGGTCACCTCGGGGCGGTAAAGCCACGCCGGTTCGCGCCGTTTACTCCTGGCGCAGGGCCCGGAGGTAGCGCTCCGGCGCATTCAGGAAGTCCCGGGTCAGTCGTACGTGCTCCAGATCGTCATAGCGCACTTCCGCGATGGGGACACGGTCGAAACTGAAAATCGTGGCGCCAGGAAACGCGAGCAGGATCGGCGAGTGCGTTGCAATGACGAACTGCGCCCCTTGCTCGACCATGTCCTGCATCATGACCAACAGCGCCAACTGACTCTGCGGGCTCAATGGCGCCTCCGGTTCGTCCAGCAGATATAGCCCACGCGGAACGAACCGCGAATGGAAGAGCTTCAGAAAGCTCTGGCCATGCGAGTTGGCGTCGAGATCCACGCCGTACCGGCGCTCCAGCTCCGCAAGCGATGTGCGGGACGGCCCCATTGCGAGGGCCTTGGCGTATTCGGAGCGATCCGCGTACTCGCGTTCCAGCGCTTCGAGGCGCTCGAGGAATTCGGTGCGGAGGGTTGCTATGCGTTTGGTAAATCCGAAGAAGTCTTCAGCCCGCAGGAAGAATCCGCGATGCGTGTGCCGTGACCAAACGAGGCGGAGTGCATCGCCCAGTTCGCGTTGGCCGATGAGCGTGACATCCGTCGCCAGATCGGTTGATGTCACGGAGGGCAGTTTGGCAGCGGCAGCAATGCCCTCGAGCAATGTGGACTTCCCGGAACCGTTCTCACCGACAAAAAACGTGACCGGCGTTGACAGCACGAGATCATCCAAGGCGTGAATAGTGGGCACGGAGAAGGGGAATTTCGTGTCCGGGCCGCGGGCCCGCCGGCCCACTTCTCGGAGCAAGGGGAGGTACGCAGCCTGCGTTTCGGGCTCGTTGGGACTATCCTTTAGTGCTGGTGCTCGACGAGGCATCAACCAATCCTGATGTGCGGGCGGTATTTGGCAATCGCCCGGGGCCTGTCACTCCTTCCGCCGATATGCTTCCCACCCGAGACGACGCTCTCGCGTTGCTTCATGAATACACGGCCAGCGAATCCCTTCGGAAGCATATGCTCGCCGTGGAGGCAGCCATGCGCGCCTATGCCGAGCATCATGGCGAAGAGGTGGAACGTTGGGGTTTGGCTGGGCTGATCCATGACTTTGACTATGAGCGTTTTCCCAACGCGGCGCGATCCGCCACGGACGAGCACCCGGCGGAAGGGGTCAGGATCCTGAGGGCACGCGGATGGCCGGAAGACATCCTGGATGCAATCATGGGCCATGCCCAGTATTCTGGGGTTCCTCGTGTGACGCTCATGTCCAGAACGTTGTTTGCCGTAGATGAACTTACCGGCCTCATCACCGCGACTGCGCTGGTCAAGCCGTCGCGCAGTGTGAACGATGTTGATGCGCGCTCTGTACGTAAGCGTATGAAGGACAAGGCGTTCGCGCGCGGAGTGAGCCGTGAGGACGTGATTCAGGGGGCCGAAGCTCTGGGCGCAGATCTCGATGTACATATCGCGTTCGTGATCGCGGCGATGCAGCGGTCCGCGGAGGCACTCGGCCTGGCCGGCGCGGGCGCGAACGCATGATGGTTGCCCCAACGCTGGAACGCGGGTAGGCGTACTAGAAATGACGTCACCCCACCGCTGGAATCATGCTCGCGACTTCCTCGCCGCTCTCGTCGTATACAATGCCTTCGCCCTCTGAAGGCCTGACGACCGAGCGCGCGATCGTCATCGCGGCGCAGCGTGGCTCGAACGATGCCTTCTCGGCGCTCGTTCGCATCCACCAGCGGAGGGCGTACGCCATCGTTCGCGCCATCGTGCTCTCGCACGAGGACGCTGAGGATGCAGTGCAGGAAGGGTTTTTGCACGCGCACCGCGCGCTCGACCGGTTTCGTCCCGACCAGCCATTCGGGGCGTGGTTGTACCGGATCATGGCAAACGCCGCGCTCGACCTCGTCCGCCGCCGCAAGGTACGCGTCGCGGAAGAGCTGCCGGAGTCCGTGCCGATGCCGTTCCGTGATCCTGCGGAATCGGGCGAGCTCCGCGAACGGCTTCAGGAGGCGCTCACGCATCTGACCGACCGCCAGCGGGCTGTCATCGTGATGCATGACGTCGAAGGCTTCACTCACGGCGAGATCGGGCGAACGCTCGGTATCCCGGAGGGTACAGCTCGATCGGATCTTCACCATGCCCGCGCGGCATTGCGCCGGCTGCTTCAGAATCTTCGGAGTACATCATGACGCATGACCGCTGGACTTCCGGCGACGCGGAATTGACGAGTGCGCTGCGCGCGCTGTACGCCGCGCCTGTGGAAGAGAGCTATTGGGACGCGCTCGAAGCGCGGATCATCGCGCACGTGGCGCGCGCGGACGAGAGCACGGTATGGTGGTCGGAGCTGGCCGAAATGGCTCGGCCCGGACTGGTTGCCGCGGCAGCATTGATCTTTGCTGCCAGCCTGGCCCTCGTGCATTCCCGCCAGCTCGAAGTCCGTAGCGCCTATGCGAGCGTGATCTCGCCAACCACCCCGTCCGTGGAGCCGTCGTCTCGTGCGGCATCCGTTGGCGATGGCGACGCGGCAATCCACTTCATCATTTCGCGGTAGGTCCGCGCATGAACAACCCCAAACAGCAGGCCATCGCGTTTCTCCTCGGCGCCCTTCTGGTGGGGGGTGTGGTCGGTTTTGCTTCCGATCGCATGCTTCACAAGGACGAGTACTCCATCGCGGCGCGGCGCAAGCAACTGTACGAAGATCTCGACATGAATCCAACGCAGCGCGCTGCGGCGGACTCGCTCTTCGATGCGCGGAACTGCCAGTTCGACGCCGTTTTCAAACCCCTCCAGCCGACTCTCGACTCGATCAAGGCCGTCACGCGGTCGCAATTGAATGCCGTGCTCACCCCTGACCAACGCACGCGTCTCGACGCGCGACGCAAGGACGAGCAGGCGCGCCATGACGCCGAGCGGAAGCACATTAAGTCTGCCTGTCACTAAGTAAGTCATGCCCACCACTGCGATGTTTCGCGCGGCCACGGTCGCGATTCTCGTCCTACCCGCTGCTCTTACAGCGCAGGCCGCTTCCGATACGCTAGCTGCCCGCCCAATCGCCCTGCGCGACGCCGTCGCGCAGGCCGAGCAGAGCGGCCTCGCCGCCATTCAGGCACGTGGGCAGGTGCGGACGGCCGAGTCGAGCGTCCGGAGTGCGCGTGGTGCACTCTGGCCGAGCCTCAGTCTCTCCCTGGGCCAATCCAATCGCTCCGGCGACCAACAGGGCCCAGGTGGTACGCTCGTGCCGTATTCCGCGAGTTCACCGTGGACCTACAACACCGGGCTATCGTCGAGCCTTACGGTGTACGACGGCGGCCGCAAGCGCAACGAAGTCACGCGCTCACAGTATGACGTTGGCGCTGCCGAAGCGAACGAGGTGACGCAGAAGTTCAACCTCGCGCTACAGGTGAAAACCCAGTACTACGGCATTCTCGCCGCGCGGGAAGCAGAAGCCGCCGCCCAGGCGCAGCTCCAGCAGGCACAGGAGCAGCTCAAGTTCTCCATCGCGCGCACCAAAGCCGGAGTCGTCACCCTGTCCGACTCCCTGCGCTCCGTGATTGCCGTTGGCAATGCGCAGCTGGCCCTGATCACCGCGCGGAACAACGTTCGCGTTGCCAGCTCGGCGCTCTCGCGCATCATCGGCTCGGAAGATCTCGTCACGGCACTCCCGTCGGATACGCTCGACCTGGGGCTGGCGCCCGTGGATAGCGCAATGCTGGCCTCGCTGATCGAGCAAAGCCCGGCGCTGAAACAGTCGCAGGCTCAGATTGCATCCGCCCAGGCATCAGTAAAGTCGTCCAGGACGTCCTATCTGCCGTCAGTCGACCTGACGTACAACCGGAGCGGCAGCGGCTCCAACCAGAACAACAAGTATTTCGGTGTGGGCGGCAATCCACTGGCCTACTCCGACGTATTCGCGCTCAGGGTTTCCTACTCCGTGTTCAACAACTTCACGCGCGAAGATGCCGTGACGCGGGCCCTCGTGGCTACCGATCTCGCGCAAGCCACCGCGCGGGACGTACGACTCGGGGCACAGCAGTCCCTGGTGCAGCAGCTGGCGGCGGTGCGCACGGCCCAACAGCGCATCCTGATTCAGCAAGCCACCATCGATGCCGCAAAGGAAGACCTTCGCGTGCAGCAGCAACGCTATGCGCTCGGCGCGTCGACGCTGCTCGATGTCCTTACGTCCCAGACAACACTGGATGCGGCGCGCGCTGCGCTCATCCAGGCCCGGCAGGATGTCCGCGTGGCCCGTGCGCAGCTCGAGGCGCTCGTCGGTCGCGATCTCCCATGATGTCGTTCTAGCTCTGCTCCCCGCTCCATCCGTCTCGCGCGCTCCCATCGCAATGTCGATCCGGCGCTGACCGTCTCCCACTCGCCTTCACGTGCGCAAGCTCATCGTCGTCGCCGCGCTGCTTCTCGGCACCGCGTGCTCGTCAGACAAGAAGAACAACATCCCTGTCACGACGGCCGCGGTTGCGCGCCGTGACATCGTCATCGACGCCCAGGCTACGGGTGTCGTGGAGCCCATCAACGTCGTCGAGGTCAAGTCCAAGGCGTCAGGGCTGATCGTCAAGATGCCCGTGGAAACAGGGTATCAGGTCAAGCCTGGCGACCTGCTCGTGCAGATCGAGACGCGCGACGTGCAGAACCAGTTCGACCAGTCCGATGCGGCGCTGAAGGCAGCCAAGTCCAAGCTCGACGTCTCCACGGCCCAGAAGAAGCGTGCCGACGACCTGTTCAAGCAGCGCATCATCACGGCCACGGAGTACGAAACCGCACAACTGGATTTCGCCAACGCGCAGTCTCAGCTGGTGTCGGCCACGTCGAGCATGGACTTGTCCAAGCAGCGTCTTGAAGACGCCACCGTGCGTGCGCCCGTGGAAGGAACGATCATCGAGAAGACTGTGTCGCTCGGTACCGTGATCACATCGGCAACAGGCGCCTTTGGTGGCGGCACCACGTTGCTGAAGATGGCGAACCTCGGCCAGGTCCGTATTCGCGCGCTTTTCAATGAAACCGACATTGGACAGGTGAAGCCGGGTCAGGTGGCTACGGTTACGGTTGACGCCTACCCGGAGCGACGCTTTGTCGGCACGGTGGAGAAGATCGAGCCGCAGGCCGTGGTACAGCAGAACGTCACGATGTTTCCGGTGTTGGTCACGCTCGAGAACGGCGAAGGATTGCTCAAGCCCGGCATGAACGGCGAAACCAGCGTGCTGGTGGATCAGCGCTCCGGTGTATTGGCAGTTCCGAACGACGCCGTCCGCAATGTGCGTGAGGCCGTGGCTACGGCGCCCATCCTTGGGCTCGACCCGGACAGCGTTCGCGCACAGATGGCCGTGTTGCAGGCCGCTGGCCGCAATGGCGGCGGCGGTCGTCAGGGTGGTGGCGGCGGTGGGGCGGGTGGGGCTGGTGCCACTCCCCCCGCAGGCGCTCCCCCGGCAGGGGCCGCGCCCGCAGGCGCGCGCGGTGCCGCGAAGGGCGAAGTGGCGCTCGATCCGCAGCGCGGACAAGGCGGTCAGGGCGGTGGCCAGATGCCCGATGTGACCGACAAGGACTGCAAGGCCATTACAGCGGCGCTCAAGAAGAAGCCTGCGGAAAGCGCCAAGCTCGACGCACTACGCCAACAGATGATGAGCGGATCAGGGGATCGCTCGGCGCTTCGTGACGATATGCAGAAGATTTACGCTGCAATCGGCGTCGACCCGCGCATTGCCGGCGCTTGCCGCCGCAAGGAGATGCAGGCAGGTGGCGGCGCGCCCGGCGGACAAGCAGCTGCGGGCGGTCAGGGGGCTGCCGGCGGACAGATGGCGCAAAGTGGACAGCGTGGCGGTCGAGGGGGCCGTGGCGGCGGCCAGGGTGGTGCGGCGGGCGCCGGCGGCGCAGGTCTCACGATTGGCGGCGGTGAAACGCGTGGTGGTGGTGGACGTCGCTCGCGCTCCGGTCTGGTGTTCGTGAAGAAGGGGACCACATTCGAGCCCCGCATCATTCAGATGGGCGCGTCGAACTTCGACTACACGGAAGTCTTGAGCGGCGTCAAGGAAGGTGAGCAGGTCGCCATGCTTGCGGCAGCAGCGCTTCAGTTTGCGCGGCAACAGCAGAACGACCGCAACCGTGCAAACAGCGGTGTGCCGGGCTTGCAGCAAGCGCCCGCGGCTGGTGCCGGAGGCGCGGGTGGTGGTGGTCGCGCTGGTGGCGGCGGTGGTGGCGGTGGTGGCGGTCGCGGCGGCGCCTGATCGAATCACCCGGCTCAACGAGACCCAGCTATGCTTTTCGGCGAGATCATTCGCGTTGCGCTCGGCGCGCTTCGCGCCAACAAGCTCCGTTCCCTGCTCACGATGCTTGGCATCGTGATCGGCGTGGCGGCAGTCATCGCCGTGGTTGCCCTCGGCGCAGGTGCGCAGGGTGCGGTCAAGGATCGCATCAGCTCTCTTGGCACCACGCTGCTCACGGTCAACCCTGGCCAGCAGCGCGGGGGCGGTGGCATCGCATTCGATCAGAGCATGAAGCTCACGATCGCGGATGCGAAGGCCATCGAGGATCGGGCGACGAACATCACGGCAGTCCAGCCGGAGATCAATTCGCGGCAGCAGGTCCAGTACCTGAATCAGAACACCAGCACGAACATCATCGGCACCACTGCCAACTATCTGGAAGTCCGCAAGTACGACCTTGCTGCGGGTCGCATGTTCACCACGGCAGAAGACGAGGGACGCCAGCGTCTGGTCGTTCTCGGATCGGCGGTGCTCGACAACATGAACATTCGCGCCCCCGAGGCGATCGTCGGCGAGCCGGTGCGCATCCGAGGTCTTCAGTTCATCGTCATCGGCGTGCTCAAGTCAAAGGGCCAGGCATCTCCCTTCGGCAACCCGGACGATCAGGTGCTCATTCCAATCACCACGGGACGGTTTCGCGTGTTTGGTTCCGATCGCCTGCGCTCCATCAGCGTGCTGTCGGCAACCGAAGACAAGATTCCGGATGCCATGGCTGACGTGCAGAAGGTGTTGCGTCGTGAGCACCGCCTGGTACGCGGCAAGGCGGACGACTTCCAGATCCGCAGTCAGGCAGACTTCCTGAACACCCTGGGCGAGACCACGCAGGTCTTCACGTACCTGCTCAGTGGGATCGCCGCCGTATCGCTCCTCGTGGGCGGTATCGGTATCATGAACATCATGCTCGTATCCGTTACCGAGCGCACGCGCGAGATCGGCATTCGCAAGGCCCTTGGCGCAACGCGTTCCGCCATCCTGTTGCAGTTCCTCATCGAGGCGGTTGTGCTGTGTCTGTTGGGAGGCCTTATCGGCGCATTGGTCGGAAGCGGCGGTGCCACGCTGATGAGCACCTTTTTCCAGTGGAATACCTCAATCAGCCCGTCATCCATCGTGATGGCTTTCGTCTTCTCGGCGCTCGTCGGCGTGTTGTTCGGCGTATGGCCGGCGCGACGCGCGGCGAGCCTCGATCCCATCGTGGCGCTGCGGTACGAATAGCCGGTCGGCATTGGCACAAGAAGGGTCGGCGTCCCAGTGGATGCCGACCCTTTTCTTTCACTGCGTTGTCGCAGGGATCACCGGTGTCGTGCCAGCTTCATTTCACCGTGAAGGTGAAGGGAAGCTGCACCATTGTTCTCACCTTTCGTCCGCCAATCTCACCAGGCGCAAACCGATACCGCCCAATCGCATTGCGAACGGCATCCGCGAACAGCGGGTGCGTCGCATCGAGCATCGTCATGCCTTCCTGTTCTGCACGCCCAAGCGTGTCCACAACGAAGCGTGCGACAACGTGACCGGAAATTCCACTGGCTCGCAAGGCGTCCGGGTACCGCGGCGCCATCGGGTCACCAACAATGCGCGGCGCGCGCTCCACGTAGCTGACATCCACAGCATCTCCGGCTGTTCCGCCGAGTCCCGGACCTGGTGCATATGTCGACGGAACTGAGCCGAGCCCCGAGGACGCGAGGCGATCCACGGGAACGGTGGGACCGTCGATGATCATGCGAGACGGCGCGAGGTCAACCTGCGGAACGAGCGGTAGCGGTATGGCTGGCGCCTGTGGAACAGCCGACGCCGGCTGGTTAGACGAGGCCTGGTGCACCACCGGCCGTTCGGGTGGTGGGATCGGAACGAACGTGATTGGAGTAATCGGCGTCGGCCTGGCGTCGGCAGTAACTGGCCCACGCATCGTGATCATGAC
Organism: bacterium; assembly: GCA_040003455.1. Taxonomy (GTDB): domain Bacteria; phylum Gemmatimonadota; class Gemmatimonadetes; order Gemmatimonadales; family Gemmatimonadaceae; genus AG11. The sequence continues at coordinate 10,606 of JBDUCM010000069.1, forward strand.
CGCAAGCGTGATGAGGGCCCCATGCAGCAGGACGCTCGCCACGGTGCCGCGAGTATTCCTGGTGCGTGCCGCGCGAGACTCCAGCAGGGTCGTGAACATCATCTCCTCCGCATTCGGATCGTGGGTGAACTGCTCACCTCGACGATACGGCGGGGACCTTAGGCCATCGTGATCACGGCATTAGCGAAGACGCAGGTCTTGATGATGACTCACTGTATTCCGGATGACGAAACGATGAAGGTGCCGGCACATGGTGCCGACACCCTCGCTGCTGTGGTAGCCGATGGATCAGACGTCGTTGTCGCGATCGATGTCGCGTTCCACCTCTCCGACTTTACGCTGCGCCTTTCCTTCGAGCTCCTTTGCCTTGCCCTTGAATTGTTCGCTGGTGTTGCCGGTGATGCCGCCCGCTGCGTTGCGCAGCTTCCCGCCAGCTTCCTTGGCTGCTCCCTTGACCTGATTTTTCATGCCGTCGGTGCCGAGGTCGTCACTCATGGTCGTACCTCCCAATGCAGATGAAGTCGTCGTTCCGTCGTGAGGGTGAACACGGCAACGCGCGTGCCGGAATTCATTCCAGCGAACACGGCCGACGACGTTGCGCGAGCAGTATCCGCGTGCTTTTTTCCGCGCGAACCCCATGACCAGGAACGTGATGGACCCGATCGATCTGTCGAATTTTGCGGGATTGGGAGCGATTGGGCTCATGTCCCTCAACATCCTGTTGGGGCTGCTCATCTCGACCAAATACAGCCCAGTGCGGAACTGGCCGCACCGTCGGATCAACACGGTGCGCATCCACAACCTGACAGGCTACGCGGCCCTCGCCCTCGTACTGGTGCATCCGGCGGTCCTGCTGATACCCAATCGCGTGGATTTTCGGGTAGTGGACCTGTTCTATCCCCTCAACGGTCCGAAACAGCAATTGGTGAATTCCGCCGGCGCAGCCGCGGCGTACCTGCTGATCATCGTCGTGATCACGTCGTACTACCGTTTTGCGATTGGGCGACGGTGGTGGAAGCGCATTCACTTCGCGACATACGCGTTGTTTCCGCTGTACGCCGTCCATGCCATCCTTACGGACCCGGCGCTCAAGGACCGGCCGGTTGACTGGATTGATGCCGAAAAGGTCTTCGTGGAGTTCTGCGTACTGGCAGTAGCCGCCGCTCTGGTCGCGCGTATCCGTTGGCAGATGCGGCAACCGCCCGCCCGCGTGCATCGGCCCAAGGCGGCTCGAGTCGGTGCGGCGGCGCGGTAGCGGCTCGTTTATCCGAAACTACGGACCGCTCGACTGCCGCTTGGGGCAACCGACGCCTTGACTCCGATATATCGGGCGATATATCTTCGATGCACCAAAGATATATCGCTCTGATGAGCGGAGGACACATGGACGACTGCTTCTTCACCTGGGAACACCGTCGCAGCAGGCCGCAGGAGTCGCGCGGCAAGTGGGGCTGGGACGCAAGCTTCATGAACGGATTCTTCGGCGCCGAGGGAAGACCTCGCGGCCGCTGGCGTGGCGGACGCATGTTCGAGCAAGGCGACCTGCGATACGTCGTCCTTCGGCTCCTGGAGGAGAAACCGCGACACGGCTACGAGATCATCAAGGCGCTGGAAGAGCGCTTCGGCGGAGCCTACGCCCCGAGCCCGGGCACCGTCTACCCCACCCTCCAGCTCCTCGAGGACCTCGGGTACGCGCGCGTGATGCCCGGCGCTGAGGGCAAGAAGGTGTACGAGATCACCGACGAAGGCCGGGCTCACCTGGCCGAAAACCGTGAAACCGTCGACAACATCTTCGACCGGATTGCCAAGCTCGTCGGCCATTTCCTCGACGAGCCGATGGCCGAGGTGCATGGTGCTTTTCGCCACGTGGGCAAGGCTACGTACAGCCGCGCCACCGACGCAGTGCACGATCAGGCGATCCTGACCCAGATCGTGGATATCCTCAACCGGGCTGCCAAGGAGATCGAAGCGATCGCCCGCTGACGGGTCTGTTTCGCCACTCTCGGCCCCGCTCGACTGCCGCTGGAGCGGCAAGTGCGTATGTTAAATGGAGGCCGGGGGCGCATGCGTCCCCGGCCTGTACCATTTCCGCGGTGGCCGCGAGCGTGCGGTCCCGCGCTTTCTTTCGCACTCGATGTCGTCCGAGACCTCCACATATACCACCGAGACCCCTGCGCCCCCGCCCCCAACGGGCAGGCGTCTCGCCATCCTCACCGTCACTGCGCTTGGCGTGGTGTACGGCGACATCGGCACGAGCCCGCTGTACGCGCTCCGAGAATGCTTCAAGGCCGAGTACGGAATTCATCCCACGCCGGAAAACATCCTCGGCGTGCTCTCGCTCATTCTCTGGTCGCTGATCCTCGTGGTCAGCATCAAGTACATCGTATTCATTCTTCGCGCAGATAATCGCGGCGAGGGTGGCATTCTGGCGCTCCTCGCCCTGCTCCTGCAACAGCGCCGGCGCGCCGATGATTCGAGACGGCGCATACTCCTCATCTCGCTCGGACTGTTCGGCGCCGCCCTGCTGTACGGCGATGGTGTGATCACCCCCGCAGTCTCGGTGCTGGCCGCCGTGGAGGGCCTCGAAGTAGGCGCCCCCTCCCTCGCGTTCTTCGTCGTGCCGATCACCATCGTCATCCTGTTCGCCATGTTCATGGTGCAGCGGTTCGGCACCGCTCGCGTGGGAACGGCCTTCGGCCCGATGATGGTCGTCTGGTTTGTGAGCATCGCCGTGCTGGGCCTGCGGTCAATCGTCGCGGCGCCGAGTGTGCTGGCTGCGGCAAACCCCTGGCACGCCGTCCAGTTCTTCCTCGTGCATGGCATGGCCGGCTTTCTCACCCTGGGCGCGGTGGTGTTGTGCGTGACAGGTGGCGAGGCGCTCTATGCCGACATGGGCCACTTCGGCAAGCGGCCCATCCGAATTGCGTGGTTCGCCGCGGTGCTCCCCGCCCTCATGCTGAACTATTTCGGCCAGGGCGCGCTGTTGCTGAGAAATCCCGAAGCGGCGAGCAATCCGTTCTATCTGCTCGCGCCGACGGCGTTTCAATGGCCCCTCCTGGTAATCGCCACGCTGGCGGCGATCGTTGCATCCCAGGCACTGATCTCCGGCGCCTTCTCGCTCACGCAGCAGAGCATTCAACTCGGCTACTCACCCCGCATGCAGATCGTGCACACATCCGTGCACGAGGCGGGGCAGATCTACATTCCCGAGGTGAACAAGGCGCTCATGGTGGGTTGCCTCGTGCTGGTGCTCGCGTTCAAGACCTCGAGCAACCTGAGTGCGGCGTACGGCATCGCCGTCACCGGCACGATGGCCATCACGTCCATGCTCTTCGCCGTAGTGGCGCGCTCGCGATGGAACTGGTCCAGGCTGCACGTTGGGCTGATTCTGGCGTCGTTCCTCCTCATCGACCTGTCGTTCCTGATCGCGAACGTGGTGAAGATCGAGCACGGAGGCTGGGTCCCCCTCGCCATGGCGTTCGGAGTGTACACGTTGATGAGCACCTGGAAACGGGGGCGTTTGCAGCTCCAGTTGCTCCAGGACGCCGGCGCATTGCCGCTCGATGCGTTCATCTCCAGCATCGGCCTCAAACCGCCCCTCCGGGTGCGCGGGACAGCGGTCTTCATGACATCCAGCCCCGAAGGGGTGCCCGTGGTGCTGCTGCACCATCTGAAGCACAACAAGATGCTCCACGAAACCGTGGTGCTCTTGAGTGTACAGACACGCGGAATTCCCGAAGTGGACGTCGAACACTCGTTGTCGGTCGAGAACCTTGGCCACGGCTTCTTCCGGCTCGTGGCCAAGTACGGCTTCATGCAGTCGCCAAATATCCCGGACTTGCTCGCCCGCGCGGCGTTACAGGGCATTCCCATCCCGCCGATGGACACGTCCTACTACCTTGGCCGCGAACGGTTGGTGCTCGCGGATCGCGCCAAGATGTCGCGCTGGCGCAAGCGCCTGTTTGCGCTCATGTCCCGAAATGCCCGCTCCGCCACCGAATTCTTCCAGATCCCACCCAATCGCGTGATCGAGCTCGGCGCACAGATCGAATTCTGACGCTCGGCGGTCAGGTCATGCGGCCGGGCTACACGATCACGTTCACCATGCGAATCCGGGGCATCACCCGGATCTGATCCATGATCTCGGGCATGCGGGTGCGCAGACGCTCAAGCTGTGGCCGCACCTGGTCGAGTTCCATCTGGATCCGAGGCTGCAGCCGCTCCAGTTGTGGACGGACAGCGTCAAGCTCCATCCGAACACGCGGCGCGATGCTCTCCAGCTCTGGTCGCATCTCTCGAAGCTGGGTACGCACCTCCTCCATGCTGCGCCGCATCTCCGGCTCGAAATCCATGCGCATCTCGCGCATGGGCTCCATTGGTGCCATCGGACTCATCGGCGCGATTCGTGACATGCTCGGTGCGTAGGGCATGCGCGCCATCGGCGCCATGGGAGTCATAGGCCTCATGGGCGGCATCGGCGCCATCCTGCCGAAGCCCATTCCATCGCCGCCAATGTACATCATCCCGTTATGCCCGTGTGGCAGGTCCGCGGCGCGCGCCACTTTCATCGTCACGTCCCGAAACTTGCCTTCGGAGTAGACCTTCAACGTCACGTTCTCGCCTGGCTTGAGCTGCGACACTTCGCGCTGGAGGCGTTGCGCCTTGGCATCGCCCACCGAGCGGTCGCCGGCGTCTTCCTTGGCAACGCGAAGGTTCACGCCATTGATCGCCGCAATCCGGTTGCCTTCTTCAAGACCGGCCTTCGACGCAGGCGATGAATCCGACACGCTCATCACCAGCACGCCGAGGGTATCTCTGCGGCCCCCGGTGCTGCCGATGCCGAAGCCCAGCGCGGGATGGTTGTCCCGGTCCGCCTGCGTGGTTTTCGTCAGTTCGGTACGACGAAACAACGAATCGGAATCAGCGGTCTTGACCTTGATGGTCTGGGAGCGGCCGTCGCGATACACCCGCAATTCGACTTCGTCGCCGATCTTGGCCTTGCCCAGCTCGCGCGTGAGCCGGCGCGTGTGTGCATTGGACATCTCACCGTCTTCGATGTCGGCCGCATTCGCACGCAAACTCACTCCATTGATCGACGCAATGCGGTTTCCTTCTTCGAGCCCGGCCTTTTCCGCCGGACTGCCGCGCGTGATCGACGTGACAAGCAGGCCGAGCGTATCGCGCATGGTGCCGGTGGTCGAGGTGCCGACCCCAAGCGCCGCGCGCTGCGACGGCTCTCCATACGTGTCAACTCGATAGACATCAGGCGCGGCAATTCGGATCCGGCTCTGTACCGTGGCACGAGCCGGTTCCTGGGCACTCGTTGTGGCCGTGACGGCGCCAACGGCGGAGGCGAGCGTGAGCAAATGTGTGAAACGCATGGAGGGGTCCTCTGGTCCGGTGAAACTGGTATCCATCAGACACGCGGGATCGCCGCGATGGTTGCCTTTGCTCTGGGCACCCCTTCATCCCCCTGCCATATTTCATTCATGGCAACGATCATCCCCCCGGCCCCACCGCCGGGACAACGGAGCGAAGCGGACCTTCACGCGTTCGAGCACCACTGGCAGGACGAAGCTGACGCGGCGTACCTGTACGGCCTGCTCGCCGACATGGAGCGCGACACAAGAAAGAAGGACATCTACGCGCGATTGGCGGAGGTCGAGCGACGTCATCTGGATATCTGGGCGGGATTGCTGACGCAACACGGGCGCAGCGTGGGCCCGTTCAAGCCCACCTCGCGCACTCGGCTCCTCGCATTCCTGGGGCGCCGGTTCGGCCCGGACTTTCTCCTGCCCATGCTGCTCGCGGAAGAAGGACGCGAGGTCAAGGCGTATCTCGACATGCACCGCCTCACGGGTCGCGGTGTTCCAGGCCGCGACGAGGCACTGCTGCTGGCCAGGGAATCCGCCGAACACGCCACCACGCTCAACGTGGTTGCGGGACGAACGGGTGAGCCTTGGCACAAGACGGGAGCGGGCGGGTTTCTGCGCAACGTGGTGTACGGCTTCAACGATGGCCTCACCGCGAACTTTGGCCTGGTCGCTGGCGTTATTGGAGCGTCGGCCTCGTCCCAGCACCACGCGGTCATCGTGGCCGGCGTGGCGGGCCTCATCGCCGACGCGCTGTCGATGGGCTCGAGTGGATATCTCGCCGCGCAGAGCGAGCGCGAAGTCTACCAGCACGAAATTGCGATGGAGCGCGACGAGATCGCGCTCATGCCGGAAATCGAGCGCGACGAACTCGCCCTCATCTATGAAGCCAAGGGGATGGATGCGGCATCCGCGCATCGCATCGCCACGCAGGTGATGGCGGATCCGGAAAAGATGCTCGCGGAGCAGGTGCAGGAGGAACTGGGAATCAGCGAATCAGCAACCTCGCCACTCCGTGAGGCCTGGATCACGGGCACGGCCACCGCAGTCGGTGCGCTCATCCCGGTCATGCCGTTCTTCTTCCTCGAAGGAATGTCGGCGGTGATCGCATCGTTTTCTGTTGCCATGCTGTCTCACTGGGTCGTAGGCGCGGCGCGTTCGGTGTTCACGGGACGGAGCGTATTCCGCTCCGGAATGGACATGTTCGTCGTGGGGCTCGGCGTCGCTGCTGTGGGGTACTACGTCGGCGAATGGATCGGGCGCCTGCTCTGATCGCGAATTCGATTCGGCTTCAACACGAACCAACTCTCCAAACATGCGTCTGACTTCTCTCATTCTCGGTTTCGCATTCATCAGTGCTGGCGTCAGCGGCGCATCGGCCCAGGCAACGTCCGGACCGGGTTCCACCCCGGCGCCCGCGCCGCGCACGCAATCCGAGATGTACACGCCCCTGTACGGCGTCACGGCGGGCATTTCCGTTCCGCTGGGCCGCCTCACGGACGACCACGAGGCGGGCTACAGCGTGGGCGGTCTGGTGGAGTACGCCGTGAGCGGGCAGCCGTATTCGTTGCGGGGCGAAGCGATGTTCCAGCGTTTTCCGCAGAAGAAGAGCGCCCTGAACGGATACGACGCGAACGTCGTCTCGGTGGGCTCCACCATCGTCTACCGTCTACAGAAGTCCACCACGCAGACCTTTGTCACCGGCGGTATCGCCATCTACAACGCAACGCACGAAGGCACGCGACCGGGCTTCAACTTCGGTGGCGGCGTGGAGATTCCACTCACCGGATTTACCGCCCTGGCCGAGGCACGCATGCACGTCATGCTGTCCGACAGCAAGCCGATCATCGCCCTGCCACTCTCCGTGGGCGTTCGCTTCTGACCCCTTGTCGTTGAGTGACGCGTTGCCCGTTGGTGAACGACAACCCAACGGGCCGGCCCCATCCGGGCCTACATCACGAAGTTCAGCATCCGCCCGGGCACGTAGATGATCTTCCGCGGCTCGCCAATCACGAACTTGGCGATGGCCGCTTCCTCGAGTGCCGCCGCCACGGCCTGTTCCTGCGTGGCCCCCTTCGGCACGGTGATCGTGCCGCGCGTCTTGCCGCTCACCTGCACCGCCATGGTCACGGTGTCTTCGGCAATGAGCGCTTCATCATACGCGGGCCAGCCGGAATCAAAGACGCTCTTCGTATTGCCCAGCACCGACCAGAGTTCTTCGGCAACGTGGGGCGCGAACGGGCTCACCATCTGAACGAGTGGACGCACTTCGTCCACGTGCGGCTTCCGCTCTCCCGACCGCATGGTGTTCATGTACTCCATCATCGCCGCGATGGCCGTGTTGTACCCAAGCCGCGGAAGATCCTCGCTCACCTTCTTGATCGTCTGGTGCAGCTTGCGTTGGACTTCCTCCTCGAGCGGGCCGGACGTGCGCGCGTCGTGCACCGAGCGCCACAGGCGGTCCAGGAAACGTTTCACTCCCGAGATTCCCTTGTCGCGGAAGTCGCCCCCTTCCTCGAAGGGGCCGAGGAACATCAGGTAGGTGCGAAACGAGTCTGCTCCCCACTCATCGATGTAGAGGTCGGGGTTCACGACGTTCCCCTTGCTCTTGGACATCTTCGCCCCCTCGCGCACGATCATGCCGTGCGCGCGGAATCGCGTGAACGGTTCCTCGAAGTTGATGAAGCCCGCATCGTGCAGCACCATTGTCACGAAACGCGAGTACAGCAGATGCAGCACGGCGTGCTCGTTGCCGCCGATGTAGCTGGTGACGGGCAGCCACTTCTTCGTGAGCGTGTCGCTGAACGGAACGTCTTCGCGCTTGGAGCTCGGGTAGCGAAGGAAGTACCACGAACTATCCAGGAAGGTGTCGCTCACGTCGGTCTCGCGGCGCGCCTTGGCACCACACTGCGGACACGCCGTGTGATACCACTCTTCGTGACGCGCCAGCGGGCTCACCCCCGAATCATCCGGACGGAAGTCGTCGATCATCGGGAGCAGTACCGGCAACTGCGACTCGGGCACCGGCACCGTTCCGCACGTGTCGCAATACACGATGGGAATTGGTGGTCCCCAATACCGCTGTCGCGAGATGCACCAATCGTGGAGGCGATAGTTCACCACGGGCGTCGCCGCGTGATGCGCGGAAAGCTCCGTGACAATCGCCGCCTTCGCCTCTCCCACACTGAGCCCGTCAAACCGGCCCGAATGCACGAGACGACAGTGATCCGTCTCGGTAAAGGCTGCTTCGCCGAGCGGTGTATGTGCGTCCTGGTCCGGACCCGCCACAACGCGCGTGATGGGCAGGTCGAACTTCTGCGCAAACTCGAAGTCGCGTTCGTCGTGCGCGGGCACAGCCATGATCGCCCCGGTGCCGTACTCCATCAGCACATAGTCCGCGATCCAGACCGGGATTGGCCCCCCGGTTGCCGGATTGGTGGCGTAGGCCCCCGTGAACACGCCCGTCTTCTCCTTCGTCGACTTGCGCGTTACCAGATCCTGCTTCGACGCGTGCGCGACGTACGCTTCCACGTCATCACGCTGCTCGTCACCGGCAATTGTGGCCACCAGTGGATGCTCGGGCGACAACACCAGGTACGTGGCACCGAAGATCGTATCCGGCCGCGTGGTGAACACCCGCACGTCGATCGCGCTGGCCGTGACTTCGCCCGACGCGCCGGCAATGGCCATCGCGCTGCCCCCATACAGCATCACGTCCTGAATGGGAAACACCACCTCCGCGCCTTCCGACTGGCCAATCCAGTTCCGTTGCGCCGTCTTGGTGCTCTCTGACCAGTCCAGACCGTCCAGGTTGGCCAGCAGGCGCGCCGCATAGTCCGTGATCCGGAAGAACCACTGCTCCAGGAAACGCTGCTCCACCACGGTGCCGCATCGCTCGCACGCGCCGGCCACCACCTGCTCATTGGCCAGCACCGTCTTGTCGAAGGGGCACCAGTTGACCGCCGCCTTCTTCTTGTAAGCCAACCCCTGCTTGAAGAGCTGCAAAAAGACCCACTGCGTCCACTTGTAGTACGAAGGATCCGTGGTGGACAGCTCGTGGTTCCAATCGACCATAAGGCCCGCACGCTGTAGCTGGCGGCGGAAGTTGTCGATGTTCCTAGGAATGAGCTCGCCCGGGTGAATCCCGAGCTTGATTGCGAAATTCTCGGAGTGAATGCCGAACGCGTCGAATCCGATGGGTTCGAACGTGGTGTGCCCCTGGAGTCGCTGGAATCGTCCATAGATGTCGTTGCCCGTGAACGCGAAGAGGTTGCCCACATGGAGCCCCTCCGCGCTGGGATACGGAAACATCATCAGTGCGTAGAACGGATTCTCCCCGTGCGCCAGGTCGGGCGAATTGGTGCCCTGGGCCTGCCAGTGTGCCTGCCACTTCCGTTCGACGGCGGCAGGGTCGTACCCGATCGGCGCATCGCCTTCGGCATGGGGTGCTGCGTTGTCTGTCATGGTCAAACGGCTCGGCGCTTGGACCTCTGGCAGGGCGAAAGGCACCTGCGGGCGGAGCGAAGGTCGCTGATTTCAATTTAGTACCGTGTGAAGGGCATTCAAGCACGCCGCACAGCTACTCACCCTCCCCCACACTGATGCCGTTCTTCTCGTTCGTCACGCCAATCCAGGCCCGTTCAGCCTCCTCCCTGCGCCGGCGCTTCATCCTGCGCTCGACGCTCACGGGGGTGGCCGTGGTGGCCGCATACTGGCTTGGCGCTCGCGCACTGCTTGTCCCGAGCCCCGTTGTGGATGAAGCCATTGCCCTCGGCGTGGCTGCGCTCGCGCTCGTCGTCGCGGCCATCACCATCGGTGCCGCCCGCTTCCTCTCCCACACCGTCACCGTCCCCGCCACCGAACTCGCCGAGGCCGCAGAAGCCGTAGCGGCGGGTGATTTCACCGTCACGCTCCGACACGCCACCTCCGACGACGAAATCGGCCGTCTCAGCAGGGCGGTTGGCGCCATGATCGTGGAACTGCGCCGGCTCGCCGAGGCCATCGACAGCTCGGCGCGCGAAACCAACGCGATGTCGTCCGAGATCACGGCCGGCTCCGAGGAAATGGCAGCCACCGCAGGCGAGATCGCCAACACCGCCAGCGACCTCTCCGAGCAGGCAACCTCCATGGCCGAGACGATTGCCACCCTCGCCAGCTCGGCGTCCGCGCTCCAGATGCTGGCGTTCAATCTCGACGACGGCGCGCGCGACGGCGTCTCGCGAAACGCGAACCTGCGCACGCTCGCCCGCGAAAACCGCGCTGGCCTGGACGCGAGCGCCGAATCGCTCGGCACCCTGGCCGGCGACGTGGACGCGAGCGCTCGCGCCATCATCGCCCTGGGCGACGCGAGCGAGGAAATCCGCTCCTTCGTCACCCTTGTCCGCAAGCTGGCCCGCCAGTCCAAGCTGCTGGCGCTCAACGCCGCCATGGAAGCCGCACGCGCCGGAACGCACGGCGCCGGATTCGCCGTGGTGGCCAGCGAGGTGCGACGGCTGGCGACGATGTCGTCGGAGGCAGCGGAGAAGACGGAGTCTATCGTCAACAGCGTATTGAACGGCATCTCGCACTCACGCGAGTCCGCCGAGCGCGCGGTCAGCACGGCCGAAGTGGTCCGCGCGGCCACTGCCCGAGCCACCGCATCGTTCTCGGACATCGAGCGCGCCGTGGCCGACGCGGAAGCGTGGACAGGCACCATCGAACGCGCGTCCTTCGAAACCAGCGCGCTCGTGGGCGAGATGACGGAGCGCCTCGGCATCCTCGCCGGCGGCACCGACTCCTTCGCCGCGGCAATGCAGCAGGTGGCCGCGTCGAGCGAGCAGCAGAGTGCCAGTACACAGGAAATCGCCGGCGCCGCCAACGCGCTCGGCTCCGCTGCCGACCGCTTGTCGAAGCTGGTGTCAGGACTGAAGCATACGTAGTCGCTGCGCCTGCTTCGCGGCCGCTACTCCTTCGGGATCACCATCGTACCCGAGATGGGCTTTCCGGTGGGCCGCTCCTCGCGCTTGAACAGATATGCCGCCTTGATCAGTCGCGGCCCCTGCGAGTCGCACACGGCAAAGCTGCTGCCCTCGTACGCGGTGGCGCCGGAGAACTCCCCCTTCTTGTTGATCGCGTAGAACTGGAGGTCGAAGTACGGACGGCCCTTGTCGTTCAACAGGCGCTTCTCCGTCATGGCAATGGTGCGTTCCATGACCTTCATGAGCGCCGCCTCGGGGGTCATCCCCAGGCGCATGAACTCCACCGCGAGAAAGGCGCCGCACACCTTGATGTTGGCTTCGCCGCGCCCGGTGGATCCGGCTGCGCCAACCTCGTTATCGCAATACTGGCCCGCGCCGATGATCGGACTGTCGCCAATACGGCCTGGAATCTTCCACGAGAGTCCGCTCGTGGTGGTGACCGAACCGATGTCGCCCGTGGACGTCACCGCATTCATGTTGATCGTGCCATACGTGTGCGGCACACCGCGCTCGTCATGGAACACGTGCGTGCCATTGTCCTCGTCCTGGCGAAACGCCGGCATGCGAATGGACGTACGCGGCGGCGCGGTGGGCTTCGCGATCTGCACGTTGCCGTGATAGTCGAGGAACGCATCGTCCGCGTTCAGGTTGGCGCGCCAGCGCAGCCAGTCCTGCCGGCTCTTCTCGGTAAGCAGGTTCTGCGGCGTGAACCCCATCTCGAGCGCGAACCGCCGCGCGCCGGCGCCAACGAGCATGATGTGATCCGTATAGTCCATCACCGCCTTCGCCACGAGCGACGGCGTCGCGATGTCCTCCAGCGCCGCCACCGAGCCCGCGCGCTTGGTGGGCCCGTGCATCACGCTCGCGTCGAGCTGCACCACGCCCTCGGCGTTCGGCAGCCCGCCCAGACCAACGGACTGGTCAGTCGGGTCCAACTCCTGAATGTTCACCCCCGCAATCGCGGCGTCGAGCGGGTCAGCGCCCTTCTGCGTCATCATGTCGTACGCCACCTTGGCGCCGCGGAGCCCGTTGTCGCTGGTGATTACCGCGGGGCGTGCCGCAAATGGCGTCAGCGGCGGCGCAGCCCGGTCCGTCACCTGAATGAACGGCATCGCGTCGCCGCGGCGGGGAAGAACGAGACTGGCTGCGGTGACGGCGCCTGCGCCGAGGAAATCGCGACGGGAAATGGACATGGCAATTGGCTTGGGAAGGGAGTCGCCTGAATTACGGCGGATGCAGCCGTTCGCGCCAGCGGGGCGCCGGGGTTGGCTGGAACGCCCGGAACGTCCGCAAATTGGCTACTTTCTCCCCATGACCACCACCGCCATGCGCGACGAACTCCGCGCCCTCAGCTTTCTCGACGGCCTCACCGACACGGCCGTCCACCAGCTCGCCCGCCTCGTCCAGCCTGTGGAGTACGACGTGGACGCGCTCCTGTTCGAGGAGGGACAACCTCGAAGCCTGCTCGCGCTCATCGTGTCGGGCGCGGTGGCCATCGAAAAGGGGAAGAGCGCGGCGCGGCCTGTTCGTCTGGCCACACTGGGCGCGGGCGAGGCGGTAGGAGAAGGTTTGCTCCTGGACGACTCCTCGCACGGCACCACCGCGCGGGCGCTGGTCAGGACGCGCGTGTTCGTGCTCACGCAGTCGCAAGCGCAGGACATGCTGAAGGAGACGCCCACGCTCTATGCCGCCCTCGTGGCGCGCGCCGCCCGGGCCATCAAACAGCGCCTCTCCGCGGTGGATGCCACACTGGTGGGTCGCGGCCGGGCACTCGGCTTTGGCGGCAGTCGCACGCGGCCTGAGCATGACCTCCTCGGCGATCGCGACGTGCCGCATGACGCGCTCTACGGCATCCAGACCCTGCGCGCGATGGAGAACTTCGCCATCACCGGTGTGCCCCTCCGCGAATTTCCCGCGCTCATCGAGGCGCTGGCGGCGGTGAAGGAAGCCGCGGCAAAAGCCAATGCGGAACTCGGCTTGCTCCCGCATGAAACGGCCGACGTGATCGTCCGTGCCGCCATCGAAATCCGGTCCGGGCGTCATCATGAGCACTTCATGGTGGACATGATCCAGGGCGGCGCGGGCACGTCCACGAACATGAATGCCAACGAAGTGATCGCGAACCGGGCGCTGGAGCTCTCAGGGCATTCGCGCGGCGAGTACCAGTTCGTGCACCCCAACAATCACGTGAACCTCAGCCAGTCCACCAACGACGTCTATCCCACGGCGGTGAAGCTCGCGCTGCACACGGCCATCGAGCAGCTCCGCAATGCGATGCGCGAACTCGCCAATGCCTTCCTCGCGAAGGGCAGCGAGTTCGCACCTTTCATCAAGATGGGACGCACGCAACTTCAGGACGCCGTCCCCATGACGCTCGGGCAGGAGTTCACGGCATTCGGCCACACCATCCTGGAGGACGTTGACCGGCTGGGCGAGGCACAGGCGCTCATTCGCGAAATCAACATGGGGGCCACGGCCATCGGCACGGGCATCAACGCTCCGCGCGGTTACGCCGAGGCGGTGCGTGCGAATTTGTCCGAGATCACGGGGCTCTCGCTCATTACCGCGTTCGATCTCGTGGAAGCCACGTCCGACACGGGTGCCTTCGTGCAGTTGAGCGGTGTGCTCAAGCGGTGCGCGGTAAAGTTGTCCAAGATCTGCAATGACTTGCGGCTGTTGAGCTCCGGTCCGCGCGCCGGATTCGGGGAGATCAACCTGCCGGCCATGCAGCCGGGGTCGTCGATCATGCCGGGCAAGGTGAATCCCGTGATTCCCGAGGTGGTGAACCAGGTCTGCTTCGACGTGATTGGCGGCGACATGACGGTGACCATGGCGGCGGAAGCGGGGCAGTTGCAGCTCAACGTCTTCGAACCGGTGATTGCGTACCGGTTGCTCGCCGGACTGGGGGCGATGACCAACGCGTGCACCGTGCTGCGCGAGCGGTGCATCACCGGGATCACGGCCAATCCGGACCGTATGCGCCAGTTTGTGGAGCAGTCCATCGGCATCGTGACGGCGCTCGTGCCCGTCATCGGGTATGAGGCCAGCACGGAAATCGCACGTGACGCCCTCGCGAGTGGGCGCGGCGTCTACGAGTTGGTGATGGAGCGGGGCCTGCTCACCCGCGCACAGCTCGATCAGGCGCTCAATCCCGAAGCGATGATTCGGTCGCTCACGCCGGCCCTGGGGACTCCCGCGCAAGGCGCCTAGCGGTTGCGATGTCTGTCAGACTCGGCCGTGTGCCCGCGACGCCAAGCCTGAGCGGCGACCGACGAGTAGCCTCATGTAGGCGAAGTGAGACCCGACTAACCCAAGGCTGGTTCGCATGGCAGGGAAGAAGCTCGACGGCTCGGGCACCGAGAAGATGAAGACCATCGACGAAGCCGTCATCCAGCTTCAGCGGCTGCACGGAATCGTGGAGGGGTACGCCCTTTCGCTGAAGCAGAACAAGCCTACGTCCCTCTACGGCATGCAGGTGAAGCGCGCCCTGTCGCCCCTCGTGGGGCTGCTCAAGCCGCAATTCGGCTTGATCGCCGATCAGGTGGCGGCAATGAACCTGGTGGCGGGCCGAGGCGGAAGCGAGACCGCCAAGATTCGCATGTTGCGAGAGGGAGTCGGGTCCCTGCGGCAGCAGTTGGAGATTGCCGTTGTGCGAATCAAGGACATCCACGCCGTTGAAGAGGAAGTGGTAGAAGGCGCGAGGAAGCCGGGCGAGTAGTTGCGACCGCGCGCTGTGTGGGGGAAAGTCTGACAGGTGCGCGCCGAGGTGAGGGTGATTTTGCGTTGCTTTCACCCATGGCGCCCGGTACTTTTCCGAGGTTAAAGCACCTCCGCACGCGCGCGACGACTGGCTGCGTTCGCGCTTCCCCCGATCCTGTCGGAACAAGGACATCGCATGCCCCTGCCCCCCCGACTGCGCCGGCAATTCGCCGCAGCGCTGCCGGCCCTCCTCGCGATCTTCATAACAGCCTGCTCCAACGCAGACTACCCGAACTCCGTCTTCACGCGCTTCACGGAGTTCAATCGCGACATCGGCTACCTGTTCAAGGTCCTCATCTATCTCGGGACCGCGGTCTTCATTTTTGTTGAAGGTCTCCTTCTCTACACCATCTTCAAGTATCGCCGGAAGTCGGAGAACGAGCGTCCCAAGCACGTGCACGGCAACACCACGCTCGAGATTCTCTGGACGGCTATTCCCGCGCTGATCCTCGCGTTCATCGCGGT